>JBEKZQ010000018.1:0-29619 GCA_049509675.1 Thermoguttaceae bacterium | reverse complement strand
CTGGGGCGGCCAGGCCGTGAATTGCCGCCAGCGGTTGCTGCCGGTCTGAAACACCCATGCCTTGGGATGCCTCAGCGGACCCTTGTCCTTGAGATAGAACTCGAAGAACGGCAGCTCGATGCTCTCGCGGAAAAACTCTGAAGTCTTGGCGTTGAAGGAGATCGGCCCCAGCGACTCGCCGTCGCCGCGGCCCCAGCCGCCGTGGCTCCAGGGCCCCATCACCAGCAGGTTCCGCCCGCGCGGGCCGTTGGCCTCGACGTGCTTGTACGTTTCCAGGGCGCCGAACAGGTCTTCGGCGTCGAACCAGCCGCCCACGGTCATCACGGCCGGCCGGATGTTCTTCAGATGCGGGCACACGTCCCGCGCCTTCCAGAAATCGTCATACACGCCATGCCGCATGACTTCGTTCCAGAACGGCACGTCGTTCTTGAAGAACCGCGCATCGGCGTTGGCCAGCGGCCCCAAGTCGAGGAAGAACCGGTAGCCGTCGGGCGTTTCGTGATCGAACGTGAGTCGCGATTTCTTGATCGGCTGCGGGCGCGGATGGCCGAAGATCGCCATGAAGTTGAACGCGTGCGGCAGCAGCAACGCGCCGTTATGGTGCCAATCGTCACCGACAAACCAATCGGCGATGGGCGCCTGCGGCGAAACGGCCTTCAGCGCCGGGTGGGCATCGATCATCCCCATCGACGTGTAGAAGCCCGGATAGGAGATCCCCCACATGCCCACCTTGCCGTTGTGATTCTCGACGTGCTCGATGAGCCACTGGATGGTGTCCCAGGTGTCGCTGCTCTCGTCGACGTCGGTCGGGCCTTTCTTGGCGGGCTGGTACGGGCGCATGTCGACGAATTCGCCTTCCGACATCCACCGCCCGCGCACGTCCTGGTAGACGAAGATGTAACCCGCCTTGCCCGCCAGGGGCGATGGGCCCAGATCGCTCTTGTACTGATCGGCCCCATAGGGCTGCACGCTGTACGGCGTCCTCGTCAGGAGGATCGGATAGCGCTCGGACTGGTCCTTGGGCGCGTAGACGGCGGTGAGCAGCCTCTTGCCGTCGCGCATGGGGATGCGGTACTCATATTTCGTGTAGCGTGCCTTGACCTGCTCCGGGCCTTGGGCCGCGGCCTCGCGGCGCCAGAGCGGTCCGGCCCCAAGGGTCGACAGGACAATCGCCGGCACGAGAAGGCCGGAAAGCGCCTTGGTGAGGCATCGCATTATGTGGTCCCCTAGAAGGTGCCGGTCATGGATGATCGCTACCCTCCAGAGATACACAGGCCGTGGCCGGTTGTCAAGAATCGCCGGGGTGCATGACACTAGCCCGACGCGCCAGCGAGGGATCCGCGGCGATTCTCCCTGGCTGGCGCTTCGGGCTAGTGTGCCCCGATGCCGAGTTCACTGCCCAAAGACGAACGGCATGCTGCGGGTGGGGTCGGAGTACATCAGCGCGCTGGGCCAATTGACCTTGAAATCCTGCTCCCGGCCCCAGGCGGAGATGCCGCCGAAGGCCACGCCCAGGCGGAGAATCTCGCCGGGCGAACCGGTCAGCGGCAAGATTTCGCCGCCCTTGCGTCCGGCGATGCCGCCCACCAGCTTGATCTCCTCGAAGGGGATCCGCCCCATCAGGGCGTATCCGCTTCGCCCGGCGAGCGAGACGCCGGTGAAGCCGGCCAGTTGGCGACCGAGGGGGTGGGTCGCCAGGTCGGCGAGCTTCACGCCCCAGATGCCTTCCTGGGGCAGGGCGTAGTTGGCCGACCACTCTTTCCCTTCGCGGTTGTGGAAGCGGTACTTGAACAGCGCCGGCTTGCCGCTGGTGACGAACCCCAGGCCGATCTGCTCTTCCTCGGCCCACAGCTCGACGCTATCGAACTCCCACATCCTCCCTGCGTCCTCGGCATCGAAATGGATCGTGTCGTCGGCCACGAGGAAATAGGCGTACAGGTTCTTGCCGTCGTGGGCCACGGCGCCGATGGCCGTGCCGGCGCGGAACGTCTGCCACAGCCCGTCCGGCCAGTTGCGCGGAAAGCCGGGAATGGGCAGGCTGACGATTTGCGGCACGACGCCCGCCTTGGCCCAGGCGTTCCAGTCGCCGTCGACTTTCAGCGGCGCCACCTTGGGGATCACCAACGACTGCTGCAGGCCCTTGCCGCCCGTGCGGTGGGCGTCCGGCGGTCCGCCGGCCGCGGCGCCCGTCGGGGTCCAATCGAAATCGGTCTTGATCTTTTGGACGGTTTCCGCGCCGTCCAACCGGCAGCGGGCGAAGCGGCCGATGGCATCGTCCTCCACGTAGGCGCCTGCCTTGCCGTCGGGCCGGAGATACGGCTGCACGCCGTACCGCATGTCCACGAAGCCGATCGAGTAGTTGCAGGGCCAACTCCAATTCCCGGTGGTCACGCGGAGCCCGTCGGCGTCGAACAGGTCGATCTGTCCCCCAAAACTCTTGCCGGCGAAGTACCAGGCGGTTTTGCCGTCGTTGAGCACCGCGCCGGATTGATAGTTGCCGCCGGAACTGGCCGCGAACCACAGCGGCTTGCCCTCGGGGGTGCTCTTGCCCACGCCCGTGCCGTCGGCGCCCCAGGCGGGCACCATCTTGTTGTTGAACTCCGTGACGGCCAGGTAATAGATGTCGCCGGTCAGCCGATCGCAAGACGGGGCGTTGATGCACTTCATGCCTCGCGGGCTCGGGTCCTTGGCCGCGCCCAGCTTCAGCGGATGGGCGAAATCGTAGATCGGGTCGCCCCGGGCATCCAGGCCCTTATAGGCAATGCGGGCAAAGCTGAGGCCGTAACTGTCGCCGTTGGCCAGGATGTCGCCGCCCTTGCTGAAGGAGATGATCGAATAGGGCACCAGTCTCAGCACCTTCTGTGCCGGCGAGGGTTGCAGGGCCAATCGCGGCCGGAGCGGATCGCTCACGTCGAACATGAACAGTTTCTCGTTGCCCGTGGCATAGGCGATGAATGGCCGCCCGTCGAGAACGACCGCCGCAGAGGGATATTCATACGAGTAAGCCTTCACTTTCCCGTCCCTGTCCGGCCCGGTCATTCCCTGCGGCGCTTCCACCAGCCAGGTCCACGCGCCCGTCTTGGGATCGACGCGAAACACGCCCATATAGCAGTACACGTATTCCGGCCGGGTGGGATGGACCACGGTCTGGTCCATGAAATCGCTCACGATATCGGCGCTGATGCGGCCGGTCTCAGGCCACAAGATGCGCACACGGGCGTGCTCCGTGAGCACTAACCGCCCATCGCCCAGGAAGGCGCAGCCGCGCGGATCGTTGAGGGTCTCGGGGCCGACCGGCGTCCATCGGCCGGCAGCGCGCGGTTTGCCCAACGTCCGCAGCACCCTTCCATTGGCAGCATCCAACAGGGCGAGCCGGCCGGCCGTGCGATCTACCACGGCCAGACGGCCGGCGCCTGCGGCCAGGTACTGCGGCTTCTCCAGTCCGGTGACGTAGCGCCGGGCAACTCGCCCGGAGCGATCCAGGGCGACCACGTCCTTGCCGGAAACCGCCCACAAATTGCCCTGTTCGTCGGCGGCCAGGTCGGCAACTGCCGGCAAAGGCCAGTCCGCCTTGCGGGCGCCCGTGGCCAGATCGAGCACGCGCACGATACCGAGCCCGCTGGCGGCGACATAGGCCTGCGAGCCGGCGACCGCCAGGCCGCCGATCGCGCCGGGTTTCTCGTTCTCGGCAAAGGGCCGATAATCCTCGGCTCCATTGGCCATCCGCGCACGGTCGCCGGGCAGGACGATGCGGACCAATCGCGCCTTGGATTGCGTGCCCACCACGCCGTAAATGTCCTCGCCGGCCAAGGCAATCGCCGCATAGTCCTTCTGCGCGAGGTTGGAAGCGAAGACGGGCTGGCCGAGTAGCGCCGCAGCGGATAGCCCGCCTCGTCATAGATCGTGGTGACAATAAAACCGCCGTCGGGAAGCGACACGACCCGGTCGGCGTTGTCGCAGTTATAAGCGCCCAGCGGATTGCCGTTGTCGCCCACCGCGCCGTCGTCCACCAGCCGTGCGTCGTGCGTGATGGCCCGCACCTGGTATCGCCCGGGCGGCACAGGCTGGCCGAGATCGTCCCGGCCGTCCCAGCAGAGTTCATGGACGCCGGCCGCGTCGGCCACGAGCGTGCGCAGCAGGGTGCCGTCCGCGGCGTACACCGCGGCGCTTTGTCGCGGTCCTCGACCGCAAAGACTCAATGGCAGCCACCGCCAGCCGGCCGCTGGCTTCGGCTCGGCCGGGTACGCATACGCGCCCGCACACACGGCGCCCGCGCGCACGGTCAAAGGCCGGCCGTCACGATCCAACTCCACCTTGGGATCCAACACCTGGCCGACCTGCGCCCCCGGCAATCCCCCGGCCCAGGTCACCGTCGCTGCCGGGTGCAGGTCGTAGCGGTCCGGGTCTTGGAAAGCCGGCGTGACATGGACGCTGTGGCGGTCCTGGCCGGAGGCCGAGGCCCATTCGTACACCTTGGCGATGACCGGCACGCTGCCCCACGGCCCCGTGCTCCCCTCCAGCACGTTATGGTCGCTCGTCCAGGCGGGCCCGGAGATCTCGTCGGCGATCAAGTTCGTGTTGTTGCCGGTCAACAGGCAGTTGCGTATCGCGCCCTCGCCGCAAGATAAGGCGAGGATGCCCGCCGCGGATGCGCCGGCGACCGTCAGGTGTGCCAGTCGCGTGCGGACCGAGCTTTGGCAGAACACGCCCAGCGTGCAGCGGCTGAACACCGAACTCTCCACGCGCACGTCCTGGCACTGGCCGAGGATCAATGCCCGGCTCAGCCCGTCGAAGCTGCACCGCTGGACAACGACGCCCGAGCTGCGCTCGATTTTCAGCCCCTGCCCGGGACCGCGGAAAGTCAGCCCGGAAATGCGGACGTTGCGGAAGCGATGGATCGCCAGGGCGGGACTGGCCGCGTTGTCGGCGCGGATCACGACCGGCCCGGGCGGCGCGGCGGTGCGCTGTCCACTCTCATCGCCCGCATCAGCATCTCCGATCCGTCGGCGCTGAAGCGCTCGGCCAGCAGCACCTCGTCGTGATACGTGCCCGGTGCGAGCACGACGCTATCGCCGTGATTCAGCACGTGCGAGGCGCGGAGAAGAGTTTTGAAGGCCGTCTGGGGACTCTTTCCCTCCGCCTGATCGTTCCCGTCCGGCCGCACGTAGTAGGTTTCGGCGATCAAAGGAAAGGCCCAGGCAACGAAAGCCAGGCTCAGCAGCGAGAATCCGGCGCGGCGCATGTTCATGGTCTGTCCGCCGGCATGCATGGAGTTGAACGCACGGGAAATCTCCCCCTATCGTAATCAGGGGCCGGGTGAACTGCCAGAGTTTGCCGAACGGCGTCCGGGAACCCGTAGGGTGGCGTCGAGCGCAGCGAAGCCCCACCAAGAAACCGAGGCGTAGGGTGGGACAAGCGCAGCGCAGTCCCACCATCGGCCGGAGAACGGTTGGACGCTGAAGGAGGATTAGAAGAACATGGTGGGACTCGTGCCTCGTCCCACCCTACGTCCTACGTGTGCCGCAGCTTGCCGTCGGCACACGGCGTGTGCCGGATACAATTCCGGTAACTTATTGTTTTTCAGCTCTCTTGCGCGAATATCTCACATACTTGACTTTTCACCGTCTCTTGGTCATATTACCGGTTACGTCGGTCACATGGTACTAACCAAGAAAGAAGAACATGGCTAAGAAACCAGAAATCACCAAGACCCAGGCGGTGCATGACTATCTCAAGACCCATCCCAAGGCCATGTCGCCGGAAATCGCCGAGGCGCTGACCAAGCAAGGCTTCACGCTGACGGTGGCTCATGCCGCCAACATCAAGAGCAAACTCACGAAGTTGAGCCGTGCCAGGAAGGCGGCAAAGTCGGCCGCCGCTGTTTCTGCAAGCCCGGCGCCGGCCCCAGCGTCGGAAAAGCCGGCGAAGCCCGGCGATACGATTACCCTGGAGCAGATCAAGGCGGTTTCCCAGACGGTCAGAACGATTGGCGGCTTCGGTCGCCTGAAGGAGTTGCTGGAGGTGATTCGGGAAGTCGGCGGCCTGAAGAAGTTCAAGGACTTGCTGGAGGCGATGGCTGCGGCCGAGAAGGACGACATCCCGTTCTAGCGGTTCAACCGGCCGCTAGGAAGACACGTTCGGCACGACGAACGGCGCGCGGCAGGCACGGCGGCAAAGCGCATTCGCCTCCTCGGCAAACTCGCCGACAAAGCGCTCGTGCTCGCCGTCCAGAGTCAGCCACGGCCCAAGCACCGCCTGGGTCGCGGCAAGATTGATGCCGTTGGCCCGCAGGTAATCGCGGCACCGTTGGAAAGCGTCCGATAGCTCCGAGTTGGCCCGGATCGTCTCCAGGATCGCTCCGGGCGGGGAGCGTTTCCCCAGCCGGTACGAGATGTTGGCCATGTGGCAGCAGGCGGTCGAGAGGTGTCCTTCGAGCACCTCGGCATGGAGGTCGCCGGCACGCCGGCTGCGGACTGCCGACAGGAAGTTGGCCAGGTGGGCGGCGTCCGGGAACTCGGGCAGGCGGCCCTCCGCCGGGATCTCCTTGATCTTCCGGCCTTGCCGGTCGAAGACCGTCCCGCCGGCGGCGTCGCCGGCAAAGTAGCCGCCTTCGCACTCGATGATGACGCCGCCGCCGCTGCCGCGGTACGTGCCCATCGAACTCGGCTCCTTCGTGATGCGGACGTTACGGACTTCGCAAATCAACGGGGCAGGCTGGTAGTCCCACACCGCAACCAGCGTGTTGGGCGTCTCGCCACCGTCGTCGAAGCCCAGGCGGCCGCCGATGGCGATCGCCCGCGGCGCCGGCTTGTTCTGCCCCAGCGCCCAACGGCACACGTCGATGACGTGGATGCCGTTGTTGCCGATTTCGCCGTTGCCGGTCGACCAGAACCAGTGCCAGTCGTAGTGCAACTGTTTGCGCATCAGCGGCCCCTTCGGCGACGGACCGCACCAGAGGTCGTAGTCGACCGTGGCGGGCAGCGGCGTCGGCACGCCGACTTTGCCGATGCCGACTCGCGGGCGGTAAACGATGGCGCGGGCCCAGCGGATCGCGCCCAGTTGGCCGCTGCGGAGGTACTGGAAGGCCTGCTGAAGGGCCGGGCTGGATCGGCTCTGCGTGCCCACCTGGACCATCCGGCCGTACTTCCGGGCGGCGGCGACCATCTGCCTGCCTTCCCAGATGTCGTGGGAGAGCGGCTTTTCCACGTACACGTCCTTGCCCGCCTGACACGCCCATACGGTGGCCAAGGCGTGCCAATGGTTGGGCGCGGCAACGACCACGGCGTCGATGGTCTTGTCGTCGAGCAATTTGCGGATGTCGCCATAAACGGCGACGGCGGCGCCGCGGTCTTTGAACGGCTTGGCTTCACGGTCCAGATGGGCGCGGTCCACGTCGCACAGCGCCACAATCCTTGCTCCCGGGACCTCGCGGATCGCGCGGATGAGCTGGTGCCCTCGCCCCCCGACGCCGCCGATCGCGGCGACATCTCCAAGACCCACGATGCCGATGCGGACCGCGGCGTCGGCCCCGCCCCCTTTCGAGGGCGGATCGCCGCCAAGGGCAAGGCTTGGCAGCCCCAACGCGGCAGCGGCGGTGACCGAACTCTTCAAGAACTCCCGGCGTGTTGCTCGTTTCATGGCCTGGCTTCCGACTTGAGGTGGGCGGTATGGACTTGGCACGTATCAGTTCGCGAGCCCTCTAGTGGTCTGTCCAACGTGAGTTTACGGGTGCCACGGTTGGCTTGTCCAACCGTGTTTCCAGCACTGCTGGGCAAGCCGGGCACCGACCGGAGGTTGGTCGTGGCACCCAACCGGTAATGTCGAAATGGACAGCCCTCTGGCATCGGCGCCTATCTTACACCCACAAGGCCGACAGTTCAAGTTTGCCGCTTCGCACGGTTTCGGCGATCTGGCCATTACTTCATCCTCTTGATAGATTAAGAGGACTTGCCCGAGGTTGATTCGGTTACGGAATTGCGTTCTGGCGATTGCATCCGAACGGAGAACCTCGGAAAGAGGCCGGGGTTATCGGTTTCCCGCCAAGCGTCTGTATGGCAAGCTACTCGCTTGCCTTGTTATTCCGCTGGCCCTCTTGTTCGAGTAGTTTGATGTCAGCGGGCGTCAGTTTCGGACGGTCAACCTTGAGCGTCAGCTTGATGAGCTTGCCGGTGAAAGCGAACGGGACCTGGTAGTCCTTGTCTTCCACGGGCGTGCCGGTATCTGAGCCGATGTCGAAGGTCTCGTCCCACTGCATGATGAGTGGCAGCGTGCGTTCCATCTCTTGGCTGGCGACTTCCTTGCCGTCCACCTTGAGAACGCCGGTGCCGCCCCGTCCGATGCCGCTCATGCTGTTGAAAGCGAGCGTGGCGGCGCCGAGACCATCATACTTGAAGTCAAACTCCACTGTATGCTTGCCGGGTGTAAGGGCTTCCGGCGCTTCCCAGCGAACCCGCTTCAAGTCCACCAGGTTCCAAAGGAAGACTGGTTTGCCCTTGAGCAGGTAGAAACCGTAGCCGCCGAAACGGCCGCCAGAGGTCAGCAGGATGCCCTCTGCGCCTCCCTCTGGAATCTCCACGTCCGCCGTGACGGTGTAGGACGTGTTTAGCAGCAACGGCGAGTCGCCCTGCGGGATGCCGGTGATCGGCCGGGTGTAGACGAACTCGGAGCGGCCCGCCGTGATGTTGGGTCGCGGTGCCACCAAGCGCGTCGCCACCGAGGCATCCAACGGCAGCACTTCGTACTTGCGAGCTTCCTTCCAGAACAAGTCCTGCAATTCTTTCAGCTTCTCCGGGTTGGCGGCGGCGAGGTCGTCGTTCTGCGTCCAATCCTTCGTTAGGTCATAGAGTTCCCACTTGAACGCGTTGGCCGGATCTTGAACAGACGGACCACTTGTCACCCACGCCGGGCGAATCGGCGTGGTGCAGGCGTACCACCCCTCGCGATAGATCCCGCGAACGCCCATCATCTCGAAATACTGCGTCTTATGGGTGGTGGCCTTATCAGCGTTCGCCTTGTCGAAAGTGTACGCCATGCTTACGCCTTCGATGGGTTTCTGCTTGATGCCATTGACCTCTTCGGGCGCGCGGATTCCAGCGGCTTCGAGGATCGTCGGAACGATGTCGATGACGTGATGGAACTGGTGGCGCATGCCGCCGAGGTCCTTGATGCGTCCGGGCCAAGAGATGCACATGCCCTGCCGGGTCCCGCCGAAATGCGAGGCGATTTGCTTGGTCCACTTGTACGGCGTGTCGAACGCCCACGCCCAGGGAACGGCCATGTGGTTGTAGGTCTTGTCCGAGCCCCAGGCATCGTAGAACATTTTCAACTGGGCCTCCACGGGAACCTGAACGCCGTTGAACATGGCGACCTCGTTCGGTGTGCCGACCAACGTACCTTCGGCGCTCGCACCGTTGTCACCGCTGATGTAGATGATCAAGGTGTTGTCGAGCTTGCCCATGTCTTCAACGGCTTGAATCACACGGCCGATCTCGTGGTCGGTGTACGCCAGGTAGGCAGCATAGACTTCAACTTGCCGGATGAACATCTTCTTTTCGTCGGGCTTGAGCGAATCCCACTCGGGCAGCAGGTCCTTCGGCCACGGAGTCAGCTTCGCGTCCTGCGGAATGACGCCGAGCCGCTTCTGGTTGGCGAAGATTTCCTCGCGCAGGGCGTTCCAGCCTTTGTCGAACAGGTGCATCCTGTTGATCTTCTCGATCCACTGCGGTGTTGCATGGTGCGGCGCGTGCGTGCCGCCGGGGGCGTAGTAGCAGAAGAACGGCTTGCTCGGATCAATCTGATTGATTTCGTTGAGCCGATTGATCGCATCGTCGGCCATCCCCGTAGTAAGGTTCCACCCCGGCTTGCCAACGTAAGGATAGATGGGCGTGGTGTTGCGGAACAGATTTGGTTGCCACTGGCTCGCGTCACCGCCGATGAATCCGTAGAAATACTCGAATCCCATCCCGATCGGCCATTGGTCGAACGGTCCGGCCTGGCTGGCGGTGTAGGTCGGCGTGTTGTGATTCTTGCCGAACCACGAGGTGCTGTAACCGTTGTCCCGTAGAATTGTGCCGATGGTCGCCGAGTCTTTCGGGATAATGCTGTTATAGCCGGGGAAACCCGTGGACTGCTCCGAGACCACGCCGAAGCCCACCGAGTGATGGTTGCGGCCTGTAATCAGGGCCGCGCGCGTGGGCGAGCAGAGGGCCGTGGAGTGGAAGCAGGTGTAACGGAGCCCCGCCTTGCCGATGCGATCCAAGGCTGGCGTGGGGACGACGCCCCCGAAAGTGCCCGGCGCGCCGAAGCCGACGTCGTCGGTCATGATAAGGAGCACGTTGGGCGCACCCGTGGGCGGCACCACGCGCGGCGCCCACCAGGGTTTCGACTGTGCGGCGTTCTCCTTGATTACGCCACCGAACTCCGGGTCGGGCGGCGGGAGCTGCTTCCCGTTGATGGTTGTCGTGGCGCTGGGCGAGCCCGGCTCACCATAAATCGCGGGAGCGGCTGCGGGTTCCGCAACGACTGCCGTGGCCGCCGGTTTCGCAGTGGCTTCGGTGGAAGCAACGGCCGGTGCAGTGTCCTTCGGTGCCGCCTTCGCGGGCGGCATGGGACTGGCGGCGGCGCTCGACTTGTCGCCGGGCTTCTTGTCGGCCGACTTATCTTCGCAGCCGGGAGTCACCAGCAGGCCAAGTCCCAGCACGAACGAGGCGAAGAACAGGGAAACCCTTTGCATGATCGTTTCTCCGGTTAAGTGCTGTTGGTCGTTCAAGATTCAGTCCCTCTTGGAACTCAGCCTAACGGCAACCATGAATATGAATGAGCGGCACGGGGAAGTCAATCCACTGGAGTAGTGTTGGCTTGCCGAGCCCGACCACTCCGACGCGCACAGCGCGCCCAATGGCGCGATCCAAGCCCAGGACGGCCGGGAAGTCGTCCAATCGCTGCGGCGCGCCAGCGAGGCGCTGAGCCGCTCCCGCCCGCCGAGGCTGCCAGCGGGGCTGCAAGAAAACGCAGCGGACTGCCAGGCGAGTAGGCCGTTTCCGTCGCTCGTCATGTCCCGGCCTAAAACCGCCTTTTCACGGGTCGGCCCCGAACGGCTCGACCAAGGCCAGCCGGGTCTGCCGTACCGCCCGGAAGGAGTCGGTCGTATAGATGGCGATTGCCGTCCAGATGCACCCGAAGCTCGCGATCTGGGCCGTCGAGAACGGCTCCCGGAAAGCGACGACCGCCAGCAGGAACTGGAGGGTGGGCGAGAGGTATTGGAGGATGCCCATCGTCGAGAGCCGCAACTGGCGGGCGGCGGCCCCGAAGAACAGCAGCGGTATCGTGGTCACCGGGCCGCTGAGCGCCAATAGGGCCAGGGTTCCAGGGCTGCTCCCCGCCCCCTGCCTCGTCGCCCCCAGATAGCCGAGGTAGGCCAGGGCGACGGGCGTCATGGCGAGCGTCTCCACCGTCAAGCTCACCAGCCCGTCCACGGGCATGATCTTCCGCATCAAGCCATACAAGGCGAACGTCAGCGCCAGGATCAGGGCGATCCAGGGCAGTTCGCCCACAAATCCCGCCAGCACCAGGACGCCGACCAAGGCCAGCATGATGCTCAAGGTCTGGTAGGGCCGCAACCGCTCGCGGAGGAACGCCACGCCCAAGAGCACGTTGACCAGCGGGTTGATGAAGTAGCCCAGGCTGGCCTGGAGCACGTGGCCGCTGATGACCGCGTAGATGAACACCATCCAGTTGGCGGCGATGAACAGCGTGCTCAACCCCAGCATGACCAGCAGCTTGCCGCTCCGCAGTTCCCGCCCCAGTTCCGTCCACCGCCCCAGGAAGGCAACCAGGACGGCCAATATGGCGAAGGACCACAGCGCCCGATGGGCCAGGACTTCTACCGGGGCCACGCCGGCCACCGCCTTGAAGTACAAAGGAATGAGACCCCAGGAGCCGTAGGCGGCGATCGCGTAGATAATGCCGTGTTTCGCGGGCGTCAAACTCATCATTGCCTTCCGTCGCCGGGATTCACGAGACTCTTGTGCCCCTCACCGCCACAGTTCACGGAGCCGGCGGTTGTGGTACTCGTAGGCCACCACGATGATGTCCTGATACGTGCCGCGCTCGACGATCAGGCAGGGCGTCTTGCCGTCCAGGTAAGCCACGCACATCTGGTTCCTGGAGGCATAATTGTACGACGAAAAGTCGTAGCGCCCGTCGCCGTCCAGGTCGCCGATGCCGATCTTCTGGAAGCAATACTCGCCCTGCAAGCGGATCGACACGCAGCCGGCATGGTCCGCGTCTTGGATGCCGACGTCGGCCGTGGCGGGGCCTTCCCGGCCATTGCTCAGCGGGCGGAGGAAATAGGTCGTAGCGGCGGCAAAGGCCGAGCGATCGACGAAATCGGTCGTCCGCCGGATCGCCTCGGCGTTGAGCTTGACGGCCGCCGGACCGCTGCGGCGATAGACGTTGAAGGCGATGTCGGCCGGATCGTCGGCCAACAGCCGCCAGCCCAGGTAGACTTGCCCGGCCTCCTTACGCACCGCCACCAGGCCGCGATCCATTCGTTCGCGGACCCGTTGGGTGGCATAGCCCTGGACCTTCGGCTTCACATCTTCCGCCAGGCAACAGGCCGCCCCGGTCACCAGCACTGCAAGCAAAATCGATCGAATCATGGATCACCTCCGGAGACAATTCGTGCCAACACTCCGAAAACTCTTGTACGTCAACGTACCTCCTCCAGCCCGGATTATTCATGAACTGCAGGGTGGCGTCGAGCAAACCGTGGTTCTGCGAATTTTCCCAATTCGGGCGTCTCGACCTGCACGTAGTCAGCATACCGCATGCCACCGCTTCCTGCACCATGCCGAGATTATCACGATCACCGGCCGCAGTTACCGGCTCCGCAATCAAGGCCGTCAAGAAGAGGAGCCCAAGGAAAACGGCCAGGCGAACAAGGAAGGGAAGCGATCTCGCAAGGACTCCGCCGAATCCCCTTCAGTGGAGTAGTAGGTACTTGTCGGCATCTCAAGGCACAGTTACATTACCAAACATGAACCCAACTGGCTGGTTTGCGGGACGGATTGTCAGGGCCGTCCTACGATAATTGATCAACTTTTCCTCTTACGGCTCCTTAGCTCGCCCATGCGACGCCGCGCCATCGGAATCATCGCCATCCTCTTGCTCGCCATAGGGCTCTCCTCGTGGCTGTGGCTGCCGGGGGAAGGCTGGCAGCAATCGTTCCAAGCGGTGTGCTGCCGGGTGGGGGCGGTAATGGCCGCCTTGTGGCTGGCCTATCCCGATCTCGAGCGCATGCCCGGCTGGATTTGGGCGATCGTGCCGGCGCTGGTGCTGATCGTGGCCAAGTGGCCTAAACTTCTGTTGTTGGTGATCCCGGCCCTGATCGTGGCGGCCTTGATGAAGCCCAAACTGGGCGGTAAGCGGTGAGAGAGTTTGAGGTTTTCAGTTTTCAGTAGGCGGCTCGAACCATCAGACTGAAAACTGAAAACTGAAAACTGTCCTCAGTTTCCCGCCGTGTCGAGATAGGGGTCCTGGCCCATCTGCCGCTGCATCTTTTTGCGTTCCTTCTCGAAATACATCAGCGCGCGGCGCTGGCGGAAATGACGGCGCTCGACCTTCTTCTGCGCCTTGCGATATTTCCTGCCCAGGTGATCGAACGGACCGGCGGCCCGCTCGCCCAACTCTTCCAGCCGATCGGCCTTCTTGGGTCCCAGCCCGGCCAGCAGCAAATCGTCGTCCAACGACAGGTATTGCCGGTACGTGCCCGGGTCGCCTTGCCGGCCGCAACGGCCGATCAACTGGCGATCGATGCGGCTGGCGTCGTGCATTTCGGTGAGGATCACGTGCAGCCCGCCCTTCTGCGCGATCCCGTCGCCCAGTTTGATGTCGGTGCCGCGGCCGGCCATGTTGGTGGAAACGGTCACCCGGCTCGCCTGGCCGGCCTGGGCCACGATGTCGGCCTCGGCGGCGATATGGTTGGCGTTGAGCACCTGATGCTCGACCCCTCGCTCATGGAGCAATCGGGAAAGCTGTTCCGACTTGTCGATCGAGCGGGTGCCGATGAGCACCGGCCGCCCTTCGGCGTGCATCTGGCACACTTCCGCGACCACGGCCACCCACTTGTTGTCGGCCGTGCCGAAAACCTGGGTCTTGAGCCGTTGGCGGATCGCCGGCTTATTGGTGGGGATGGGCAGCACGTGGCAGCGATAGATCTTCCGCAGCTCGCGCGCGGAATCCATGGCCGTGCCGGTCATGCCGGCCAGCCGCTCGTAGCGGAGGAAGAAGTCCTGCACCGTGATCCGCGCCGCCTGGCCGGTGGCCACCGTCACCTCGACGTCCTCCTTGGCTTCCACGGCCTGGTGGAT
Source organism: Thermoguttaceae bacterium (assembly GCA_049509675.1). GTDB lineage: Bacteria > Planctomycetota > Planctomycetia > Pirellulales > Thermoguttaceae > JBEKZQ01. The sequence goes on along the minus strand of JBEKZQ010000018.1, from coordinate 15,250 downwards.
CCCCTCGCGCCACTTGCGCCCCTCGGCCAGCCGGCCCGTAAACTCGTCGACGATCACCACCTCGCCGTCGCGGATCACGAATTGCCGGTCCAGCTTGTACTCGCGGTCGACCAGGATCGCCTGCTCCAGGTAGCGGTAGATGTTGACCATGCCGACCTCGTCCAAGGTGGCCGGCTTGGCCAGGAGGCGGCACTTCTGCCGGCCCTCGCGGGTCAGCTCCACCGACTTCTTTTCGTGGTCGAATTCATAATCCTCGTCGTCGACGAACTCGTGCGCGACCGAGGAGCTCCACTTGTAGCACTCCACCTCCAGTTTCTGTTCCTCGGTCGGCAGGGCGCTGATGATCAGCGGCGTTCGGGCCTCGTCGATGAGGATGCTGTCGGCCTCGTCCACCAGCGCGAAGTAGGGCGGGCCCTGCACGGCCGATTCATTGCCGCCGCCCTTCCCCTCGCCCAACATGCCGCCCAACAGGTCGCCTTGCCCCTCGGCAATCCGCCGCAAGAGCAGGCGGTCGCGAAGGAAATCGAATCCGAACTCCTTGGCCGTGCCGTAGGTGATGTCGCAGCCGTAGGCCTTGCGGCGGTCGCCCTGCGACATCTGCGTTTCGACCACGCCCACCGTCAGCCCCAGGGCCTCGTAGATCGGTCCCATCCACTCCGCGTCGCGGCGGGCCAGGTAGTCGTTCACCGTGGCCAGGTGACAGCCCTTGCCCAGCAGGGCGTGCAGGTACAACGGCAGCGTGGCGGCCAGGGTCTTGCCTTCGCCGGTCTGCATCTCCACGATCGAGCGGTGGAACATGGCGATCCCGCCCAGAAGCTGCACGTCGAAGTGCCGCATGTTCACTTTCCGCCGTCCCGCCTCGCGGACCAAGGCATAGGCTTCCACGAGCAAACGGCCCAGCGGCACGCCGCTCTTGGCCCGATAACGCACCGAGAGGCTCTGCTTGCGGAGCTGCGTATCGCTCAGGGCCATCATCTGCGGCTCCAGAGCGTTGATCTGCGGCACCAGGGCCGACCAGCGCGACAGCAGCCAGCGATTCGGATCAACGCCTGCCGCGGTAAGCTGTTGCTCAAGCTCGTCGAGAATATCCGTCACGGCCGCTCACTCACGTGGATCGAACGCTGCCACGAGCAGTCCCCCTCTCCCTCCGGGAGAGGGCCGGGGTGAGGGGATCGTGGGACAGACAGGCAATACAGGAAACCGCGATTTGCCTCAACTCCCCCTCACTCTCTCCCGGAGGGAGAGGGGATCTCAAATCGGCGTTTTGCAAAACTCCACTTCTATTGTAGCAGACGTTTGACCTCGGCGACCTCGTAAAGGGGCGAACTTCCCGGCCTGCCGGCCAGGGGGCGAAGCGTGCCGCGGACCTCCAGGAACTCGCCCCGCTGGCAGCCGGTCAACAAGTCAACGCTCGGCAGCGTCACGCTGCCGCCATAAGCGTCTGCCTGGCTGCCGGACGGAACATAGCGGAGCTTCCATTTCCGCTCCACAGACGAGTACTCCAGCTTCCCCCGCAGCCACTCGTACCGCGGCCCAAAACCGTAGTTCCCCTGCGGTGGAGCCTCTTGCCCGCCCGTCACCGGGCGAAACGCGCTGGTCGTGCCCGGGGCCTGCGCCTGCCCGCCGGCATCCGATCCCGGTGCAGCCGTCCCTCCGCCCGCGGCCGGCAAGTTCATGATGTCGATCGGCTTGTTGGTCTGAGTAACCGTACTTTCGGCGAGCGAACCGGTCGCGCTGCCGGTCGTGGCGCCGGTCCCAGAGTTCGCGCTCGATGCGTTGGCGGCCGCCGGCGCGCCGGCCGTGTCTCGGGCGGCCGGCTGCAAAGTCTGCGTGAACGGCTGCCGCACGTCCGTCGCATCGCTCGTCGCGGGACTGCCGATCGGTCGCGTGCTGCTGTCGGCAACGGGCATGCCGATGGCGGGCGTCGGGGTGTTGGTCAACAAGGAAGTGTCGGCCGAGGCCGCGCCGTTGGACGCCGGTTGCGAACTGATCAGGCTGTTGGCAGGCCGATCGTCGGCGGTCCCTCGAAAGGTCGTGCCGCCGGGGCTGGAGCCGGCCGGCAGCGCACCAGCGGGCGCGCTGCTGCCGTTGTTCCACTGCGTGGTGGGCGGCGAGAACGTGCCGCCTGTCGCCGGGCTGCCGGGCACGGGAACCGTGCCGTTGGGCGACGGCGCGACCGGGGCCGGATAGCCGTTGTTCGTGCCCGGCATCGTCGTCGCCGGCGCCGGATAGCCGCCATTTACGGCCGGCGCCGAGTAAGGAACAGGGCTGCCGGGCGACATTGGGGCAACCGGCGTCATGGGAGCCACGGGCGCCGGGGTCATCGGCGCTATCGGCGTCCCGTACGACACGGGTGGTCCGCAGCCCGGCTGGATCTCGGGAATCGGCCGCAACGGCACGCCCGGGGCCGGCATCAGGCCGGCCGAACCGGTACACGGCGGTGGCACCCTGGTCCGACCCAAGAATGGGTCACACCCCGGCGCTCCCATGCATTGACAGCCACACAAGAAAAGCAACGAACCGACGAACGCCAACCATGGTTTCATCCGGCAGACTCCTTTCCGCCTACGCAATCATGTGGGGGGTTGGTCAGAGTAACCTTTCCCCGGGGCCCGTGTCCAGAGCGGTTTTGGTGGGATCCACCATAAGAGTGGAGGGCAAGTAGATATTTAGGGTTTTTTCGCCCGGCTCTTGCGGGTGCCATGGTTGGCTTGCCCAACCGTGCTTTGGCACTGCTGGACGAGCCAGCAGTGGCACCCGTGCTCAGCCACTCTGGGGGGAGTTACAAGTCCATGGCCGTACACGGATAGATCACCAACGGCTTCGGCACGACCACCTTCACCTGCATCGCCACCCCACGTTCCGCCGACTGCGACACATAGGGATTGATGATCCGCAGCGGCCCGGGCGCCACGTGGCTTGAGAAACCCTCGCTCGAAGCGTCGCCCACCGCGCCGGGTGGCATGGCATAAGGGCTGGACCCGTAGTCCCGGGCCACGGCACGCCCATAATAAACCGGTGGATAGAGCGCGTAATATGGCGGCGATTGATGCGGATCAGCCCCCGGAACGTACCCGCCCCAGAATGCGGCCGGCGGCCAGACGTACGGCCCCGCCGCCGCGGCCGAATTCGAGCACGCCAGTACGCCGACAACGGCAAGCAACAAAAGAGCTCCAATAGTTTTCATCTTACCCCCCCTAAAATCGGAATAATCCACACAACCACCCTATTCTACCAGGTTAGTCCAGACCTCCGAGAATGCAAGGGGCATCGTGGGGCGTGGGGCGTGGGGCGTGAACCGTGGGGCGATCTACCAGGCTAGGTTCTCCGAGAATTGCAAGAGGTTGGGACCGGAGGGAGTCAACCGCGAAAAACACAAGAGACACGAAAAACACGCACGGCTCTAATCTGCGTTTTCGTGTTCTCCGTGGTTCTCTTCCTGTAATTGGGGCATTTTGAACGGCTTGTCCGCCCCGCGAACTTTGGGCACTTCAAAGACCACGGTCCCCAACTCCTCCTTGGACACGCGCGGTCCGCAGCCGCATAGTAGCAGAAGCAGGCACAGCCTGAGTATCAAACAAAGAAACCGTCGCACCAGAAGTGTGTCCCTATTGAGCCTCAGAATAGTAATGCAACGAGGCCGACCAACGGGAGGCCGGTCTTGCGGGGAAAAAACGCGCCCGCCGTTGCATTACTTTGCTGAACACCAATAATGCTCGCAGTCGTACAATAGCCTTTATGCGCTGGATTGTACTGCCGCGGCGTGCGGCGCGAAAGTCCCTTGGGGAACTTGCAAAGTTGCCATGCGCAACACGTCAAACGATGTCACCTGCTGAATTAACTGCCGCCTTGAAAGAGGAAGCCCGGCGATTGGGGTTCGATCTGGCCGGGACAACCCCCGCAATTCGGCCGCCGACGCTGGATGTCTTTCGCCGCTGGCTGGCCGACGGCTGCGCCGGTAGCATGCAGTATCTGAGCGATCGGGCCGCGGCCTACGAGCATCCGCGGCACGTCTTGGAGGGCGTGCAAAGCATCCTCATGTTGGCCGTCAACTACCGGACGGTCGAGCCGGCCGCCGCCGGGCCGGGACAGGGGAGCCTGTCGCGCTATGCTTGGGGTTCCGACTACCACGAGCTGATCCGGCCCCGGCTCCATCAACTGGCCGACTTCCATCGCCGCCTGTCGCCCGGCGCCGCGGTGCGCGGCGTGGTCGACACCGCGCCGTTGTTGGAGCGCGAGTTCGCTCGATTGGCCGGGCTGGGCTCGATCGGCAAGAACACCCTGCTGGTGAACCGCCGTTTTGGAAGCTGGCTGGTTCTGGCGGCCTTGCTCAGCAGCGAGCAATTGGAGTACGACGCACCGGCCGACGCCGATCTGTGTGGCGCCTGCCGCGCCTGTTTGGATGCCTGTCCCACGGGAGCGCTGGGCGAGCCCTACCGCGTCGACGCCCGAAAGTGCATCAGCTACTTGACGATCCAGTCGCGTGCCGACACGCCTGCGGGACTCCAGGGGGCGATCGGCCGCCGCGTATTGGGGTGCGATGCCTGCCAGGAGGCCTGCCCTTGGAATCGCGCGACGCCGCCGACCGCCGGGCCCGGTTTCCAGCCGCGAGCCGGCATGAATCCGCTGAACCTGGCCGATCTGCTCGACATGGACGACGCGGCCTTCCGCCAGCGTTTTCGCGGCAGTATTGCCGGTCGGGTCGGCCGCCAGGGGATGTGCCGCAATGCTGGCGCGTAGTCAGGAACTTTTCAGTTTTCAGTGTTCAGTTTTCAGTTACGGACGCTAGCGGTCTGTCCATTTCGACATTACCGGTTGGGTGCCACTGCTGGCTTGCCCAGCAGTGCTGGAAACACGGTTGGACAAGCCAACCGTGGCACCCGTAAACTCAAGTTGGACAGACCATTAGCGCGAATGTCCATGCCGAACTGAAAACTGAAAACTGAACACTGAAAACTCTCACCCGTACCACTTCTCCAGTGCGGCCCGCCACTGATCGGGAGTCTTTACCGTGGCCAGCGCGGCGCGGACCTGTTCGGCCTGGGGGTGCAAGCGGGAATACTTGATGCCGAACTTTCGCATGCGGTTGCAACTCCGCTCCGGGCCATAAATCTCCTCCGCCAGCCGATAGTGCTCGTCGATGACGGAGCGCTGCTGGCGCAAGTCGGGCGGCAGGAAAGGCCGGCCCGCCGCCAGGTCGCGGATCTGCCGGAAGATCCACGGGTTGCCGATTGCGCCCCGGGCCAGGGCCGCGCCGTCCACGCCCGTGCGGGCGAACATGGCCAACACGTCCTGGGGCGTAAAGAGGTCGCCGCTGCCCAGCACCGTCCGCGGCCCGGCATGTTCCTTCACCTCGCGGAGGAACTCCCAGGAACTTGCCCCTTGATAGCCCTGGCGAACCGTGCGACCGTGGACCGTGACGGCGGCCGCGCCGCGGGCGAAGGCGCCGTCGAAGATGGCGAAGAAATTGTCGCGGCTCTGGGGGCTGTCGTCGAAGCCGCGCCGCATCTTCACGCTCAGCGGAACTCTCGGCGGCAGGGCCTCGCGCACCCGGGCGACTATCTCCAGGGCCACGTCCGGCACGCTCAACAGGTAGCCGCCGCGGCAGCGGCTCAGCACCTTGCGCACCGGGCAGGCGAAGTTCAGATCCACGACGTCGAAGCCCGCTTCCACCAGTTTCAACGCCGCAGGCGCGAACTGCTCCGGCGTGTCGCCCATCAATTGGGCCCCGCACGGATGTTCCTCGTCGCTGACGTTGATGAACCGCCGCGCCTTGGAGCCCTTGGTCACGTTGAGTATGAAGTGGTCCAGCAGCACTTCGCAAAACGTGAACGGCGCACCGAGCCGCCGGGCGATCACCCGCATCGGCCAATCGCTATAACCGCTCAGGGCCGCCTGGACCACGGGAAAATCGATCCGGAGGCCGCCGATCCGCAAGGGTCGAAGCATGTGGCGCGCGGGGACTTCATCATCCATGAATTCATTGTAGTGGTCAAACGCACAACAAAAAATCGCAGGAGAAGTGCAAAGTCGGGGTCTGGTCCATTTTTCGGCTGATGGGCACTTCCATTTGGCCGGACCCATGACCGAAAACATGGACCCGGGCACCCTCTGGGCGCCGTCGCGTCAGATTTTGCAGTTCTCCTGCAAGAAATCGGCGGACGAGCGTACTTGTCTGCAAATCTCTCGGCGATTAGCATGAACCCGACGTGTCGCGTGGGTGCCGATCGGACGTCGGTGGCCCGAGGGTTGCTTGGCAAGCGCAGGGGATCGATCGAGCCGCAATGAAAGTTCTCATTCTTGGACTGTCGAAATCCGGAACCACCGCCCTGGCGTACAAGATATTCAACTCGCTGCCTCGCGACGAAACGACCCTTCTGCTCGAACGGTGCCGCTTCGTGGGCGCCGCCACGGCCCACGTTGTCGCCAAGGTGCTGATCGATGGCTATCTGCTTCAGCTCTACCCGGCTGACGACTACGTGATTCCGCCGGCGGCCATCGATCTGGAATCCTTCGCCGCATTCGATATGAAAATTCTCATTGTCCGGGATCCGAAGGACCGGGCTGTCAGCGCCGAGCTTTACCGTCTCTACCATGAGCCGTACTGCACGGATGAGCCGTTCATCCGGTCCGTTCTGAACGCCTTGCGGCAGAAGGAAGCCGCACCCGACGCAATCCGCTATGTCGATTTCTTCAAGTTCATGGAGGACTATGCGCGTTGGCGCGGGCAATGGCTGCCGGCCTTGCCCCGCTTCGAGTTGGCGCCGGAACGATTCCAGTCCCACGACATGCTCGAACCTCAGCTCGTCGCCTACCTGGGGAAAGAGCCGGGCCTCTTCGTCGTCCATTACGAAGACATGATCGATGGGAATCTTGCCAATCTGGAACAGTATTTGGACACCAGGCTGGGCGGCAGCTCCCAGGTCGATCCCTATCTGCGGCGGGTCGAACGAACGAAGGCCTACGGTGACTTTCGCAACTGGTTCGTTGCGGAAGATATTCCCTACTTCCAGTTCCTCTACCGACAATTCGTGGCCCGCTTCCCGCGCTATGACGATTGGACGCTGAACCCGGTCAAGACCGTCCGTCCGGAGTATGCGTCGCAATACGTGTTACGAATCGTCAACGAAGCCCGCGGCAATCTGAACCTGCCGCCGATCAGCGTGGAGTGAGGCGGGAAAGACGTCAATTTTCAGTTTTCGTTTTTCGGCGCTCGGTGGAGCAAGTTCGCCGCAGCGGGGCATGGCAGCGGTACAGCACGGACTGGCCGGGCAGGCGGCGGCCGGACTCGGCCCAGGCCTCGGCCTGCTCGGTCAATTGGTTCAACGACCGCTCCACCTCCTGGCGATAATGCTCCACGCCGTCGCGGTCCAGATCGGGCGGAATGTAGATCTCGCCGGTGGCGATCACGCGGGCCCGGGAACAAGGCCGGGGAATCGCAAAGCGGTCCCAGCTTTTCGCCCGCCAGGGCCGATCGTAGGCGTAACCCATCAGCACCAGGGGCAGCCCCAACTTCGAGGCCAGGTAGATCGAACCGGGCGCCAGCTTTCGCCGCGGACCGCGCGGTCCGTCCGGCGTAATCGTAAGATGCCTGTGCCGGCTCTCGGCCAGCAGTTGACGCAGGGCCGCCACCCCGCCGCGGTTCGTCGAGCCGCGGATGAAGTCGAACCCCAGGTGATGGGCCACGTGCGAGAGGATCTCCGCGTCGCGGTGCCGGCTCAAAAGCATCGACAAGTTGCAATGTCCGCGCAGGTACAGGGGAAACAGGATGTATTCGTGCCAAAACAGATAGATCTTCTGCCTCCGGCATTCGGGAAAGATGGGGTCGACGCTGCGGTCCTGGTAGAGGACTTTGTAGTCCAGCGTACCCATCCAGCCGCGCACGGCCGCCGAGCCCAACAGGCCGCCGAGTTGGTTCAGCCACGGAAGAAAAGGGGATAAGTCCAATTATTGCCCTTTCCTTCCCTTCGCTTCAATAATTGGACTTATCCCCTTTTCTCTTTCCCATTCGCCGTGAAAAACTTCCACGGCGGGGCCGGTCATGTACACGCGATTATCTTCGGCCCAGTGGAGATCCAGGTCGCCGCCCGGCAAGTGGACGAGCACAGTGCGGGCGGTGCGCCGGGAGAGAACCCCCGCCACGCACACGGCGCAAGCGCCCGTGCCGCAGGCCAGCGTTTCTCCCGAGCCGCGCTCCCAGACGCGCATGCGAACCTCCGTGGGCGAGAGCACCTCGACGAACTCCACGTTCACCCGCTTGGGAAAATGGGGATCGGTTTCCACTTGCGGGCCGAGGCCGAGCACGTCGTCATCGGTCAGGCGGTCAACGAAGACCACGCAATGCGGATTTCCCATCGAAACGCAGGTCGCCCGAAGCTGCCGGCCGACAACGTTCAAGACGGCATCGACCACCGGGTCGCCCGGCAAAGTGGTGGGGATTTCTCGCGCGGCCAGCATGGGCTCGCCCATATCGACGCGAACGCGGCTGACCATACCATCGGCCAGTTCCAGGTCCAGCGCAAGCACGCCCCGGCCGGTCTCGATCCGCAGCGAAGGTTTTCTGACCAGGCCGTGGTCGTACACGTACTTGGCCACGCAGCGAACGCCGTTGCCGCACATCTCGGCTTCCGAGCCGTCGGCGTTGAACATGCGCATCTGCGCGTCGGCCCGGGTGCTGGGGCAAATCAGGATCAGGCCGTCGGAGCCGACGCCGAAATGGCGGTCGGAGATCTGCCGGGCCAGCGCGGCTGGGTCCTCCGGCATCGCTTCGGCGAAGCAATCGACGTAGATGTAGTCGTTGCCCACTCCTTGCATCTTGGTGAAACGCATGTGTCTGCTCGGAAAGCTTGGTGACGTACTCATCTCGCTCCGCGAGATGCATTCCATCTCGCGGAGCGAGATGAGTACATAGGGCCTATTCTAGGCCATTGGCGGCAAGCGGGCAATGCAGATAGAACCAGTCTCCTGGCGGGCCCCCCTCACCCCGCCCTCTCCCGCAAGGGGAGAGGGAGAGAGAGACGTTGCAACGGTGCTCAGCCGGTCAGATCGAGCAGATTGCCGCTTTGCTGCGAGGGGTCTTTGGGCAAGGGCGGCGGCGCTGGCGTTAGCGATGGGTCCGGCTGGTCGGATGCGTCCGCGGGGCGCTCGGGCCGGCGCCAGGGAAGCCGGCCATCGGCATCGCGCTCGGCCGCCTGATGGTCTTCGCCGTCGGTCTCGCCGATGCCGGAGGCGGCCTCGGCCTTCTGCTGACTTTGCGCCTGCCGCTGCCGCGAGACCGTCTCGTACTGGGCCCGTTCCAGATCGGCCCCCGTGGCCTGGGCCAGCGGCGTGCCGGCGACGCTGCCGGCAATGTTGCTCATCGGTCCCACGCTCATTGCCTCACCTCACTTTCCTTGCAAGTCGCTTTGCAGTTGTTGCAGGGCCTGGTTGATGCCCGGGAACGCCTCCTTGCGGGTCTCGGGGTTCTGCAGGGTCCCCACGACGTGGATCAGCATGAATTGCTGGCTGGCGCCGGTGAACAGTGCGCGGACGGCGGGCAGGCTGATGTCGCCCCGACCCACGATGGCGGCAAAGGTCAAGTGGATCTCCGATTGGAAATTCATCTCGCCTTTGCCCAGCAGACTGATGGCGTCGCCGGAAAAGTCCAGCTTGTCGAAGTAGATGTGTTCGCCTTCGATGCGGTAGTCGATGTCGCTCTTGCTGAAGGCGTTGGGATCGGGCGGCCGGATGCTGAGGATCTTGAGCATGGCGATCATCAAGGGCAGCTCGTAGACGTTGGCGTCGCGGAGTTGAATGCTGCCGTGACCGCTGAGCGTGCTGTGTCCCAGGCCGCGGAGCTCGATGCCGGCCAGGATCGCGCCGCGCATCTGCTGTCGTCCGCCCACCACCTCCTGGGCGCAACGATCGAGCTTGGCGTCGACCAACGAGGCCGCCAGGCTATAGCGCGGTTGCGGTCCGAAAATGACCGCCGCGTCGCCATACACCGTGCCGCCGAAGATTTGGGCGGTCAAGCGGCGCGCAGGCCGCTGACCGGCGCTGCTGCCGCCCCAGACTTCGTTCTGCCGGCGTTCGGCCCAGGAACCGAGCAGCGCCTGCTGATCGTCGATCCATAAGGGCCCCAGGACCTGCGTGAACTGGAAGTCCTTGTAGCTGAGCGAATCCAGCGCCAACTCGCCGCTGGAGTGGAAGTTCTGGCCGTCGAAGCCGCCCACCAGCGTCAGGCCGCCGTGGATGTTCTCCACGTGGACGCCGCAATCCAGCGCCACCTGCTCCAGCCCGACAGCCAGGTTCCATTGGCAGCGCAACGGGCCGCCCGGGCTGCCGGTGCGGGCCATGTCGAACGTGCCGCGCAGGTTGATCGGCCCGCTGGGATTCAGCTCGATTAGCGCCTTCTTCAGCCGTGCCGGCACCGCTTGAACCAGCTCGCGGTCGATCCGCAACCGATCGACCGTCAGCCCGTCCAAGTGCAGGTGCCAACCGCCGTCGGGCAAGAAGTTGCAGAACCCGGCCATGGCCACCTTCAGCAGTCCGCGCTGGGCCTTGATCCGCTCCAGGGTGAGTCGTCCGTTGCGATAGGCCAGCACGCCTTGCAGTTTCTCCAAGCGGTAAGGGAAATACACCGGCTCGATGGAGGCCGTTTCGCTGCGCGGCTGGGCCTGGACGCTGAGGTCCAGTTGATTGGCCTGATCGAGGTAGTGCAAGTCGGCGGTCAGGTCGATTACGCCGCGTGGTTTCAGGTCATGCCACACCTGCCGCATCGCCGGCGGCAGCGACTCTCGCAACTCGTCGTCCAAGGAGACCGCATCGCCGCGAAAGTGCAGGTCCAAGCGGTTGCCCGCCGCGCCGGGCGTCAGGCCGCCGCTGCAACTCACGCGGCCGCTGCCGTTGATCCCTTCCAGATCATTGATCCGCCAGACTCCGTCGGTCATTTCCAGGGTGCCGCGCACGTCCTGCAGCGAGTAGGGAAAATGCTCGTACTTGATCCAACACCGCTTGGCCCCCATGACCAGGTGCTGATGGAAGGGCTCTTCGGGCGTCTCGCGCCACAAACGATAGATGAAGCTGGCGGTGCCGCGCAGGTCCAAAGCCCGCGCCACGGCCCGCGGACGCTCGTGCAGGGCCGTCAAGAACTTCTCGTCCAGCGGCAGGTCGTCGCCCTTGGCCTCGATCCAGCCGATCGGTCCGGTGACCGGGTGGCGCATCTCGCCGTCGATGCGCACCGGCTGATTGCCGGTGAAGGCCGTCACGTTGACCCGCAACAGATCGTCTTTCAGGCACAAGTTTCCCTTGCCGTGATCGAGCCGGTAGGGAAACTTGTGATGGGTGAAGGAAACGGTCAGCAGCCGGAGGGTCATCTCCGGCTTCCAGTCATGCCCGTCGTAGGAGAGTTTCACGTCGGCGTCGATCTGTCCTTCCGGGCGATACTTGTACCACTGGTCCTGCAAGAAGCCTGGCAGGGCGTCGCCGAGTTGGCTGTCCAATTCGAGTTGCCGCACCTCGGCCTCGACGTGCAGCGGCGCGTTGGGCCCCAGCCCCGCTCCCAGGCACGACATGCGCAGCATGGCCTGGTTGCTGCGGGCGACCAGGTCTTCGACCGTGAACCCCTCGTTGTGCAGATGGACGCGGGCGCGGATGTCGGTCAGCGGATGGGGCAGCCGCGGGTCGTCCAGCCGGCCGTGGACCAGCCGGCCGTTGATGTCGAAATCCCAGGGCGACGGGGCGGCTTCGTCGTAGCTGACGTGGAAGGTCAGCTCGCCTTGACCGCGCAGCGTGCCCAGGCGGACCAATTGCCCGCCGAGCGCCCCCGGCAGCGCGTCGCGCAATTCGGGCGAGATCTCCAGCCCTTCGAGTGAACCGTTGACGGCGAACTCCGGCCGGTGCGGATCGACCATGCCCTCGAACACGACTTGCCGGCAGTAGTCGCCGCTGAGGCTGCCCTGCAACTTGCGGCGATCCGCCCCGCTCGGTCCGTCGGCCTGCGGCATCGGCGTCAGGGTCAGGTTCACGTCGCGGAGCGTGAGCGTGCCGCAGGGGGTTTTGAGCGGATCGAAGATTTCGATGGTCCCGTTCTCCACCGTGACCTCCGGCGGCCGGTGGCTCAGCTTCGGAATCGGCAACAGCCGCGCGGCGCTCCAGGTGCCGTCGGGCCGGCGCGTCATGCGCAGCGTCGGACGCCGCAGCACGACCCGCGTCACCTGGGGCTCGCCGCCGAGCCACTCTTGCAGATCCGTGTTGCAGGCAAAGAAGCACTCGTCGAAGCTGAGCACCTCCGCGCCCGGTCCCAGCGCCCCCGGCTCAACGATCGACAGGCCGCGGACCTGGATTCCTTCCCCCTTGATCAGCACGGCCGAGCGGATCTTGATGCTCAGTCCCGGATACTGCTGGGCCAGCCGCGCCTGCACGTGGCAACGGATCTGTTCATCCACGCGATCGAAGAAGTAGCGTACCGCCAGTACGGCCCCGATCACGCTGAGGATCAGGCCCCACTTGAACCAGAACCAGCAGAGATTGACGAGGCGGTGGACGATGGTCGTGGAAGTAGTCGGGGGCCGGCCGATAGGGGTGGTAAAATAAGCAAGGTATGCTACCCTTGCAGCCTGAGACGGGTCAAGGTGAGAACGAAGGCATCACGGTATTTGCTGTTGGCTATTTTGACTGTATCCTGCACACCACATGTTGTGGTTTTGCGGCGAACCGGACCGCAATTAGTAGTGGTTTTTCGTCGAACTGGATACAGTCAAACTATTGTGTTGCGCGGTGTACAACGCGTACACGAAAGAACGCCAACATCATTAACTGAAAGACGTTACGCGCACGGACCAGCCCGTGCCTGTCAGGGAAGATCCGTTTCAAAGCGGCAGTGGTCGCCCGGCGGGGCTGACGTGGTAGTGCAACTGCCCGATGATCCGTTGCTCCAAGGCCGTGTCGCGGCCTTGTGGGATCCACGCCTGCGTAACGGTTGGCGGCGGACCGACCGGATTGGCCACCCGCGTATTGGTGTTGTCGTACGGGAAGGTGGCCGCACCGGCCGTGGATTGTTCCGGCCGCTTCAGGTCTTCGAGTTCCTTGAACACCGCGACGTCGACCCAATAGCCACCTTGGGCGGGCACGATCCTCAGCACCGCCCGGCGGCGCATGGTCTGCAACGTGCTCTCCACTCGTTCGGAGGCGTTGGCTGAATCTTGGTCCCAGGGCTCCAGCAGAGTGGCCCCCAACTTGGGGTACGTGATGATCCGGCCCTCGGTCAGCGTGTTGCCCAGCAAACGGACCGGCTCTTCCTGGTCGATCTTGAAGTAGCTCGTCACCACGTCCACCACGGCCTCCCAGGCCTGATCGTGACCGGGGATCGGCACGAACGCGGGATTGTCGTAGGCCACGGGCAAGGCATTTCCGGGCGGGCCCCAGGCCGGGCCGGCCACACAGCCCGCCAGAACAATCGCGATCATTGCCACCAGGGCCAGAGTGCGCGTGGGCATTTTGTCGAGAGCAGCAGCAGGGGGAGACGAGAGGCGGTAGTCTCGCAAAAAGCCCCTGGCTTCGCAAGGCCGAAGTCCTAGAGCAGCCTCTCGGAGGGGAACCGCGGAGCCGCAAAGAAGCAACTGGACTTTTTCAAACTGCTGATCCAAGTTCCCCTCTCCCTCCGGGAGATGGTTAGGGTGAGGGGGCCCCTTCGCAAGTTTCGGCTTCCTAAACTTCCCGCCTTCCCCAGCATCCCCTCACCCCGGCCCTCTCCCGGAGGGAGATGGGGACGCAAAGAAGCAACAATGAATACTCTGCGTCTCTGCGGTGGCCCCATCCCCCCTCCTTCCTAAACTGCCCAAAATTCCGGCTTATCGGGATTTCACCAGCGGCCGGCGGATGGGGCGACGCCGGGCCGCGCGTGCGGCCGCCGTCCCGTTCTCACCCAGCACGCGCTGGGCCTTGCCCAGATCGTTGACCTTGATCACCGCCAGCACGCCCGCCTTGGTGCCGCGCCCTGAACTGAACGAGCAGTACGCATAGTCGATATTGAGGTGGTCCGCGGCCAGTCGTTCGCAAATCTTCCCAAAGGCTCCCGCTTGGTTGGGCACTTCCACCAGCAATACGTCGACCGGATCGAAACGGACATTCATCCGGTCGAGGACTTTGCCGGCCGCCATCGGGTCGTCGGGCACAAATCGAACCGTTCCCCGTTCGCCCGAATCCATCACTGCCAACGCCCGAAAATTGACCTTCTCTTTGTTCAGGGCCACCAGCATGTCGGCCAGCCGTCCCGGCTTGTTGACCAAGGAAACCGATAACTGCTTCGCTGTATGCATCTCGTTGCTCCTTTCCTGGGATTTTTTGAGAGGGGCGATCATACCTTTTCTGGGGGGATTATCGTCACGCGGTGCGTGCCTCGTTGCTCCTTTCCTGAAGTGTTTTGGGAGGGCCGATGGGCCACCGTTTTGCGGCGGGCAATGCCAGGCAAGATTCGCCCGAAGCGCGGACAACCAAAGGGAATTTACTGACTGTAGAAGTCATGTCCGTCCGGCATTGAAGCGATAGGAGGCCGTATCCGAGCCGAAGCCAGCCTCCTCTATGATCTTAGCGTCCTAGACAAGTAAGGTCAAATCGGCCTGGCTCGGCTAGCCCAAGCGGTCGTCCAAGAATAAGCTCGTGTTCTGATCGCGACTTCCCCTCAGAGGTTGTGAATCTTTCGTAAAGCAAGAAAACTTTCTTGCCCGTCAGGGGTTTCATATCTTGTACAGTTTGGTCGCTGATGGAAGCCGGAGGACGGGCGATGGATCAGGATGCATTGTTTAATTTGGGGGCGGACGAAGGCGCCCAGGGCACCGAGGCATCTCAGCCGCCGCGAATCGGTCCCAAACGGCTGCGGCACGCGGTGCGGAATCAAATCGAGTTTCAGCAGTGCTCGTTGGATGAATTGCTTTCCGAGGAACACGAAGCGCGAATCGTGTGGGAGTACGTCTGCGGCCTGGACTTGTCGGAGTTGCAGCAACGGATTCAAGCGGTCGAAGGCGGGCCTGGGCAAGCCCCCGCCGACCCCCGCATCCTGGTGGCGTTGTGGCTGTACGCGACGTTGCGGGGCATTGGCAGTGCCCGGGAACTGAACCGCTTGTGTCAATACCACGCGGCGTACCGGTGGATTTGTGGCGGCGTGTCGATGAACTATCACACGCTCTCCGACTTCCGCACGCAGCATGTGGAATTGCTGGATCGCCTGCTGACCGAGAGCGTGGCCAGTTTGATGGCGGAGGGGTTGGTCAGC
>JBEKZQ010000179.1:0-11793 GCA_049509675.1 Thermoguttaceae bacterium | reverse complement strand
GCGAAACCGCGAAGATGGCCGCCTTGATCCCGGCCAACTTTACGGTCAGTCGCACGTTGGGGTTGGCCCTGTCCGGCTATGTGGCGCGGCGAAAGCACTTCTCCTGGGCCCGGCGGATGGAGATTGCACACCACGTGGGCGATCCCTTGCGGCAGAAGTTCGGCTTGCCTCATGGCACGAATCTCGACCTGCTGCTGTGCGGACTGTATGAACGGACGTTCCTGGCCGACCATGAGGCGGCGGCCGACGGCCAGTCGCCGTTCCGCGAACCGGGGACTGGTCCATTTTTCGGCCAAACGGCGTTCCCGTCGGCCAAGGGGTCGTTGACCGAAAAGATGGATCCGGGTACTCTCCGGGTGCCTTCGAGCCCTTTCGCAAGTGCCATGCCGCTCGATGAGGAACTGCCGGTCGCCATTTTCACGCCCGAGGAGACGGGACCATGAAGGTGGCCGATCTGTTGGAATCCCGCCGCACGAGTTGGGCCGAGTTGGAGCAGCTTTGCGGGAAGCTGGAGAAGCTCTCCCGCCGGGCGATCACCGGGCCGGCCGTGGCCCGCTTCGCCGCCCGCTACCGCGCCGCCTGCGCCGACCTGGCCCTGGCCGACGCCTACCATCTGCCCCCGGAGACAGTCCATTATCTGCACCAGCTTGTAGCACGAGCCCACAACCAGTTGTATCGCAGCCGTCCCTTCGACGTGCGGGCCTGGTTTCAGGAGATGTTCTTCGTCGTGCCGCAACGGCTCTTTGCCGACAAGTGCCTGCGGCTGGCCTTCTCGATCTTCTGGGGCATTTTCCTGCTGGCCGCGATCATGGCCCGAAACAGTTCCGAATTTGCCGAACGAGTCGTCAGCAAGACGCAACTGACGTTCATCGAAGAGCAGTTCTCCAGCCCGATTTCCCACCGCGATCCCGATGCGGCGAACTTCATGTCCGGATTCTACATCTGGAACAACGCGGGCATTGGTTTGCGCTGTTTTGCGTTCGGACTGCTCTTTGGCGTCGGCGGCCTTTTCGCCACGATTTACAATGCGGCGATGTTGGGAGCGGTTTTCGGGAATATGACCACCGTGGCACACCCGGAACACTTCTTCCATTTCGTGACCGCCCACGGCCCCTTCGAGTTGACGGGAATCGTCCTTTCGGCCGCCGCCGGCATGCGCATGGGTTTTTCGCTGGTTGACACGGGCGGGCGGACGCGCAGCGACGCGCTGCGCCGCTCGGCGCAGCAAAGCGTGCCGATCATGGCCGCCGCGACGGTGTTGTTTCTGCTGGCAGCGGGCATCGAGGCCTTCCTGTCGCCTACGGCCGCTCCCTACTGGATCAAAGCCGGCGTGGCCATCGCCTCCACGGTGATGCTGCTGTTCTACTTCTTCGTGCTGGGTTTTCCGAGGGGCAAGTGATGCAATTGGACCGGCAGCACATTGTGATCCGCGAGCGGAGCTTCTCGGAGGTTCTGGACCTTGCCCTGCGCGTGCTGCGCGTCCACGGCGGCCCGCTGTGCCTGGCCCTGGCGGCAGGCATCGTGCCGGCCATGCTCCTGAACGCCTGGCTGCTGTCCGGCGTGCTGGAGCCGGAGCCGGATGCCGGCGACGTGGCCGGCTATCTGTGGTGGATGTTCTTGTTGGTCATGTGGGAGTGTCCGCTGGCAACCGCACTGGCAACCCTCTACCTGGGGCAGGCCATGTTCAGCCGCCGGCCCGAGGCCGCCAAGGTGGCGAAAGATTTCGGGAAATCGTTGCCGCAGTTGCTCTGGTATCAGGTTCTGCTCCGCGGCCTGCTGCTGCCCTGGATGGTTACCTGGATCCTGCCCTACGCCGTGTGGCCCTACCTGAACGAGGTGATCCTGCTGGAACGCAATCCCTGGCGGCGCCGTCGCAAGGACGGCATGACCAGCGGCCGCCGCTCGCGGGTCCTGCACGCCCAGTCGATGGGCGACCTGTTCGTCCGCTGGCTGGGCAGCGTCGCCTGCGGGGGGATGCTGGTGCTGTCGATCTGGGCATCGCTCTACTGCCTGGGAACGCTGCTGTTGGGTGAAAGAGAACCCGGGGCGCCGGTCTACACGGTCTACTACCCGCTGGCCTTGTGGATCATGATGGCCATTTTCACCGTGGTGCGATTCCTCGGTTATACCGATCTGCGGATCCGCCGCGAGGGCTGGGAGGTGGAACTGGCCATGCGTGCCGAAGGAGACCGCCTGATGAGGCAGTGGACATGATGGCGACGTTTCTCTGGTTGGCAATGCTGGGAGCCCCGCTGGAGCAGCTAGCACTGGTCGCCCCGGAAGAATCGGTCGAGGCCGGCCAGAAGTCGCTGGGCGGCTGGCCGGGGTATCCGTGGTACAATGGCAAGACCGACGACGTCGAGATCGTGTTCTCTTCCGAGACACAAGCGATGGCGCCACTCGGTGCCTTCCTCTACTTCCTGTCCTGGACCATCCTGGCGCTGGTGCTGGCCGCTGCGTTGGGCCTGCTGCTGCGTGCCTATCTGCTCAAGCCGCCCCATGCCGCGCAGCCGGACAAGAAGGCGGCCGGCGGCGACGCGCGGCTCCAAGCGCTGCCGTTGCCGATCGCCGCCGCGGGGCGAAACCTGCTGGAGGAAGCGCGTCGCCATTACGAAGCCGGCGACTATCGGCAGGCGATCATCTACTTGTTCAGCTACCAGCTTGTGCAACTGGATCGGCGGCGCATCATCCGCCTGGCCAAGGGCAAGACCAACCGTCAGTATTTGCGCGAGCTTCGCCCGCGCGGACCGCTCTTATTGCCGTTGGTGGAACAGACGATGCTCGTCTTCGAGGAGGTTTTTTTCGGCAACCGCAGCCTGGACCGCAGTCGCTTCGAGTTGTGCTGGTCTCAGGTAAGCGAGTTCCAGCGCCTGCTGACGGGGATTGCCACATCGCATTATGTGTAGGAACGAACTTCTCGCCACGCTGATTCCCCACGGACAAGAACAGTTGTTGACGTTCTGGGATCGGCTCGACGCCGCGGGCCGCGATGCGCTTGCCGATCAGATCAGGGCCGTCGATCTGGACCTGATCGCGCGGCTCTATCGCGACCGCGCCAGCCGGAGCGACATCGTCGCGCTGGCCCGGCGCGCCGAAGAGCCGCCGGCCTTTCGCTTGGACGCGACGCACAATCGCTTTACGATCCAGCAGGCCCGCCAGCGCGGCAACGAGGCCCTGCGTGCGGGAGAGGTGGGCGCGATGCTGGTGGCGGGAGGTCAGGGCACGCGCCTGGGCTTCGATCATCCCAAGGGGATGTTTCCCATCGGACCGGTATCCGGCCGCTCGCTGTTTCAGATCCACGTGGAGAAGATCCTGGCGCTGCGACGGCGGCACGGGGTGCGCGTGCCGCTGTACCTGATGACCAGTCCCGCCACGCACGAGGAGACCGTGCGGTTCTTCGCCGAGCACGGTCGCTTCGGACTGCCGGAAGAGGACCTGAAGATTTTTTGCCAGGGCACGATGCCGGCCGTGGACGCCGCCACGGGCAAACTGCTCTTGGCAAGTCCGGGCTGCCTGGCGGTGAGTCCCGACGGTCACGGCGGCATGTTGGCGGCCTTCGCCCGGAGCGGCGCCGTCGCCGATGCCCGCCGCCGCGGCTGCCGCGAACTGTTCTATTTTCAGGTGGACAATCCGCTGGTCGACATTTGCGGTGCGGAATACATCGGCTACCATCGGCTGGCCGGTGCGGAGATGACCAGCCAGGTCATTGCCAAGCGGGAACCGCTGGAGAAGGTGGGGAACGTCGTCGCCGTGGACGGCCGGCTGATGGTTATCGAATACAGCGACCTGCCGGACGAGGTGGCCCAACGCCGCAACGCCGACGGCTCCCTGGCCGTGTGGGCCGGGAGCATTGCGGTCCACGTTTTCGATCTGGCCTTTCTGGAGCGGATGGCGGCCAGCGCCGACGCCTTGCCGTTTCACTACGCCAGTAAGAAGGTGGCCGCGATCGACGCCTGGGGCCAGCCCATGCAGCCGGAGAAGCCCAACGCCATCAAGTTCGAGCGATTCATTTTCGATCTCATGCCCTCAGCCCGCAACGCGATCGTGGTGGAGGTCTATCCGGCCCGGGCCTTCGCACCGCTGAAGAACGCGCCGGGCGCCAAGCTCGACACGCCCGAGGCGGTGCAAGGGCAGATGATCGCCCTGCATAGCGATTGGCTGCGCCGGGCGGGCGCGGAGGTGGCCGCGGGGGTGCCGGTCGAGATCAGCCCGCTTTTCGCGCTGGACGCGGACGAGTTGCGCGGCAAGGTGCGACCCGGCATGCGCGTGGCCGCCGCCCGATATTTTCAGCCCTGAGCCCCCCTCTTTCGTGAGGCGGGCACGCGATGAGGGGTTCGTCAACCGCTCCACCCTCCACGCTCCACCCTCCACGCTCCACGCTCCACGCTCCACCCTCCACGGTCCACGCTCCTCTTACTTGTCCTCTTTTCC
Organism: Thermoguttaceae bacterium; assembly: GCA_049509675.1. Lineage (GTDB taxonomy): Bacteria > Planctomycetota > Planctomycetia > Pirellulales > Thermoguttaceae > JBEKZQ01. The sequence continues at coordinate 7,362 of JBEKZQ010000179.1, read as the reverse complement.
TTGCTGCTTGAGGGCTTCGAGGGCCTTCTTGACCCGGTCCGCATACGCCGGCTTGTGAAGCTCGCGGAAGAGTTCCGCCTCGTTCGTCAAGGCCTCGGCATAAAGGTCGGGAAACGAATTGTAGAGCAACTCGACGTGCAGGAACGCGAGCAGCGCTTCCTGGGGCTTGTCGGCCTTGCGGTAGGCGACCCCCAGGGCATTGTTGGCCAAGGCATGCAGCTTCTCGTTTTCGCTCCCGGCTTTGGCGATGATCTCGTTGAGCATATCGATCGCCTGGGCCGCTTTCTGCGTGGAGGCCAGGCAGCGGGCCTTGCCGATTTTTGCGAACATCCGCTGCTCTTCGGCCACGTCGCCGGCGGCGTCGGAAGCGATTACCTCGTCGAACAGCTTGGCGGCCGTGTCCAGTTTGCCCTGGGCCAGGTCCGCCCGGCCCATGGCCACTTGGGCGCGCAGCTTGTAGTCCGGCCAGGGCGTCTTGGCCAGATTCTTGTAGAACTCGGCCGCCTGGGCGTGCAGGCCGTTGGCCACCAGCAAATCGCCCTCGATCTCGCAGGCGTCGAGGAAATGATAGTTGTGCGGATGGCTCTTGATGAAGGCGTACATTTGTTTCCCGGCATCCACGATGCTGCCATTGCCTCCCAGGGCCATCCGCGCGGCACAGAGGGCCTGGAGATACTCCACGTCCTGCGCGAGTTCCGCCCGTTTCGTCTCATCCTCGCCGAGCTTTTCCAGCAGCGTCATCGCCTCGCTGTACTCGCCCTTGGCAATCTCGGTGCGGGCGGACTCGATCGCCGTGGGTTCGTGCTCGAATCGGACCGACTTGATCTCGTTGACCGAGATCTGCCGGCTCAACCCCGCCTCCTCGATTTCGATTTCCTGAGCGGTCATGCTCACGATATGCCCGCGGACAATCCCCTTGTGCGTCATCACCATGTCGGTGGCTTGTGCCCGGATTTCCGTCGGGGCGACGGCCAGACACAACCCGGCCGCGATCACAATACATGCTTTCTTCATGACATTCCTCTTCAGTAAACACGCGGTCAAGTTTTGACCGCCGGTTTGGGCGCCGTGGCCTTGAGGCCCAGCGGTCGCTCGTCGCGGAGTTTTTGAATCTTCACGAGCAACTCATCGTATTTATCGTACCATGCTTTGCCGCCCATGTCCGGGTACAAACTTTGCACCATCAGGATCTCGCTTTCGGTGAGTTTCAACTGGCGGTCCCGCTCGCCCGCTTCGGCCTGGCTTTGCGCCAAGCGGAAGCGGCACAAGGCGAGGTTATAGCGGGCCTCGTGGAAGGCGTCCTTGTGCTTGGCACTGGCGGCGAGCCGGCGGGCCAATTGTGCCCAGCCCCACACTTCCCGGTACTTCTGGCTGCCGGAAATGGCCAGCGAGAAATAGGCCGGCTTCTCCTCGCCCCACGCCTGGTATGTATAAGCCGCCTCGATCTGGGCGTCAACCAGGGTCGCCCGCTCTTTGAGCACAGCCACCAGCAACCCTAGCGCTTCCTGATGGGCGCCCAAGCGGCGGAGGCAGCGGGCCAGGCGGATGCGGACCGCGATCACGGCCTCGGGCTGCGCGGCAAAGTTCTTTTCCGCCTCGCACCGCTGGAGGATGGTACGGAAGGTGTCGGCCGCGCGACGGTAGTATTTCTCCGCTTCCGAGGGCAATTTACCCCCGCCCGGATCGAAACCCGCGCCCATGCCCAAGTAGGTCTCGGCCACCCAATCGAGCGAACGGAACGTATTGCCTTCCTTGCGCGCCGCGATCCTGGTCAAGAAGGTCTCGAAGGTCTGCGACAACCGGGCCAGTTCTTCGACCTTGCCGTCACTGCGGAGCCGCTGGAGTTGTTCCTGCATGTCGCGGCCCAGGCCGATGTAAATCTGGATCAGCCGGCGGCTGCCCTCCGCATCGCCCTGCTTGCCGACGAGCCGTTCCAGGTCCTGCATGGTCCGCTCGGCCAGGTCCCAGCGCTGCAGGGCGACATACGCCTGCACCAGGGCCTTGCAGGCCTCGACGGGCAGACTGCCGGGGACGGCCGCCCTTTTCCCGTCCAGCAGTGTCTTGACGCCGATCTTCGGATCTTCCAACCACCGCAGGGCCTGCTCCGGGTCTCCGGTTGCCAGCGACATTTGTGCCAGCGAGAGCACGCCTGCCATGAGCGGATACGACGCCTCGCCGCCCGACTCCACGGCTTTCCGCAACCGCTCCACGCCGTCTTTCAATAATCGTTGGCCTTCCTGGAGCAGATGAGCCAAGTCGGGCCCTTTCGGTCTTAGCGTTTCGGGCAACCGCGGGGAGCGCAAATAAGCACTCCAAAATGCCTGGCCGACGCTCAATTCCGCCTCGGCGCGGCGGGCCGACTCGGGGCGAATCTGGCCCAGGTACTCGATCGCCTGCGGCAGCTTGCCTTCGGCCGCCGCGGTCTGGAGCAACAGCAGCCGGGCCTCGTCGGCGTCGGCCTCGCCGCTGAAGTGCCCCGCGACGAAATCGGCAATCTGCAGCAGGTGCGCGATCTCGAACTGCCGATCCTCGCCCGCTTCACGGAACAGTGCCGCGTAGGCCGCCATGGCCACTCGGGCGCCGTCGGCCGCCTGGGCCCGATTGGCGTCATGCCGTGCCAGGAACTCACCCAGCACGGCCGCCTCGTACATGTTTCCCGCCTTGTAGTACAGATAGGCCAGGCTGTAGCGGATCGCGTTCAGGTCGTCGTCGGCCACGGCCCGGCTCTTGAGCTTTAGCGCCAAACGGCCATACCTGAGGGCCTCGGCGCGGGCGTCGGCGCTGCGTTTCCGCCATTTGTCATGCTCTTCGGCCGTTTTCGCCCGCTGGTCCTCGGCCTCGGCCTCGCTGATGCGTTCCAAGGCGGCCTTGGTGCGATCGCTGGCCTCGACGAACGTGTGCGGTTCGGCCCGCTTTGCCTCCGCGGCCAAGAGCGGATCGAGCAGCCGGACCCGCGCCTTCTGTTGATACGGTCCCGCCGCGCCGGCCACGATGGCGAACTCCTCGCGGGCCGTCTTGAGCAGGTCGCCGCGGCTCCTGGCCGCATCCCGATCCTCGGCCTTCAAGCCGCGGGCCCATGCCAGGGCCACTTCGCCGGCCAGGTACTTGATGGACAACCCCTCTTTAGCGGACGCTTCGCCGGTCGCGGACGTTCGTTCCCAGTCCTGGGCCAGGGCCAGGGCTTCCTTCAACTTCGTGGCCCCCGGCAACAGGGCCGTCTCCAGGGCCTGCACGGCGGCCTTGGTCTTCATGGTACGGAAGGCCTCGGGCTCGTTCGGCCAAGCCATGAGCTCTTCAAAGATGGCGAACGCCTTGTTGGCCTCGCCCAGTTCTTTCAAGCAGATCCCCTGCCCCAGGCGCGCATACAGACCGGCCAACCGCTCGCCATGCTTTTCAAACAACTCGCGATATTTCATGGCCGACTCGGCAAGCGCGGCCTTGTGTTCGGCAGTCCCCGGCTCGTACGTGCGGGTGATGTCGTAGAACACGCCGGCACGGCTCAAGCGGGCCTGCAACAGGTCGCGGCGGACCTGGTCGCGCTCGTCGAGTTTCTTGATGTCCTTGGGATCGACGTATCCCAACTTCTTGTGCGACTCATCGCAGCGTTTTTCCACGCCGTCGAGCACGCCATCCGCCTGGTGGAACAGTGCCCGCGCGGCCGCCCACAGCACGGGCTTCTCGGCCGCCGTGCGGGCCGCCTGGGCCGCCTCGTGCGTCTTCAGCCGACCCTCGTCGATCAACAGGTTGGCCAACACGGTCTGCGCGCCGGCCGCCGCCGGGTGGCCCGGATGTTCCTTGAGGAATTTGGCCAACCTCTGTTGGGCCTCGCCCAATCGCTGCTGCCGCTGGGCGATGGGGCCATCCGAGCGGGCACTCTCGCCCAGCGTGACGGCCAACTCGTAATCGATGGCCTCCTGGAACCGTTTGCTCGCCAGGGGGCTATGGCGCATCTGCTCCAGGTACGCGGCGGCCTCGTCGTAATAGCCGCGGCGGCGGAGCGCGTCGAGGAATTTATCGGCCGGTTCGGCCGCCCCTGCCAGGCGGGCGCCAGTCACGCAGACGCCCGCCGTCACACTCGCCAGTGCGAAAGCGACTCCCAGCAGCAATTCGGTCCGGCGGAAGCGTCTCATTTCTCTATGATAAATTGTCGCCGTCCTCGATGGCAAGCCGTCGCGGGGTGCCGCTTGCCAGTGCTGTTCGATGTCGGTTCTTGCAGCATTGAAACGCCGGAAACCTCTCCGCGCGGTTCCTCGGCGAACAGGGAACGTCTCCGCCCCCGTGCGGAACAGCCGTGGGCTGTTGACCTATCTCGCACGCCGCTGCTTTGGCAACTTCTCGCCGCAAGAGCCCTCCGAAAGAGCACGGGCAAGCCCGTGGCACCCGAGGTGCCGCCTCTGGACTCGACTCTGCCGCTTTGCCGTTCCGCTCACGGCCTGCGGGTGGCGTGCGCCGGCCTGGCCTTGATCGCCTGATCCACCAGCGCGAGAAATTCGACAAACGAGGAACGCTGGCGCAGGCGACTGTCGGCCTGGCCCGACAGCTCCAACACGCTGTGCAGGGCGCGGGCGCTGCGCGGCTCGTGGACGAACGGCGAGCGACGCAGGATCTCGGCCGTCTGGGCCACCAGGGCGGCTTCCTGCAACGAGGCCGCAGAAGCCGAGAACGCCGGCGCGAAATCCTTCCGCTCGATCGTGCGCACGATCCTCGTCTGCCCGCCGCGCGACGTGCCGTCGCCGGGCGTGTACCATGTCAGCTCGACCGTGCCCACGTCGTTCGGGCCTTTGGGCGCCAAGCGCAATTCGTATAAGGCCGTGGCCGACTGACCGTCATGGAAATCGGCCTGGGGGTGCTCCGGCAGCAGGCTGGTCATGACCTTGGCCTCATGCCCCATGAGCCGGTATTCGAGCACGGCCTTCGGATTGAAAGTCACTTTTAGTTGGGCGTCGCGGGCCACAAGTTCCGAGACCCCGGTGACGATCTCGCGCAGGGCCCAACGGACCTGGTCCACGTTGGTGGCGCGACGCACGGCGCCGCGGCCGGCCTCGGCCAACGCCGCCAATTGCGGCCCGCATTGCTCCTCCTGCCCCAGGTTGATTACCTGGACCGGGACGTTACGGGCGGCCAGCGCGGCCAAACGCTGCTCGGTGCGCCGGGCCGCCTCAGCCTCCAATTCGATCAGCCCGTCGGTGAGCAAAACGACGCGGACCGATGGGCCGCCCGGAGACGTGGCCTGCCGGACCAGTGTTTCCGCCTCACTCAGACCGGCCGCCACGTTGGTCGATCCCTCGCTGCTGAGCGATTCGACGGCCGCCAGCAACTGGCTCGCCTCGCCCGGGCCAAGCTCCTGCACCAGCACCCGGGCCGATTCGCTGAAGGCGATCAGCGACACGCGGTCGGCGGGCTGCAAGTGCCGGACGAAATCCTTCAAGGCGCGACGAACCACGTCGCCCCGACCGCCCCAACGCATGCTGGCGGAAGTATCCACCACGAACACCACGTGGACGGGCGGGTGCTCCGCGCCGACAAGCTGACGGGCCTGAACGCCCACTTGCAGCAAGCTGAAGCCCTCGGCCGCGAACGGCGAAGGACCAGCCGCCGTGGAAACTTCCAGCGGCTGTTGCGTCGGGGCGGGAAAACCGTAGTCCATCGCGGCCAGAAATTCCTCGGGTCGCACCACCTCCGGCGGCGGCAGTTCCGATACCCTGCCGCCCTGAATGTAGCGGCGGGTCAATTCATAGCTGCCCACGTCCACTCCCAGGGGCACCATGGTAGTTTGCAGACGGGGATGGGCGGCCGGCGAAACAAACGGATGCACGCGGTATTGAAGCAGGAACGCCCGATTCGAGCCCCGCTCGATCGGCCAGTCGATGCCGCGGGGGGCCAGACCTTCCGCCTTGTACAATTCGGGCAGTTCGTCGAAATTGTGAATCGCCAGTGAATTGCGGGCCTCGTACGTGTAGGGCCGCACGTCCAACCAGGAATCGTTATGCACCGGAGGTTCAAGCCAGTGAGGATCGGCAAGGCCCGAAGCCACGGTGTCCTGTTCCGCGCGAGGGGCATCCACCGTCGGGCCGGTCACCTGAGATCGCAGACCGTGCGACTGAACCACTTGTTCTTGGCCCCAAGAGTTGTCCAGTCCGCTTTGCGGATGCTCGTCCGGCAGAACCACGCGGATCGGCGTATTCGGTGGGTTCTGGGCTACGTGGCCCAACCCATCGCTGAACAACCGTGAAGCCGGTCCCGCGGCCCAATAGGATGCCCCGACGATCAGCAGCAGCGAGGCCGCGATAGCGAGCCAACCGATCCGCCACACCCGTTCCCGCCGCTGCCGATGACGCAGCATGGAAGCCACCAGGCTCGTCGGCATCGGAACGTCGCGCAAGGCCGCGTCGAGGCCCTCGTCGTCGTGCAAGGGGATGTGACGCAACCGACCCAGCAGTCCCGCGGGCATCGGCACGTCGCGCAAGGCCGCGTCAAGATCCTCGTCGTCGGCCACGGCAATCGCCCGGAGCCGCTCCATCAGCCCTTCCGGCATCGGAACGGCCCGCAGTTCGGCATCAAGATGAGGATCGTGCGATTGCATGACGAAAGGGGACAGTCCCCACTTATTTATTGGCGGTGCTGATTGTAATAAAGTACTCGCGGAGGCGTTGCCGGGCGCGGCTGACGCGCGAGAGCACGGTGCCCAGGGGAACTCCCAGCGTGTCGGCCGCTTCTTGGTGTGTCAGTTCGGCCACAACTACCAACAGCAGCGTTTCCCGCAGGTCGTCGGGGAGCCGCTGCAAGGCTTGTTGCATTTCGTCGGTAAAGTCGTCGCGCAGCGGGTCGTCGGCGGGCTGTCCCACTTCGAGGTTCTGCTGACCCGACAGAACCATGGGAGGGCGTGGGTGCCGCCAATGATCGGCCGCCCGGCGACGCAAGATCGAAGCCAGCCACGCCCGAGACCCCCCTTCGGATTTGAACAATTGCCGGCTTTTCCAAGCCGAGCGGAACGCTTCCTGGACCAAGTCCTCAGCTTCGTGCCGGTCGCCGATCATGCGGTAGGCCATGCGGTACAAAGCCTGACCGTGGTCGACCACCATGCTGTTGAACTCCGCCAGCGACAGCGCCACGGTCGTTTCTCCTGAGCTGCATTACAACATTCGCTTCCCGGGCAGACGATTATTCCCCAGCTAACCTAAATGGCGGGGTCGGGAGGTATTAAAGGGTGGCAGAACATGGGCCAACGCCCTTACTTGTCTATTTTGACTGTATCTTGGCCTTGAGCAGTTGCAAGTATTTTGGTAATAAGCCTTTCCGTGAAATGTGTTTCAAGGAAAGGAGGAGCCGATGGAACGGCGTTTTGAACTCCGATTGGAGGAG
>JBEKZQ010000178.1:0-11857 GCA_049509675.1 Thermoguttaceae bacterium | reverse complement strand
TTGTAGAGCTCGATCGAGCCGTAATTGCCCACGCCGTTGATGAACTGCGTGTTGCAGAGGATTTCGTTGATGACCACTCCGTCGGGCGCGGCGGTTCCGCTGCGGCCGGGCGAGCCCTGGTAATCGAGGCTCGAATGCCAGTTGTTCGGATCGGTGGGGTCGTCCGTTGGATTGAGGATCTCCAGCGTGCTGCCGCTGCCGCCTGCTCGGCCCGGCCAAGCGCCGCCGTTGTTGAAGGTGAAGTCCTCGATGGTGTTGCCCAGTCGATCGGTCAAGACCACGCGGTCGCCGCCGTGATCGAAGTCCTGCAGGAACGTGCCGGCCACCAGCGGTGTCACGCTGCTGCCGTACCGCTGGGCCAGCGCGGCGGAGTTCTGGGCCACCAGCACGAACGCGCCGGGCGCCAAAGTCGTCACCGCCGAACCGGTGAAGGAGAAGGCAAGCTGGTAGCCGATCCACAACTGCACGCCGGTGAGGTCGATCGTCTGAGTGCCAATGTTCTGGATCTCGACGAACTGGAAATCATTGTCGGTATAGGCCGGATTGGCGGCCAACTCCGCAGCCGTGGGATCGAGGGGATCGTAGTTGATCTCGGTGATCGCCAGGTTGCCCGCGGCAGCCGCCGGGTGCGTCGTGAACCAGGCATCGTTCAAGGCCGACCAGATCGTGCCGTTGAGCACCCGGGCGCGAATGCGCGTCGCCGGGCTCGGAAGAGTGATGGAAACGCCGAAGGTATACTTATGAGCCGAGGGCGAGACGACATTGACCGCGGCCATCGTGCCGGTGGGCGATCCGCTGGGCGTGGTCGACATCGTGTATTGGAACTGCGTGCTACTGAGCCAGGTAATCAGGAAGTCGCCATTGAAGGTCGCCACCGAGGCGCCCAGGATGCGGACCAGGTTGCCGGTCGAGTAAGTGTTGGCCGTGGCCGTGGTGACCGTGGCCGTGGCGCCGCTATAGGTGATGCCGGAAACCGCCACGTCGACCCGCTGGGCGGTAACGGCCGTGTCGGAAGTATCCAGGCTGACGCCCGTCAGGGCGAAGCTGAACGTGTTGGCGGTCACGGCGGTCACCACGAACACGCCGTTGAGTGCCGGTTGTTGGACGGCCCCGCTCATCAACACCTTATTGCCCACGGCCAGGCCATTGCTCGGCAGCCACACGATGGCGCCGGTGCTGGTCGGGCTGATGCCGTAGGGCTGGCAGACGATCGTGCCGGTGGCCGCGGCGGGCGAACCAGTCACCGGGATGGTGAAGGTGTCCTGCGTCACGTTGCCGATCACGAAGTTGCCGTCGTAGTTCGACGGCGTGGCGCCGCTGATCGCGACCGTCTCGCCGTTGGCATAGCCGTGGTTGGGCACGCGGACCGTGGCGGTCGTGCCGTTGAGCCAAATGCTCTTGACGAACGACGGAGTGCCGTACACCGGGACGGGACTGGCGATGTTGGGCACGCGCGGATCGGTGCCGTCAGTCGTGTAGTAGATCGCGCCCGCGCCGATCGAATTGAACGAGACCAGGCCGGAGGCAGTGTAACCGCCGGTGGGCAGGCTGCTGAACTCGGGCGCCGCCGTGCTGCTCAACGGATACACCAAGTCGTTCTGGAACTCGGTGATGACGTTGGCCGTCCGCACGGGGAAATACGTGTTGAACATGCGGTTTTGGTTGCCGATCCAGGTGTCGGGCGTGTTGGACGGGTAGTTGGGGTCATCGGCGTTATTGAATTTAGTGGTCGTGTTGCCGGCCAGGAGATAGCTGGAAGCGGCCAGGCCGTTGCGGGTGTAGAGGTAGGCCGGCGGCGACCACATCCCGTTGCCGGGGCCGCCGTAGTTGATGTCGCGGTGATAGTCGCCCCAGCGGGCCGACTGGCCCACGATGGCCCGATCGATCTGCTGGGAGGCCGCCGCGTAGATGGTCGTCGCGCCGCTGGCGCTCAGCGGCCCGTTGTTGTAGAGGTCCTTGTGCGTGGCGTTGGCCCACATCACCTGGAACTCGGGGTTGACCTTGAGCTGCTGGAAAAGGAAGCCGGGGCCGAAGTCTTCCGTGGCCGGAGTGCCCGCCATGCCGCCATTGAGAGCCGACACGTTCATGACGTTGTCGCCGGTGCCCTCCAGGGTCCGCTCGCCGTCCCAGTTGACGAACTCGAAGCCGCCGAAGGCGTTGGTCGCCACGCCGTTGAAGCGGGAGTCGCGCACGGCAATCCAGTTGTGATTGTCCCAGTCGTTGTTCGACCCGTAATACTCCACGAGCATGTAGTCGATGAACTCGGGGACGTTCAGGTACTGCTGGATAAGGTTGAAGGCGGCCGGGGTGGCCATGGCGATGGTGTTTGTGCCAGTTCCGGGGCAAACCGTCGGGCTGCCCAGGCTGCCGGTCTCGGCGATGTTGTAGAGCGTGTTCCAGGCGTACGGGTCGCCGTCGTCGGGCACCGGCGGTCCGGTCTCGGAGACCTTGATCGTGTCCCAATCGGCCGTATTGCCCCCCTGGTAGGCGGCGGAGAAGTTCGAGTCGGGATACTCGGTGGGGTTGTAGAGGCCCCAATAGATGCCGTTGATGTACAAGTTGACCCAATTGCCGTGCCGGTCCGGCCCGCCCAGCGCGGCCAACTCGGCGTTGGCGAACTCCTCCTGCAAATAGCTGCCGTACTGCCGCTGCGACTCGGTGCCGTGCGTCCAGGAATCGTTGTAGCCGGCGCGGAGCGTCAATTCGTTGAACGACTGCTCGCCGCTGGGGCCGAAAAACGGATAGTTCAGCGGGCCGTCGTAGTCGTTGGTGAACCCCAGCGTGAAACTGTGCTCGACCTCTTTGGTCGGCTGGGCGCTGCCCCCGCCGTGCATCTTGATCGAGGCGTTGATCTGGAAGCCCACGCTGCCGTCGGGGTTGATCAGCTCGGCCGAGCATTCCCGCTTCCACTGCGGCGAGGTCGCGCCGTTGGGATCGGTCTGCGCCGAATTGACGTAGATCCCCCTGATGCCGTTGGTGCCGCTGCTGCCCTCGCCGAACCAATCGTCGGGATTCATCACCAGCGAGAGCGTGGGGATGGTCTGCATGTCGCTGATGATCGTGCTGGCGTAGTTCGGATCTGTCACCACCTCGGGGTCCATCTGGTAGTCGGCGCTGTAGAGGTCCTGGTACTGGCCCTCGGTGGTGGGGGAGTTGCCGTGCGGCTCGGTGTCCCCGCCGTCGATCCCCGTCCACATCGTGGGATAGTTGTTGGAGTTGAAGCTGGGGTCCTTGACGCACGTTTGGTTGAGACTGTAGAAGTAGTTTGCGGGGTCGTCGGTGAAGATCTGCGGCTGGTTGATCACGTCGTTCATGAAAATGTACGATGCCGTGTCGAGGTGGCTGGTGAAGTAGCCCGCCTCGTAGGCCTCGGCCCGCAACGTGGTCGTGGAGTTGATGTAGATGGGCCCGGTATAGGTCAAGGTGGAGACCGCGGCGGCCAACAGCGTGCCGGAGGCCGAAGTCGACGGCGCCGAGGACATCGTGTAGTAGAAGGTGTTGGCATCGACGGCCAGGCCAGTGGACGGATTAAGGGTGGTAATGGTGAAGATGCCGTTGTACTGCCAGGGCGACGCCCCGCTGATCTGGATCAGTTCGCCGTTGGAATAGCCGTGGCCGGTGCAGGTGACCGTGGCGGTCGTGTTGCTCAGCCCGGTCCCACCGTAAGTGATCGAGGTGATCGTCCGGCTGTTGACCGTGCTGACGGGGATCAGCGCGGCGGTCATGGCGCCAAGAGCACTGCCGGACGGCGTGCTCAGCATGGTGTAGGTAAAGGTGGTCGGACTGAGGACGCTGATGTTGAACACTCCGTCGAACTGCGTGGGCGTGACCCCGGCGATCTCGACTTGCTCGCCGGTGTAGTAACCGTGGGCCGAAGCCGTCGTGACCGTGGCGGTCAAGTTGTTCGTTCCGCTGGCGGTGATTCCGCTGATAGTCTCGGCGGTGCCGATGGTGGGGATGACGGGGGTGCGGCCGTCCAAGGTATAGGCAATGGTTGCCGCCGACGAGGAGTCGGTGAGCGAAGTGTAGAACGGCGCAGTGTAGAAACCGTCCGACACCCCGAAATCGATGTTCGGCACGATGCCCAGGTTACCGGGCACGTTGGTGGCGCCCGGGGTGGGCGTGGTGAAGTACTCGATATTGTTGATGTTGATGGAACCGTACTGAAGCTGCGGGAGCACCAGGAAATCGGAGTCGCTGCTGCTGTAGTTCAATCCCTGGATGGCCAGCACGTTCGTGCCGCCTACGAGCAGGCTCTGGTCGCTGGAAAGATTGAACGACTCGTAGCGCGTGGCGTCGCCCGAGCCATGCACGGCCGTGGCCGTCGAGTTCCAGGCCGGCGAGGCGGGGGCGTTGACGCTGAGCACCTGCGTGCCGTTGAGGTAGGCCACGAAGCCGTCGTCGTACTCCATCGAGAGCGTCAACTGCGTACACTGGGTGGGATCGTCGACGCTGAACGGAATGCGGACCAGGGCCGTGGCGTTGACGTTCTGCATGGCCGATTGCAAATTGGTGCCCACCTGGCTGGTGGCCGCCGGGCTGCTGATGCCTACGACGCTCAGGCCGCCGTCGCCGCTGCCGGTGTCGCCGATCAGGCGGAAGCTCGCGCTATAGGCGGCTAGCGCGCCGGAGGCCGCAAGCAGTTCCAGCCGCGGCGCGTTCGTTGCACCGGCCACATAGTACAGGTCGATCGGGTACGTGCCTGCCGTCAGTGCAATCTGGCCTCCTGCGTCGGCGACGGTGTGCGCGCTGGCGCCGCTGTTGGTCAACGTGTTTCCGCTGACGGTTGTTCCCGTGCCGTAGTGCGTGCCGGCGGCTGTCAGGAAGGCAGGCGCCGTGGCCGAAGGGGTGGTCGGGTCGATCGTCAGGGAGAACCAGTCACTGCTGTTGACGTCGAAGGTGTAGGTTCCCGTGGTGGGGATCTGGATCGTGCCCTTGACGTAATCGACGAAGTTGTGGTCCGCGCCCGAAGTGTTGCCGACGAAGGCGAAGCCGTTGTAGTGCCCCGCCGCCACGTTGTCCGGGTCGTCGTATTCGATCGCCCCACCCGTGCTCTTAGTGACTGTGTTGCTGCCGGGATTGCTGAGCAGGTTCATGCCCGCGCTTAGCGACGACAGCGACGAACTGCTGTGGACCTCGGTGACCGAGAAGTTGCCGTAGTCGGTGCCCGACGTCCCCCCGGGTGGCGCGGCCAGTTGCGTATTGAACTCGATCACGTAGGGGCAAAGGGTGTTGTTATTGGCGTCGGCGCGGTCGTCCCAACTTCCGGAACTGGATTGCGCCTGCACGTAATTGGCCGGCGTAGCGCCGCCGGAGCTGTTGTTCGGCTGGTTGGTTGGCCAGGCCTGGTAAGTAAAGGGATCGACGAGCGCGCCGTCGCACCAGACGAAACCGTAGCCTTTCTGGGGCATGATGCCCGTGATCGTGCCCGACGCGATGGACGTCGGGGTACTCTGCATGGTGTAACTAAACGAGTATGCCGTAGGAAAAGCCGTGATTTCGAAGTACGGGCCGCTCGTCGTGATCCCCACGCCGTCGTACGCCGCCGGCGTCGCCCCGGAAATGCAGACGCAGTCACCGACGGCCAGTCCGAGTGTCGAACACTTGGTAGACATGGTGGCGGTGGCCACTGCGGCGTTATGGGTAATGCCCGTGATCGGCAGGTTGGTTGCGGTCGGCGCGGTGCCGGCGTTCGGGACGGGATTGTTCACTTCGCTCCCGTAGTCGGTTCCGTTAAAGGGGGAGGCGGAACTGTTCGTCAGGCCGGTCCAATAGGACGTGTTGCCGACCAGGCCCCACAGGTACGCGCTCTCGGCGGCGCTGCGAATTACGGCCAGGTGCCCGGTCTTGCCCCCGAACGTCTGGGTCGCGGCATAGGCCTCGGCTACCTCCCAAGTGACGTTTGCCGACATGGGCACGTAGTAGTTCCACGTGCTGCCGGTGCCGAACTGGCCCCAGCCGGTAGAACTGCCCGCCGTGATCGTCGGCGGTGTATAGGTCGGTCCGTACCCCAGGCCCGTCACGCCGGTGGACCAGGACGCATCGCTGTACGCCGGACTGGCCCAACTGCTGCTGTAAGTGCTCGCCGTGGGCACGAGATACTTGACGCTCGACCCCGCTCCCACCAACGAGGTCGACGACGCGGTCGTTATCATGCCGTAGGAGACGTCGCTAAGCTGCTTGGGATAATTGTACTGCGAAGCGATGGTCTGCCCGTCGGGCTGCACCAGGGCCACGTATCCGCCCGCGGCCGACAGACCGAAGCCGGCATAGTACTGGGTCGTGCCCGCCGCCCAGGGGCCGACCGTCGCCACGTTCGTATAGGCGCCCGTGCCGCCGGAGGGCGTTGTGTCGCAATTGACGACCATGTAAGCGCCGGCGGCGAGGCTCACCCCGGCGGGAAAGGCCCACATGGTAAGGTCCGTGGCGTCGTTGGTCAGAAAGTAGCTCTGTCCGGCCGTGGCGCTGCCGAGCGTGACGGGGCTGGGGGTGGGATTATAAACTTCCAGCCAATCGGTATCATTGCCGGCGTTGTTCTCATATTTCGTCTTGTTCTTGGCCATGAACTCGCTGATGTACAGCGGCCCGGCATCCAGCAGGCAGCGGGCCTCCAATTGTTCCATCCGCAGCCGGCGATGTCCTCCGTGAAGCGAAGTAAAGTTCAAGGCGCGCGGACCGGTCCGTGCCGTCCGTGCCGCCGATTTTCGCCGCCCCGCTCTTCGCCCACGAGGAGAATCCATGGCCATGAGGTCCACTTCCGCTTTCGATGTTCCGCAAAGCAACAGAACGACACAACGTTCTTGGGCACCGACCGCGCAGCAACGAAAGCGAGAAGAACCGTGCCGCCTCTCGTCTGCCGCCGGATCGCACCGCTATTAACCGACGATTCTGTTATAGCAAGAAACGCCCAAAAACACAAGCCTAACGTACCCCCTCACAAGTTGTATAGGCTACCCGTTTTTTCCTGAACCGCGCGGTACGATGCCTCCTTAACCCGGATTCTTCATGTAGGGTGGGTCGAGGTCGCGCAAACCGATGGTGGGTCTCGCAAACCGATCAACGGTTGTCCAACGCTGTGTCATAAAGCGGTAAGTTGATAAGCGACCGAAGACCCAGGGAGAACCACGGTTTGCTCGACGCCACCCTACGTTTTATGAATAATCCGGGTTAAGACGCGCCTGCTTTGCCCTGCCGCGCCTCGGCAATCCGCCGCTCGAGCTCGCCGCTTGCCAGGGCCGCTTCGAATTCGGCCTCATCGGCGTAAATCGCGTGGCTGAGGAACTTTACGGCCCAGTTGTGCTGCAGCGGACTAATCGAGATCACCGCCGCCCCGTGCTGGTAGGCCTCCCACATCTCGATGGCCGTACCCATCGAGGCCTCGGGCAAGAAAGCCAGCAGGACGTCGACCTCGCGACACATGCGGTTATGGCGGAAAAAGACCTCCCGGCCCGTCGCTTTGTCGTACCCGATAGAATTCCTGTGCTGGGCCAGGGGGTCGTAGATCTCGGCGTCGGGAAAATGCGCCTCGACCAGGCGGACAATCCGCGCGCGGTAGTCCTGGTCGTGCATCCGCGCCGCCGCATGAGAACCTTGCATGATGCCGGCCACAAAAAAACGCATGACACGTCGCCATTTCCTGGAAGGCTGGTCTGCACAATGGTCGCTTCTATTGTGCGCCGCGATGCGGCATTAGAAAATGGGGGCTGGAGAAACCGTCCATGACTCAGGCACCGATAGCAAAGGCATTCGTCCACGAAGCAGAACAACTGTTGATGGAGTTGCTGGCCATCCCCGGCATCAGTTGCCATGAACTGCGGGTGATGGAGTTCCTCGACGCGAAATTGCGACAGGCCGGCATCGGCGACTCCTCGATCCAGTTCGACCAGGCCCATCGCCACAGCCCCCACGGCGGCGACGTGGGCAACCTCCTCTGCCGCCTGAGCGGCAGCAGGCCCGGTAAACGGCGCCTGCTCCTGGCCCACGTCGATACCGTGCCCATTTGCCAGGCGACTGTGCCGGTGCGGCGCGGTCGCTGGATCCTCTCGGGCAACAAGCGCAGCGGGCTGGGCGCCGACGACCGCACCGGCGCGGCCGCCATCCTGGCCGCGGCCCTGGAACTTGTGCGGCAGGGCCTGCCCCATCCGCCGCTGACCTTCCTCTGGACCGTGCAGGAGGAAATCGGCCTGGCCGGCGCCCGCCACGTCCGCCTTGGCCTCCTGGGCCGGCCGCACATGGCCTTCAACTTCGACGGCGGGGCCGTGGACAAGATCACCGTCGGGGCCACCGGCGGGTATCGCATGACCATCGGAGTGACCGGCATCGCCGCACATTCCGGCGCCTGCCCCGAACGCGGCGTCAACGCCATCACCATCGCCGCTCTGGCCATCGCCGAACTGCAGCGCGAAGGCTGGCTGGGACGGATCGAGAAACAAGGCCGGACCGGCACCAGCAACATCGGCGTCATCCACGGCGGCGAGGCAACGAACGTCGTCGCGCCGCTGGTCGTTCTGCGCGCCGAGGCCCGCAGCCACGAGCGCGCGTTCCGGGAAGAGATCGTCCGGGCGTTTCAAGAGGCATTCGGCAAGGCAGCCCGGTCGGTCGGCAACGCAGAAGGCGCGTGCGGCAAAGTCGAGTTCGACGGCGAGTTGGACTACGAGGCCTTCCGCCTGAGCGACGACGATCCCTCCGCCTTGGCCGCCGAGTCCGCGCTCCGCCAACTGGGCAGCCGGCCGGTCCGCAACATCTCCAACGGCGGCCTGGACGCCAACTGGCTGTTCGCCCGCGGAATCCCCACGGTCAGCCTGGGCTGCGGCCAGGTCGACGGCCACACCGTCAGCGAGCGCGTCGACCGCCAGGAGTTTCACCGGGCCTGCCGCCTGGCGCTGCGATTGGCATTGGGCGACGGGCCATGAAAGCCATGAGCAATCCATGCCGGCCCTCGCTGACTTTCAATACCTACGGTTGAGAAAAACAGGTCATCCCGAGATTGTTTCAATACCGGTGATCGCATTGTCGAAGTCCCCCACTCGTTGTTTCGTCGGTCCTTAGCTTCGCCGTGGCAGCCTTCGGCGATCGGTCAGTCGCCCAGGGAGATCCCCAGGGCGCGCGCGGTGCGTACCAGGCTTCCGCTGGGCGGCACGGTTTTCAGCCGCCCGACGGCGTCGCTGATCGGCACCGAGCCCACGTTCACGCCCTGGTACGCGACCATCCGCCCGAAATCGCCCGTGGCGATCAGTTCCACGGCCGCGGCGCCGAACATGGAGCACAGCGCGCGATCGAAGTTTGTGGGGCTGCCGCCGCGTTGCAGGTGGCCTAACACGCACACGCGGAATTCCTTGCCGGTGCGTTTCTCGATTTCCGCCCCGACCACGGCCCCGACGCCGCCCAGTCGGGCCTCGCGGTTGGCGGGCTGGTCGGCGGCGGTCACGAAATCTCCGCCCTTTTCCCGCGCGCCCTCCGCGACCACGACCAGGGTGAAGTGCTTTCCTTGCGATTCCCGCTCCTGGATCTTCGCGCAGATGCTCTCGTAGAGGAAGGGGATTTCCGGAATCAGAATCACGTCGCCGCCGCCGGCGACTCCGGCGTACAGGGCGATCCAGCCGGCGTAGCGGCCCATGACTTCCAGCACCATGACGCGATTGTGGCTCTCGGCCGTGGTGTGCAGCCGATCCAGCGCGTCGGTGGCGCAGGCCACGGCCGAGTCGAACCCAAAGGTCAACGCAGTGCCTTCGAGGTCGTTGTCGATGGTTTTGGGCACTCCCACCAAGGGCACGCCCCTCTCGAACAACTGCTGGGCGATGCTCAACGATCCGTCGCCGCCGATGCTGACCAGACCGCGAATGTCCAACTTGGCCATGCCCGCCTTCACGCCGTCGATGAGGTCCTGGGGCAAGCGGCGGGATTCGCCGTGTCCGACCTTGGCCGAGAAGCGGCCGCGGTTGGCGGTGCCCAGGATGGTGCCGCCGCGGACCAGCAGGCCGCCGATTTTCTGGTAGTCCAGGGCGAGCCACTGCTGCGGATCGAGAATGCCCTCGTAGCCGCCCAGAAAACCCACGGTCTGCCAGCCGCGTTTGGCGGCGGCCTTGGCCACCGCGCGGATCACGGCGTTTAGGCCGGGGCAATCGCCGCCGCCGGTCACAATTCCGATTCGGTCGCTCATGGGACTCCTCCGATGCCGAGATACGCGGGCCGGCTAAAGGGGATACGCTACGCCATTGTACCAAGGCGCCCCCGCGTGTCGACAGGCGAACTGCGAAGTCCCCGGCGAAAGGGGTCAGGTCCGTGTTTTCGGGTAGGGCGTAGAGGCCATCGCGACGCCTGCAAGCCGAAAAATGGACCAGACCCCAAACTTTGCAGTTCTCCCCCCGCGCGTCGAGCGCACGAGCGGATTTTCTTGGTTGGAAAGCGACGCACCACCCTGCTAACATGAGAGGGCTATTGCTGTTGGCAGCGTATCTGGGCGGAATTCCACATCGAGAAGCACCGGGCACCAATCGCGATGGAGTCACACTGCGTCTTGCACATCCGGAATTTGTCGAAAAGTTTCCCCGGCGTGAGAGCCCTGGAGGCGGTGCAACTCACTGTCGGGCCGGCAACCGTCCATGCGCTCATGGGTGAAAACGGGGCGGGCAAATCCACGCTGATGAAAACGCTCGCCGGCATCTACCGGCCCGACGAAGGCGAGATTCTCCTGGATGGCAAGAGCGTGCGGATCAACAGTCCCCACGAAGCGCTGCGGCTGGGAATCTCCATGATTCACCAGGAGCTGCTGCCCTTCCCGGACCTGACGGTTGCCGAGAACATCTGCATGGGTCAGGAGCCGACGCGATGGATGCCCTATTGGCTCGACAAGCCGGCCATGCGGCGGCGGGCGCAAGAGTTGCTCGGCCGCCTGGGCGTCACGCTTGCGCCTACGCGGAAAATGCGCGAGCTGAGCGTCGCCGAGATGCAGACGGTCGAAATCGCCAAAGCGCTGGCGCACAGCGCCCGGGTCATCATCATGGACGAACCGACCTCGGCCATCTCGCAGCGCGAGGCCGATGCACTGTTCGAGGTGATTCGCGACTTGCGGCGGCAGGGCGTGGCGATCATCTACATCTCGCACAAGATGGAGGAAATCTTTCGCATCGCCGATACGATTACCGTGCTGCGCGACGGCCGCTACGTTGCCACGCACGCCGCCGCCGATCTGGACCGCGACCGGCTCATCGCCCTGATGGTGGGGGGGGCTGGCTCATTTTTCGACCCCTTGGGCCCGAAAAATGTGCCTGTCCCCTTGGCGGGCCAAAAGGGACAGTCCCATTTCCGTGGCCAAGGCGGCGAAAATCGGGACAGTCGCCATGCGCCGGGCGAAGTGGCGCTGGAAGTGCGCGAACTGACGCGCCCGGGCAAATTCCGCCGCGTCAGCTTCCACGTGCGACGCGGCGAAATCCTCGGCATTGCCGGGCTGATGGGCGCCGGTCGAACGGAGCTCGTCAGCGCCATTTTCGGACTCGCGCCGGCCGCGTCGGGCGAGATTCGCGTCAACGGCCGGCCCATTCGCATCGCCAGTCCCCGCGATGCGATCGACCACGGCATCGCCCTGGTGACGGAGGATCGCAAGAAGTTCGGCCTGGTGCCGGGAATGTCGGTCAAGCAGAATCTCACCCTGGCGAGCCTCAGACGATGTTGTCGCGGCCCATGGATCGACCACCGCCGGGAGAACCGTGTCGCCGATACGCAAATCGCGGCACTGGCAATCCGAGCACACGACCGGAATCAACGCGCAAGCAGCCTCAGCGGCGGGACGCAGCAGAAAATCGTGCTGGCCAAGGCGCTGCTGACCAAGCCCGCAATCCTGATTCTCGACGAACCGACT
>JBEKZQ010000177.1:0-14863 GCA_049509675.1 Thermoguttaceae bacterium | reverse complement strand
CGCGATGGGCCAGAACGGATCGAAGCCGGCCGGCGGCGCAATGCTGACGATTCGCGAGGCGCAGATGTCGATGAACGACGTGCCGGAGTTCAAGGGCAACGTCAAGGCCTTCCGCACCGACGTGCTGGTCGACAAGGCGGCCGAGGAGCTGTATCCCACCTGGAGCAAGAATCTCCAACAGTGGCAGAAGACCGGCGGCGATCACGGGTACCATTACCTCGGCAGCGCGATCTGGTTCAACCGCATCGGCAAGGCCATGGGCGGGGCGATGCTGGAGTTGATGGAGGGGCAGAAGTAAGTGGTTCCAACCAAATGGGGAGGCGGTATGAAAAGCAGTATTGTTTGCCTGGTGCTGTTGGTTGTTGCTGAGTCGGCCAGGGCGGCTTCGCCCGCGGACGACGCCCCGCTGCCCGATGGAGTCCGGGCGGTCTGGGACCTGAGGCAGGCGCACCGCGTGGCGACGCGCACCCGCGAGCGAATATCCATCAACGGCCTGTGGCGGTGGCAGCCGGCCGCGAAGGCCGATGAGGTGCCGGTCGGCGGCTGGGGCTATTTCAAGGTCCCGGGCTGCTGGCCGGGAGTCAATGATTACATGCAGCACGACTGCCAGACGGTTTACGCCCATCCAAGCTGGCAAGGCGCGAGGCTCGCGAACCTGGCCGCGGCCTGGTACCAGCGCGAGATCAGCGTGCCGCAGGAATGGGCGGGCCGCCGCGTCACCCTTTGCCTGGAGTACCTCAATTCCAGCGCCGACGTCTTCGTCGACGGCCGCAAAGCAGGCGAAGCGCGTTTTCCGGCTGGCGAAGTCGATCTCACCTCCGTCTGCCCAGCGGGGAACAAGCACCTCCTCAGCCTGCGGGTCGTCGCCCGGCCGTTGCGGGAAGTCATGCTCATTTTCAGCGACACCAACGCAGCCCGGGGCGGCAGCGGCAAGGTCGAGCGGCGCGGGCTGTGCGGCGACGTGTATCTGGTCGGCGCGCCGGCGGCTGCGCGCATCGGCGAGGTCCGGGTCGGCACTTCCGTGCGCAAGGGCCGGATCACGCTGAGTGCGGCCCTGGAGAACCTGGCGCCGCACACGCGATATACGCTGCATGCCGCGATCACCGACCACGGCCATAAGGTGCGGGAGTTCATCAGCAAGGCGTTCGAAGCAGGCGACCTTCGGGACGGCCGCTTCGAGCTAACCGAGAACTGGAAGCCCGAGAAGCTCTGGGACATCCACGCGCCGCAAAACGTCCACGAGGCGGCGGTCTCGTTGGTTGACGATGGCGGCAACCTCCTGGACGCCGCAGTGCCGGTGCGGTTCGGCTTCCGCGAACTGTGGATCGACGGTCGCGACTTCTACCTCAACGGCACGCGGATTTTCCTCTCGGCGCTGCCGTTGGACAACGCCCAGGTGAGCGCCCTTTCGGCCAGCTACGCAGGGGCCAAAGAGAGCCTGTTGCGGCTGAAGGGCATGGGCATCAACTTCGTCTACACCCACAACTACGGCTGCGAGCCGGGAACCCACCTCGGCTTCGAGGAGATTCTGCGCGCGGCGGACGACGTGGGCATGCTCGTGGCCCTCTCGCAACCGCATTTCGCCCAGTACGACTGGCAGATGCCCGGGGCGCCGGAGAAGAACGGCTACGCACACCACGCCCGGTTCTACGTGGGCGTGGCGGGCAGCCATCCCTCCGTGGTCTTCTACTCGATGAGCCACAACGCCACCGGCTACGACGGCGACATGAACCCGGAGCTGATCGACGGCATCCACGCCACCCGCAGCCAGTGGTCCGCCAACAACGTCAAGGGGGCGCTGGCGGCCGAAGCGATCGTCGCCCGCTTGGACCCGGGCCGCATCGTTTACCACCACTCTTCCGGCAACTTGTCGTCGATGCACACCACGAACTTCTACACGAACATGGCCCCCTTGCAGGAACTCGACGACTGGTTCGAGCACTGGGCCACGAAGGGCGTCAAGCCCGTGTTCACCTGCGAGTACATGGTGCCCTGCACCTGGGACTTTACCATGTATCGCGGCTGGTATAAAGGGAATCGGACCTTCGGCAACGCCGAGGTGCCGTGGGAATTCTGCGTCGCCGAGTGGAGCTCGCAGTTCCTGGGCGACCGCGCCTACCGCATCAGCGAGGCGGAGAAGAAGAACATCCGCTGGGAGGCCGAACAGTTCCGCAAAGGCCGGCTCTGGCATCGTTGGGATTACCCGTACCAGGTCGGCTCGACCGTGTTCGACAATCAACACGCGATCATCGGCGCGTATCTCGCCGCCAACTGGCGGGCCTTCCGCACCTGGGGCGTCTCGGCGATCTCCCCCTGGGAACACAGCTTCTTCTGGAGCCTCCGCAAAGGCGTCGACAAGAGCCGCAAAGAGCTCAAGGTCGATTGGGAGGGCCTCCAACGTCCCGGGTTCAGCCCGGACTACATCGACGGACAGCATGAGCGCATGGACATGGCCTTCCAACTTTCCGATTGGATCCCCACCGCCGATGGGACCACAATTTCTGCCCCGGCGAAACGGTCGAGAAACAGATCATCGTCATCAACAACTCGCGGGAGACGGTCTCGGCCGACTGCCGCTGGTCGCTCGCCCTGCCCACGGCCGTCGGCGGCGCCCGGAAGGCGACCATTGAAACTGGACAACAGCAACGGCTCCCGCTCCGCCTGGCGCTGCCCGCCGGACTGGCGCCGGGGCAATACGAACTCGGCGCCGAGGTGCGCTTCAGCACCGGCGAGGTGCAGAAGGACACCTTCACGATCAACGTGATGCCGACGCCCGCCGCCGGGCCGGTTGCCGCGAAGATCGCGCTGTTCGACCCCAAGGGCGAGACCGCCGCGCTGTTGGCCGCGATA
This sequence comes from Thermoguttaceae bacterium, assembly GCA_049509675.1. GTDB lineage: Bacteria > Planctomycetota > Planctomycetia > Pirellulales > Thermoguttaceae > JBEKZQ01. The sequence continues at coordinate 12,013 of JBEKZQ010000177.1, read as the reverse complement.
CAGATCGAAGCCCACGCGGTCGAGGCCGATGCGGACCTCGCCGCTTACGACATCCTCGTCCTGGGCAAGGGCGCACTGACGGCGGACGGGCCGGGGCCGAACCTCAGCCGCGTCCGCGACGGGCTGAAAGTCCTCGTGTTCGAACAAACCTCCGAAGCCCTCGAGAAACGATTGGGGTTCCGCGTCGCCGAGTACGGCCTGCGGCAGGTCTTCCAGCGCGTACCGGACCATCGCCTGCTGGCCGGGCTCAAAGTCGAGAACCTCCGCGACTGGCGGGGCTCGGCCACGATCCTGCCGCCGCGATTGGACTGCACCGCGAGCCAAATCTACGGCGGGCCGGCGGTCGAGTGGTGCGGCATCGAGGTGCCGCACGTTTGGCGCTGTGGCAACCGCGGCAACGTGGCCTCCGTGCTGATCGAAAAGCCCGCCCGGGGCGACTTCCTGCCCATCCTCGACGGCGGCTACAGCCTCCAGTACAGCCCGCTCCTGGAATACCGTGAAGGCAAGGGGCTGGTGCTGTTCTGCCAACTCGACGTGACCGGTCGCACCGAGCAGGACCCGGCCGCCGACACACTCGCCCGGAACCTCGTCCGCTACGTCGCCGCGTGGAAGCCGCCCGCGCGCCGGCAGGCGCTTTACGTCGGCGACCCGGCGGGCCGCCGCCATCTTGAGTTCGCGGGCATTCCCGTGCAATCCTATGACGGCGGAAAGCTCGCGCCCGAACAGGCCCTGATCGTGGCCACCGGCGGCGGGCGGAAGCCGGCCGGGAACGCGGCGGCCGTCGCCGATTTCCTCCAGGCCGGCGGCTACCTCCTGGCACTGGGTTTGGACCAGCAGGAAGCCAACGCCTTCCTGCCCTTCAAGGTCGGCATGACCAACGCCGAGCACATTGCCTCCTACTTCGAGCCGCCACCGGCAAGCTCGCTGCTCGCGGGCGTGGCGCCGGCCGACGTACACAACCGCGACCCCAGGAAGCTGCCCCTGCTGTCGGCCGGAGCGACCGTTCTTGGCGACGGCGTGCTGGCCCAAGCCACCGAGGCCAACGTGGTTTTCTGCCAGCTCCCGCCCTACACCGTCAGCAGCGCGCAGGGGGTGGTGCCTTCGTTTGACGTGGACGGCCGGGATGCCGTGGAAGGCAAGCAGAGCGCGCTGGTGACCCTGGGCATGACGGCAGGCTCCGGCGTGCAGTTCGGGCAGCGCGTGAAACTGTTGCCCCAGGTCGGCAAGACCTACACACTGGCCGCTTTCATCAAGGGCGTAGGCGGGCCGATCCTTGCTCATCTCGAAGTGGAGCGCGCAGGCTCGCCCTGGGACCGGGCCGTCAAAGGCGCCAACGTGCTGGTCCCCGAAAACCAGTGGACCGACCTGCATGTCTCCTTCAAGTGCCAAGAACCGTTCCCGGAAGGTTGGCAAGCGTACATCGGCTCCGCCCAGGACGGCGGGCGGTTCCGCGCCGACCTGTTCAGGCTGTGCGAAGGCGACTACGTGCCGTGGAAGGTTTCCGCGTCGCCCGCGGCGGCGCCGGACGCTGCGGCCCCGAAAAACCTTCTTGTCAACCCCGGCTTTGAGAACGGCCGAAAACCCTGGTTCTTCATGTTCAACGAGCAACTTAACCTGAGGCGGACGTACCGCCGCACCTCGGTCGCCCTCACCCGCCTGCTGGCCAACATGGGCGTCTCGGCGCCCACGCCCCTGCTGTCGCGTTTCTCGATGCCGGTGGGCGAAGACCAACCGAAGCCCGGCCCCTCGCTGGTGCGCAACGGCGACTTCAGCCAGGCTGCCGGACAGAACGCGAACGCGATGGCCGACCAGTGGCAGTTCTCCTCGGAGTCCCGCCCGGCCACCTGCACGCGCCAGCGGCTTGCCGGAAACGGCCAGTGGGCGCTGCGCCTGGCGATGAGTGACTCCCCAGGCAAAGGCGAGGTCATGCTGGCCCAGGAGGGCGTGCCGGTGAAAGACGCCCAGTGGTATCGCATCTCGTTGAAAGCCCGCGCCGAGGGCCTGGCCGGCAAGACTGTCGAGTTGGCGCTCCAGAACACGAAAACATGGACTTCGCTGTTCGACTACCAGTCGTTCGCACCCACCGAAGAGTGGCGCACCTTCCGATTCCTGGTGCAGGCCAACGGCACGGCCGACAGAAATACGCGATTCCAGATCTGGCATGGCAACGCCGGGACCCTGTGGCTGGCGGACATCAGCATGGCGCCGGTGGCGCCGCCCTCCACCGAGGGCCGATGGTCGCAAGGCCTTTACCTGGACCAGCCCGAGGACTGGGACGATTCCTACCGCTTCTTCCGCTGGTAAGGGCGGGGATCTCGGATTTCAAATCTCAGATTTCAAATCTCAGATTTCAGATCGGCCGTCAAAACATTCGCGGGGTGAACGCGGCGAGCCGATAGGTCTCGCCGCCGATGGTGATCGCGACGGCGCGGTCGGCTTCGGCGGCGATCACTTTGCCGTCGCGCAGTTGCAGAACGAAACCGCACGGCTGGCTGAAGACGACATCCGGCTTGCCGTCGCCATGCAGATCGATTTGTTGGCCGACGCCGCCCGCCGCGGTCCGCCCGACGTACAGATCTTCCCGCACGCGACCCAACAGCGAGGAAAACGTCGCACCGCCGTTTCGATCCGGCAGGCGAAAGCTGTCGCGCACCTTCTCCGCGGCCGGATCGCCGGGGCTGCGCGGATAGATGAAAATGGCCTTCGCTGCACGGCCGCTGCCCGCGCGCACGGGGCGCAGATCGCCGTAGCTGCTGCGCACGGGCGGTTCGTCCGCGAGCGTCGCGCCCGCATCCAGTGCGATGAAGTTCTGCTGGTCGGCTCCCGCGCGAAACGCGGTGCGGACGATCCGTTCGGAAAGGGAGACCTCCAGCGCGGCTCCGTCGTTCTCCAGGATCGGCAAGGTCACGCCGAACTGCTTCGCATCCGCCGATCGCGTAATGGCGAGAATCCCGTCCGGCGTCAGCACGAACTGTTGGCGGAAGGTCGGGCCGCCTGCTTTCCTCGGGCTGTAATCGATTGTGCAGCGCACCAGCAGGGGATGCGCCAGTTGCACGCTGAATTTCCCCTGGTAGCGCTCGGGCACGTCGGCCATGCGCACCCATTTTCCATCCTCGACCCAGGTGGGCGCAAACGTCACGCCCTTGCCCGTCTTCGCGTCGCGCTCGCCGTCGGACGGCCCGAGCCGCGTATCCCAGCCCACCCGCGCAAAGCGCTCGACGCCCAGCGCGGTCCAATAGCGATCGAAGACCTTGTTGGTGTCGCCGCGCAGGGCCGCGAACATCTGCATCCCACCCGCGTTGGCGATCGCGGTCGCAAATTTCGCGTCGGTCGCAAAGGCGTAGCCGCCGATCTCCGCGGGGGCGGGCTGCTCCGCGATGTCCGATTGTCGCGCCAGCCACGCTTCGGCCAAATGGAGCATCACCGCACCGTTGTAATTGCCGTAGTTGCTGGCCGGCTGATAGCCGACGCGCAGGGCGGGATCGAAATGGTTCTTGGTGACGAAGAACGATCCGGCCCACGGGCCGTCGCTGCGCCGCCAGCGCTCGATGCTGGAAAAGCTGAGCATCGCCGCGTGGCGAAATTGCCCGGCCAATCGCTCGTTTCCCTGCTGCTTCGCGCGCTCGGCCATCACGTCGAAGCAGAGCTGGTAGAGCACGTCGTTCCACACGTGATCGTCGGTGCGTCCGTCGGGTGGGCATTGGCCGCTGGGATCTTGCAGGAGCAGCGTTAGCGTAGTGCCGCGCTCGACGGCCTTGCGCATGTCGCCATTGGACGGACCGTCGTAGCTTTCGGCGATCAGGGCGAGGAGATTACCGCGGCCGACGCCTTCGACCGCGTGCGATTCGGGAAACGTGCCGAGATCTTCGTAGAGATTCCACCGGTTGTCGGCAATGCGGTTGCGCTGCTCGGCATGAAGCCAGGCGTCTTCGATGAACGCAACCGCTGCTCGGCGATCCACGAGCCCCAGTTGCGCGCGCCGCCACTGGCCTTTCATGGCGTAGGCGCGCCAGTTGTTCAGTCCGCCGCGAACCACGTCGGCCGTCTTCGTCGCGGCAATGCGCTGGCGCCAGAGCGCCAGTTGCGCCGCCGGCACGCGGCCTTCGTACAGTTCCAGGCCGAGCGGAAGCGCCGCGAGAAAGAACTCGCCGTGCGCGTCGGGAATGCCGGCGTCGCCCTTGGCAAAACATCTTGTCGCGTGATCCATCGCGCGCACGCCGGCGGCAAGCAGATCGCTCGCGCGGCCCGCGTGGGCCAGCGCGCCGACGGCGACCGCGAAATAGGGCGTCGCGTACTGGTGCTCGCGGCGCAAGAACGGATCGATCACCGCGCCCCGCGCATCCTGGTGCCGCGCCGTGAAGCGGCAGACGCCCTCGACCGCGTCGAGATACTTGTCGCGCGAAATGTTCAGCCGCGTCCACGGCCGCGCGGTCAGATGATAGGGAAGCTGCGGCCAGGCCGGCGGCGAATCCTGCGCGGCGGCCGACGCGATGCCGCCCAGCAGCAGCCAGGCGCCGAAGGCCGCCGCGACGGACCAGGCCGCACCCCACCGTCTTCGCCCGTTGACGTTCACCTTTCTCATAACAGGTATTATAATGGTTTTGCAACCAGCAGAGACGATCCCATGCTCAATGATTCCGTACTTCGGGCGATCGAGCGATTCGGTGTGGTGCCGGTCATCGCGATCGACGCGCCGGACGCCGCCATACCGCTGGCCGACGCCCTGGCCGAAGGCGGGCTGCCGCTGGCTGAAATCACCTTCCGCACCGAGGTGGCCGCACAGGTCATCGAGCGGATCGCCTTGGAGCGGCCCTCGATGCTCGTCGGGGCCGGCACCGTGTTGACGGCGGCCAACCTGGCGGCGGCCAAATCGGCTGGCGCCTCCTTCGCCGTCGCCCCGGGGCTCAACGCGGCAATCGTGGGCCGGGCCGCCGAACTGAAGATCCCCTTCGTGCCCGGCGTCTGCACTCCCAGCGAAATCGAACAGGCGTTTGCCCTGAAGTGCCGGCTATTAAAGTTCTTTCCGGCCGAGGCGAGCGGCGGGGCTGCCATGCTTCAGGCGCTTTCCGCTCCCTACGCGCACCTGGGCGTGCGGTTCATGCCGACCGGCGGCGTGAATCCCGACAATTTGGCCGAGTACCTGGCGCTGCCGAGCGTGGCGGCCGTCGGCGGCACCTGGATCGCCAAGCGCGAGGACCTTGTCGCTGGCCGCTGGCAGGAGATCCGCCGGCGCTGCCAGGCGGCCGTGGAAATCGTGCGCCGCGTGCGCGGCAGGGGTGATTCGAGTTCCCCTCTCCCGGAGGGAGAGGGGGATTGTTGCTGAAGACGCACCATTTTGTTGCAAGAGCCCAGATGGAAATCAACGCGAGCCTGTGTCCGGCCGATCTACTGCCCAAGCTGCGGCGGCTTTGGGACCTCTCCGGCGAAAAGACCGCCCGCCTGGAAGCCGACTACGACCCCGCGCGCGGCTCGCCGGTGTTCACCGTCCAGGGCAAGTACACGGCCCGGGGCTGGACCGACTGGACGCAAGGCTTTCAATACGGCTCGGCGATCCTGCAATTCGACGCTACGGGCGAGCAGACGTTTCTGGAGATGGGTCGCCGCGGCACGGTCGAGCGAATGGCGTCGCACGTGAGCCATTTCGGCGTCCACGACCACGGCTTCAACAACGTCAGCACCTACGGCAACCTGCTGCGGCTCATGAACGAAGGCCGCTTGGACGACGACCCTTGGCAGCGGCGCTTCTACGAGCTGGCCTTGAAGCTCAGCGGGGCGATCCAGGCGCGGCGCTGGACGCCGCTTAGGACTGAAGACGCAAAGGGGACAGTCCCAGTTTCCTGCGATCGCAACCGATCGCCTGACGAAAATCGGGACAGTCCCCCACCGGGATTCATCTATTCCTTCAACGGTCCGCACTCGCTCTTCGTCGACACGATCCGCTCGCTCCGCGTTCTGGCCATCGCGCATCGGCTGGGCCACGCGCTGATGGAGGAGAACGACCGGCGGGTGTCGCTGCTGGATCGGCTTTTGGCCCACGCGGCGGCCACGGCGCAGTGGAACGTTTTTTACGGCCGCGGCCGCGACGCCTACGATGTCCGCGGCCGGGTGGCCCACGAGTCGATCTTCAACGTCAACGACGGGTCGATGCGCTGCCCCTCGTCGCAGCAGGGCTACTCGCCCTTTTCCACCTGGACCCGCGGCCTGGCCTGGGCCATGTGCGGCTTCGCCGAGCTGTTGGAATTCTTCGCCGCGCTGGGCGAAGCGTACGACGTCGGCTTCATGCTTGAGGCTGCCCGGGCCACGTGCGACTTCTACATCGAGCGGGCCGCGGCGGCCGACGGCGTGCCCTACTGGGACACCGGCGCCCCGGAGCTGCACCGCTTGGGCGATTGGCGGGCGCGCAAGGCCGACCCATGGAATGCGTTCGAGCCGGTCGATAGCTCAGCCGCGGCGATCGCCGCACAGGGCCTGCTGCGGCTGGGCCGCTTCGAGGGTCAACCGCGCTACACTCAAGCGGGGCTCACCGTGCTGGCCACGCTCCTGGAAGAGCCGTACCTGAGCAGCGACGCCCGGCACCAGGGCCTGCTGCTTCACAGCGTCTACCATCGGCCCGCCGGCTGGGACTATGTGCCGCCCGGTCGAAGCGTGCCTTGCGGCGAGTCGAGCATGTGGGGCGACTATCATCTTCGCGAGGCGGCTCTTTACGTCCAACGACTGGCCGGCAACGGCCCCTACCTGACCTTCTGGGGTCCCTGACATGATCATCGCCGATCTGAGCACGATCGAAGGGCGCTGCTATCCGGCCCGCCGCCGCACGCAGAACCTCGTGGGCGGCGCCTCGCCCATCCAGGCCAAGAGTTTCGCCATTGGCAACGTCACCCTGGAACCGCGCGGCGGCCAGGTGCCTTGGCACAACCAGGAACAGGAAGAGGTGTACTTCGTCATCGAGGGGACCGGCGAAATGTGCCTCGGCCACGAGCGGCAGACCGTTACGGCGGGCCAGGCGGTCTTCATTCCGCCGGGCGTTTTCCATCAACTCACCAACGTCGGCGACACGCCGCTGCGGATGATCTACTGCTACGGTCCTGCCGGCGACGTGGCCCATTGGCGGCAGGAGCTATCGGGCACGTTGCCCCGCGCCGGCATCGAAGCGCCGCCGCTTCCGCCCGGCGCCTGGCCGCAGTGTACCAGTTGCCCGTAGGACGGATTGCCAATCCGTCTGTGTTTTGTGGGACGGATTGCCAATCCGTCCTACGATGATCGGCCAAACTTGTTCTTTAACGGCCCCAAACCACACGTTCACAGCCATGCAAAACGAAACGATCCATCGCGTTGGCGTCATTATGAACGGCGTGACCGGCCGCATGGGCGCCAACCAGCACCTGGCCCGGTCAATCATGGCCATCCGGCAGCAGGGCGGCCTGCGCGTCGGGCTTGCCGAGGTGATCCTGCCCGAGCCGCTGTTGGTCGGCCGCAACCCAGCCAAGCTCGAGGCGCTGGCCGCCCAGTCGGGCGGGGTCGCCTGGACCACGCGGTTGGACGAAGCCCTGGCCGACGCCCGCTATGCGGTCTACTTCGATTCGCAAACCACCGAGCGCCGCGTCGAGGCGGTCCAGCAGGCCATTGCCGCCGGCAAGCACGTCTATTGCGAGAAACCGACGGCCACCACCACCGCCGACGCCCTGCGGCTCTACCAACTGGCGCGCAGTGCGGGCGTAAAGAACGGCGTCGTCCAAGACAAGCTCTGGCTGCCCGGGTTGCTCAAGCTCAGGACGCTTCGCGAGCGCGGCTTCTTCGGCCGCATCCTCGCGGTGCGCGGCGAGTTCGGCTACTGGGTCTTCGAGGGCGATAAGGCGGCGGCCCAGCGCCCGTCGTGGAACTACCGCAAGGAACGCCACGGCGGCATCATCCTCGACATGCTGTGCCACTTCCGCTACGTGTTGGACAACCTCATCGGCGAAGTCCGCGGCGTATCGTGCCTCGGCGCCACGCACATCCCCCAGCGCTGGGACGAGGCCGGGAAGCCCTACGCTTGTACGGCCGACGATGCCGCCTATGCCACGTTCCAGTTGGCCGGCGGAGTCATCGCTCACATCAACGCAAGCTGGTGCGTGCGCGTCCGCCGCGACGATCTGTTCGTGCTGCAAGTGGACGGCGCCGAGGGCAGCGCCGTGGCCGGCCTGCGCCAATGCTGGACCCAGCCGCGCGACGCCACCCCCCGGCCCGTCTGGAACCCGGATGTCGACAGCCCGATCAATTTCTACCAAGACTGGCAGGCGGTCGATCCGCAGGCCGCGTATGAGAACGCCTTCCGGGCGCAATGGGAACTCTTTCTCCGCCACGTCGTCAAAGACGAGCCGTTCCGCTGGACCCTGCTGGAAGGCGCCAAGGGCGTGCAGCTTGCCGAAATGGGCATGCAGTCGTGGCGGCAACGCCAGTGGGTCGATATTCCCCCTCTCCCGCCCGACGCGGGCGACGGGATGGGAGAGGGTTGGGGTGAGGGAAACTGAGACAAATCGCCCAGCAGTCCCCCTCTCCCTCCGGGAGAGGGTCGGGGTGAGGGGGACTGCGTAAAGACCTTTCACAGTTTTTCAAGCATCGGGTTGACTCACATGAAACGAGTGGCATTGATTACCGGCGGCGGCCGCGGGATCGGGCTGGGCATCTCGCGCTGCCTGGCGCGCGAAGGGCTCGACCTGGCCTTGTGCGGAATGCGCGACGAAGCGGCGGTCGCCGCGCCGCTGGCCGAACTTCGCCGCCTGGGCGCCGAGGCGATCTACGTCCAGGCTGACGTGGGCCAGGCCGAGGCGCGGCGGCGGCTCGTGGAGGCGATCCGGCGACACTTCGGCCGCTTGCACGTGTTGGTCAATAACGCCGGCATGGCGCCGCGGATTCGGGCCGACATCCTCGAAGCGAGCGAAGAGAGTTTTGTCGAGGTCTTGCGAACAAATCTGCAAGGCCCCTACTTCCTCACCCAGGCATGCGCCCGCTGGATGATCGAGCAGAAGCGGGCCGATGCGGTTTTTGCGGGCGGCATTGTCAATGTGTCGTCGATCTCGGCCAGCGTGGCCTCGGTCTTCCGCGGCGAGTACTGCCTGTCGAAGGCCGCCTTGAGCATGGCCACGCAGCTTTGGGCCGCCCGGCTGGGCGAGTTTGATATTCCGGTCTACGAGGTCCGGCCCGGCGTCATCCGCACCGACATGACCGCGGGTGTTGCCGAGAAGTACGACCGCCTGCTGGCCGAAGGGCTGGCCGTGCAGCGTCGTTGGGGCACGCCCGACGACGTGGGCCGGGCCGTGGCCGCCCTCGTCCGCGGCGATTTCCCCTACTCGACCGGCCAGGTGATTCTCGTCGACGGCGGCCTGACCCTGCCGCGGCTGTAGAAGTAGAAGCACAGGAGAACTGCAATGTCGCGATGCGCGACACTAGCCCGACGCGCCAGCAAGGGAGAATCGCCGGAAATCCCTCGCTGGCGCTTCGGGCTAGCGTACGGCATGGACCTGTGTCCCGGGAGACTTCGCAACTTTGCAGTTCTCCTCAGTCCCATGACCCCCACCATGAACAGGGAACACCCGCACCACCCGTGGCCGATGGGATTCTGGTCGTCGCCGTGTTTCCCACCGGCCCGGCAGAGAAGGCAGGGCTGCGCAGCTACGACATCATTGCCTCGGTGGATGGGCAGCCCGCCAAGCTACAAGTCGGCTTCTATTACCGAGATGGGTGCAGTCACGCGGGCAACTCCAGCCGACGGCTTGGCGGCCTTGACGCTCATTTGCTGGGGTTCCTGTTCGGCTGCTGGAAAGCTCTCGGCCAGGATTGCAGTGCAGAGGCATGAAATGACAGTGATCGCTCTCACGGCTTGGTCCCTTTCGAGTACATGGTGGAACGATTGCTTGCCGCCGTCAACATTGTATCCAGGACCAGGCCATCGTCCAATCGGCTTCGCAAGGCAGGTCGTCATGCGGTACAATACGTCGATGCGGGTCATCTCTCTCCAATCCGGCAGCAACGGCAACTGCATCTACGTCGAGGCAGACGGCGTGAGGCTGCTCTTCGACGCCGGGATTAGGGGCATTCAGGTTAAGGAACGGCTCGCTGTTCATGGCCGAGATGTGAAAAGCATCGATGCCGTGCTGATCTCCCACGACCACGTTGACCACAGCCGCAGCATGGGTATCCTGCACCGGCAGTTTGGCCTGCCGATTTATGCGACCGCCAAGACCTACCGGGCGGCCAATCGATACGACCTGGGCGAAATCGGAGACCTTCGGCATTTCCAGTCCGGGGAAACGCTTCCGTTCGGCAAGATCGTCGTGGAAACGATTCCCACCCCTCACGACGCTGAAGATGGCGTTGTTTTCGTGGTCGATGACGGCAAGCACCGGCTGGGCATCCTGACCGACCTGGGGCATGTGTTTTCCGGCCTGGGCGACCTGATCGCATCGCTGGACGCCGTGCTGCTGGAAAGCAACTACGACCCCGACATGCTCGCCACCAGCTCCTACCCAGACTGGCTCAAGGAGCGGATTACCGGGCCAGCCGGGCACATTTCCAACTTCGAGGCGGCCGAGCTTCTACTGGCATCTGCGTCGAAGCGAATGAAATGGGCATGCCTGGGCCACCTTTCCCACGACAACAACACGCCGAAACTGGCCCTGGCAACGCATCGCAGGATTCTGGGCGACCGGCTGCCGTTGTTCGTGGCCACTCGATATGAGGTGAGTGGCCTGATGGAGATATGAAAATGCCTCCGTTCGATCCCGATTTCTGCGAATCCCGCCGCCCAATCTACACTCGGGCCAGGAAAGGAAACCGCCTTGCTTTACGGTCGCATAATCAGTGTCCATTGATTGATCTTCCTTCGCAAGGTAGGATAAGGGTTTCCCCTTGGTGCGAAGGATACCGGTATCATGCCGGCAGCTTACCAAAGGAGATTGATACTTTGTCACCGCGGGGGTGGCACGGATTTGATACTTTTCTTGATACTTTCACCCCCTCGAATCGGACGGGCGCGTATCACAATAGTATCAAGAAAAATCAATGCAAGGTATTATGGGACAATGACTTGCCAGCGTAGCTTCAATCGGCAGAGCACCGCATTCGTAATGCGGGGGTTGGGGGTTCAACTCCCCCCGCTGGCTCTTACGCAACCCTTTACTTAGTAAAGGGTTGTGTCGTTTTGGCGGCCCCCGCCATCCTCCCCGGACGGGGATAACGGTACTGAAACGGAACTCGATCGCCAAAGGTCTTCGGCAAGCTCGTCACAATCCAGGTCGACGTAGAACGCCATCGTCGTCTGGATGTTCTCGTGTCGCATCAGCCGCATGCTTTTGCGCCAGTTGGCAGCGGGCAGAAAACGTCAATAGGAGAAACTGAGGAATCTTTGGTAAACTGGGCGAAGGGGCATGGATCGGAGAACGGATTCCCAACAGAAGGAGCTTATCTATGGAAGGCATGGATGCCGCAGGCCCGGAAAAAATCCTCTCCCCGGCGACGGATTCCGAGAGGAGCGATCGACTCAAGGCGCGTTTGGAGCAACTGCTCCGCGAGGCGGCGGAAGTGGAGGTCCAACTCAGTCGGGCGGACGGCTCCATCCAGGGCGTCCCGCATTACTCGGTCATCGAGGGGCGCGCCCACGCGTTGGGCAAGCAACTCAGTCGGGAGGTGCAGCAACGGCAGATGGGCGAGTTGGCCGCGTCGCAGACCATGACGGCAAAATGCCCGGAGTGCGGCAGGCGATGCCGCTTGGAATCCGAGGCGCGGGAGGTGAAGTCGGTGGATGGCGAGACGGTCTTGCAGGAACTGGTGGGCTACTGCACCTGCTGCCGCAGGTCTTTTTTTCCCGATGCGTGAGGACTTGGGTCTTGACGCCCGTAAAGCTTCGTCGAACTCGTCAGCGCAGGAATCTGCCCAGGAGCAGTTTACTCCGGCGAGGGGTGGCGATGAAGGGTGGGATACCGTGCCGTTAGGAGAACCAGCCGGTGATGGGCAACATTAGGAGGTATCGGTGGCG
>JBEKZQ010000176.1:0-11877 GCA_049509675.1 Thermoguttaceae bacterium | reverse complement strand
CCCACCGCAAGAGGCCTCCGCAGGAGCACGGGCAACCCCGTGGCACCCACCGTGATGTCTACGACCGGCTACATCGGAACGGCCCCTGAACGGGCGAAGAATCATCTGCCAGGAGATATTGCCGCGAAGATCACGCGATGGCCAGCGGTTCCGGCAGGCCCGCGGCGGCCGCTTCGACGCTCGGCAGCCCCTTGGCCCGGCAGGTCACGCCCTGGCAGAGCGCCGCCTGCGGGCCGCCGAGGGAGGCCGATCGCTGGGCCGCTTCGTTCCGCTCGTAGAAGGTGGGCGGCTCGTAGGTCCAGCCCCGCGCCAGGCGCGCCTCCTCGCGACGCATCTTCCAAAGCACGTACGGCCCGCCCACGGCCGCGTAGAACCGCGACTTCAGCCCGAACTCGCGGTGCAAGTCGGCCAGCAGCGCATCCATCTTCGCGCGCAAGGCGGGATTGCCGCGGTAGTGAAGGCGTGCCGCGGCGACCACCGCCGAGTAGACGCCGGCCAAGTCGCGGGCTTCCCAGGCGAAGCGGCGGCGCACGCGCGGGTCGGCATGATTCTTGTATCGCTTCCAGCCGGCCAGTATGGTCCGCGCCAGCCGCGCCACGCTCGGGCCGTTGACCGCGAAATCCCGCTCGAAGGCCCGCACGATCAGTTCCGTCTCCAGGCCGTTGCGGATGTGCGGATGCCGGTAATTGAAGAGCGACTGCCCGTGGATGTCGGAGATGTCATATTCGCTCTCGTCTTTCATCCGCCCCTGGGCCGAGAGTTCGGCGTGCAGGGGGGTGCCGGGCAGCGGCGTGTAGAGCATGAACTGGTGAAAGTCGGTGTCGTGGCGCACGGCGTGCTCGATGACCCCGGCGATGTTCTCCGGAGTGTGGTTCTCCAGCCCGATGATCGTCGAGCCCAGCACGCGTATGCCGTTGGCCTGGAGCCGGCGCACCAGGGCCCGCGTGTCGATGCCCTGGAGTTTCGCGTAGCGGCTCTGCTCGCCCTCCAGGCCCATCCAGACCCAGGTCAGCCCCAGCCGCACGAGTTGCTCGATACGGTAAGAGCGGAGCACGCTGGCGGAGCTGAAAAGGTAGAGGGCCCAGGCTTTGTCATGCCGCTCCATCAGCTCCAGGAGCCGCAGGGCCCGCGTGCGGTTCAGCAGGAAGTTCTCATCCATCATGAAGAACGACTGCACCTTCAGGTTCGCTTCGAGCTGGCACATGATGTCGAAGAGCTCGTCGCCGGTGCGGTAGAATGGGACCGAGCGCCCCTTGCCGCCGAACATCGCCGAGGTGGAGCAGAAGTTGCAACCGATGGGGCAGCCCACCGACGGAATGACCGTGGCGGCCATGTCGCGGGTCTTTTCCGGGGCCTTCAGACCGACGGTGCGCGTGCCGTGGCCGGCGATGATCTGCGGGTGACGGATGGGCTTCTCGGGATCTTCGCCCAGGAATCGGCGGAACCAGCCGACCCCCTCGCCCCGCACCACGTGGTCGGCGTCGATTCGCTCGGCCAGGTCGGGGATGTTGGCCACGTGCCCGCCCACGATGATCTGCGCTTGGGGAAGATGCGCGCGGACCAGCTCGCACATCTTCTTCACCTTCAAGAAGTTCGGCACGATGCCGCTGATGCCCACGATGTCGTAGGGCCGGCCGCGGATCTCCTCGACGAAGCGCTCCAGCGTGGGAAAGTCCAAGAGCGTACAGGGCGCATCGAGGTTGGCCTGGATGAGCATCAGGCCCCAGGAGCGATGGAACAACCGCAGCGAGAACGGCCCTTGCACCCGCGTTACCTGGTTGTGGTACAACTCCATCGGGTTCCGCACCCGGCTGCCATACTCGTCGTCCTGGGCGTAAGGCCCAAAGACGCTGCTCAGCAGGATGTTGCGGCGCTGTCCCGGGGGCCGCTGTCCCGGGCAAGACCGGGCGTGCGGCGGCGATGCGGTGGGAAGGAGGGGCAGGTGGCTGGTCGATGAATTATTGATGACGGATGCCTCCGGAAATCATAGGAGGATGAATGACAACTATCGATATTGTACGTCGGATGGCAGGGCTTTGCACTAACAGTTGGACGCAATTTGTGTAATAGATTGGTAATACTTTTCACCATATATATCGCATGATGTCGATAAAGCATGACAAGCATAGGCCATTTACTATTGCCATTGCAATGTACCAATCTGCGACGTATAATGCAGTAGTTACGATCATTCACCCATTGAAACAAGTCAGGGAGCATCATGGCCCGTCCGACAGTGCAACAATTCATTGAAACCTGGGAAAAATCCGATTGCGTTACCACGGTTGCCGAGAAGACGAACCTGCGGAAATCGACGGTGCAAGCCAAGGCCACCCAGTTGCGGAAGTTGGGGATTCCGTTGAAGAAATTCAAGGGTTCGCGGCATCGCATCAACGTCGAGGAGGCGCTGGAGGTGCTGGCCAAGATCCGCGGGACGACGGTGGCCGCGCTGAAGAAGGACGCCGCCCAATCGGACCGGGTTCGGCGCGGGCGCGTGCGGAAATAAGGGGCCGCTCCGACGCCTCTTGCAATCCGCCGGCGTTTGGTGGAGAATGCGGCTGCTGATTCTCCTGCCCACTTCCGGCCTGCAAACAAGGGGCGAACATGGCCTCCGACCCTTCCGCGCATGCGGCCCAGGACGATCGTCAATGGTTCATCGTGGGACGCTGGCACGAATATGAAGGCGAGGCGCGGGCCAATTTCCTGCGCATTGCCGGCATCGGCGCCTTCTACTGCGTCGAATTGACCAACTATTACACCGGCGTGGTCGATCGGCCTTTCCACCAGGCGATCACCGGCCTGGCGCTGCTTTGGGCGATGGTCGGCCTGGGCGTGCTGTACTGCCTCGCGCGGCACATCTTTCCCGGTTTCCTCAAGTTCGCATCCACCGCGGCCGACATTGTGCTTCTCACTGCGATCCTCATGGTTGCCGACGGCCCAAAAAGTCCGCTGGTGGTCGGCTATTTCCTGGTCATCACGCTGGCCACGCTGCGGTTCAGCCTGCGGCTGGTGTGGTTTGCCACGGTCGCCGCGATGGCGGGCTACTTGTTCTTGCTCGGCTTCGCCCGCTGGTTCACCGAGCGCGACGTGCGCATCCCACGCTACCACCAGGCGATCTTTCTATTGGCCCTGGCCTTGACCGGGATCGTGCTCGGCCAGGCGATTCGCCGCGTGCGGAGGATGGCCCGGGAGTATGCCGCGCGGCTGGAAAGCCGCGACCAGTCGACGGAAGCAGCGCCTGAGAAGGAGTAAGCCATGTCGTCAAGTCCGGAAGCCCCGCCGCATGTGCCCGTTTATTGTTCTTATTGTGGCGCCGCTTGGAAAGCGCCGGCCGAGAGGTGCTGGCTCTGTCATCAGAAGCCGCTGGTCAACGATGCCGGCGTGATTATGGCGGAGGCGGTAAGTCGTATCCATCCGAGTTCGCCGGCCGCCGTGCCGCACAAGCCGTTCCAATTTGGCATTTCCTCGCTGCTCTTGATTATGACGCTGGTATGCATCATCGGCAGCGTGACCACGATGGCGCCGGGCCTGGGCATCGCGATGATGGTGCTGGGCGTTCCGGCGCTGGTGCATACGTGTGTCGTGGCATCGCGGCGCGGGGCAAGCGGTAAGCCGATGTCGTCCGGCGCCAAGGCGCTGTCGTTCACGCTGGGTCTGGTTACGGCGCTGGCCGTGACGGCCGTCGCCGGCGTGGCCGCTTTCGTTACCTTCTTCGCCGTTTGTGCGGTGGGCGGCAATCAATCTGCTGAGGCCGCGGCTTGGATGGCCGTCGCGGCGGCGATCGGCGTCATCGTTATCTTTCTCGTGTTCTATGTGCAATACCAGCGGCGCAAGCGGCGACGATAAGGCGGCGCAGCGGAAGGGGACTGGTTTCCCGCTCGACGATCCTGTTCTGGCACACTGAACACTGAACACTGAACACTGAACACTGAAAACTGAACACTGAAAACTGAACACTGAACACTGAAAACTGAACACTGAACACTGAACACTGAACACTGAAAACTCTTCATGGATTGGACGTATCGGGCCATCATGCTTGCAGCCATCTTGGCCGGCTGGGCGCTCTTCCGCCGTCAGCCTCGCCCGCCGGAGGTGCGCACGTCGGAGATTGCCGCCATCGCGCTGGGGGCCTTCTGCGGAGGCATGATCGGCGCGAGGTTGCCCTTCGTGCTCGCCGATTGGCAAGGTTTCTTGAGCGGCAGGGCCTGGTTCGCCGACGGCAAGACGATCCTCTCCGGCTTGGTCGGCGGCTACCTGGGCGCGGAATTGACCGAATGGGCGATCGGCATGCGCGGCAAGATGTGCGACGCCTTTGCCGTGCCCCTGGCGGTGGGAATGAGCATCGGCCGGCTGGGCTGCTTCCATGCCGGCTGTTGCCACGGCGTGCCCACCTCGCTGCCGTGGGGCGTCGATTTCGGCGACGGCCTGCCTCGTCATCCCACGCAACTCTATGAGTCGGCATTCCACCTGGCGGCCGCCATCGTGCTCTGGCGGCTGCAGCAGCAAGGCAAGTTCCAGGGGCAACTGGTGCGGATCTACCTGGTGGCGTATTTCATCTATCGCTTCGGCACCGAATTCATTCGTCCCGAGGCGAAACTCTGGCTTGGATTGACCGGCTATCAGTTGGCTGCGTTGGTGCTCGTGCCGTTCTTTGCCCTATGGTGTTGCCCCGGCTATCGGCCCGCGTGGCTCGCGCGTCGGCATGTCCGGCCGCGGGCCCTGCCGCGCGATACGGGCGACGGCGTGATTGCCGCGACCGAGACGCTCTGCCCCCGGTGCCTGCAAACGCTGCCGGGCACGATCGTCCAGCGCGACGGACGTATTTACATGCAGCGAACCTGCCCGGAACATGGCCCGAGCGAGGCCCTGCTCAGTTCGTCGCGGCGGCATTATTACCTTCGCCACGAGGCGCCGCATCCTGCGTCGACCGCTGGTCTTCACAAAGGGGACAGTCCCATTTTCCTGCGATCGCCGGCGATCACCGAACGAGAATCGGGACAGTCCCCAGGCTGCTGCGGGCCCGCGCCCGGTCATCGCACGTGCGTGGCCTTGCTGGAGATCACCGGGGCGTGCAACCTGCGCTGCCCGGTCTGTTTTGCCGGAAGCCCCGCGGGCGGGCACCGGGCGGTGGCGGAGATCCGTGCCGATCTGGAGTCGTTTCTGGCCCAGCGGGGACCGTTGGACGTGCTGCAGCTCAGCGGCGGCGAACCGCTCTTGCATCCCGACTTGCTGGCGATCATCGACATGTGCCGACGGTTGCCCATCGATCAAATCGCCGTCAACACCAACGGCCTGCGGCTGGCGGCTAACGATCGCTTGGCGGCCGAGTTGGCGGCGCGCCGGCCCCGGCTGCAACTATCTTTGCAATTGGACGGCCTGGACGCCCGGGTCCATCGCGCCTTGCGCGGGGCCGATCTCGCGGCGCAAAAGCAGGCCGTGCTGGAAACGATCGCACGCCACGACCTGCCCACGAATCTGACCTGCACGGTGGTCAAGAACGTCAACGAATCGCAGTTGGGCCCTCTGCTCGCGCTCGCGCTGGCCATGCCGCAGGTCCGCGGCATCACGTACCAGCCGGCCACCTGGAGCGGACGGTTCGAGCAGACAATCGACCCCCTGGACCGCACCACCGCGGCCGACGTCATCGGGCTGCTCGCCCGGCAGAGCGACGGGCTGCTCGGCGAGGACGATTTCTTTCCGTTGCCGTGCTCCAACCCGAATTGTTGCAGCATCACCTTTCTGAGCCGCAAACTTGGAAAGGGGACAGTCCCATCTTCCTGCGATCGCAAGCGATCGCCGAACGAAAATCGGGACAGTCCCCGACTCGCTGGTTCGCTGGCCCTTACCCGGCTCGTGAATTACGAAGATCACCTGGAGCGGCTCGCCGATCGGGTGAACTTCAAGCTCGACGATGCCCGGGCATGCTGCGGGTTCGGCGGCCGGCCGGCGGATTTTTTGCGCGTCGCGGTCAAGCCGTTCATGGATGCCTACACCTACGACGCCGAGCGCAGCGCGGAGTGCTGCGTCCACGTGATCCGGCCCGGCGGCCGGGCGGTGTCGTTCTGCCGGTTCAACGCACTCCAGCGCCGGACCGTATCCTGTAGGGAGGAGGAACTGATGCCGCATGTCTAGGCCGTCGCGTGCAAAATTCGCAACCGTCGCCGCCCTGGTGCTGGTGGGAACCGTCGTACCGATGGCCGTCTACGGGGTACTGGCCGCCTGCGCACCGAACATTACGCCGGAAGAGGCCAAGCGCCGCCTGGCCGACGTGCCGGCCGCCGCCTTGCTCGTCGACGTGCGCCAGAGCGAGAAGTTTGCGGCCGGGCACATCGAAGGCGCGGTGAATTGGCCGCTTGCCGAGATCCTCGCCGTGGCCGGCCCGGACCAGATCGCGGCCCAGCGACGCCGCATGAACTTGTTCTTGATCTGCGACGTGGGCATCGCCAGCCGGCAGGCCGCGTGGCATCTGCGCACGCACGGGCTGGCGCAGGCCAGCAACGTGCGCGGCGGAATCCAGGAGTGGATGCGCAGCGCACCCCAGCGCGAGGGCGGCGATTGGGACCGTTGGCGCGAGCCGGACGGACTGCGCTGGTTTCCGTTCCGCCAGTCTCCGCCGCTGGAACAGTTCCTTGCCGTTTTCAGCTACTTCTTCCTCAAGCCGATCTACATGACGCTGTCGCTGGCGATCGTTCTGGTTCTTTGGCGCAGCACGTCCGGCGACCTGGCCGCCTTGCGATACGGCATGGCCGCGTTCCTCGTCGGCGAGACCGCCTGCGCGGTGAACTATTTCGGCTACCAGGAAACCTCGTACCTCTGGGAATATCTGCACGCCGCGGGCATGTTCGTCTGCTTCGGTTTTCTCACTTACGCCCTGATCGAGGCCATCGATGGCCGCATTCTCGGCCTGAGCGATCCCGAGCGGCGTTGCGCGGCCACGCGGTTGTGCGGGGCGTGCATCAAGCAGACGGCGGTTCCTTGTGGGTTGAAGCATGCCTTCTATTTGTTGATTCCGACGCTCATCGCCCTGGCCATGATGATTCCCACGGCCGACTGGCACGACACGTCGTACAACACGCTGATCTACGGGCATGCGTACAATTACGGTCATCTGCGCGCGTTTCAGCAGGTCGAGAACTGGTACTGTCCGGCCGCCGCCGTGCTGATGCTGGGCGTTTCGCTGGTGGCCATGCTACTGAGCCGCCAGCAGTCGTTGGAGGCTGCCAAGATCGCTTTTGCCGCGGGCGTTGGACCGTTGGGCTTCGGCATGTTGCGGATGCTCTTGGGGGCCGCCTACGATCAGAACCGCGTGTGGTTCCTTTTCTGGGAGGAAGCGACCGAGCTGATGATGGCCGTTGGCGTGTGCGGCCTGCTCTGGATCTTTCGCCGCGGCCTCTTCCCCGGTTTCGACGTCTGGTTCCGCTCCCTGCTGGGAGCGTAAGAAAACTGTGAGGTCCGCGAATTGTTCCGCGCGCGGGCCGGTGGCGCAGCAAACTGTGCGGACGCCGCGTTTTCAGGGCCCTTCAGGGTCCTTCCCTTTCTTGCCCGTCAGGGGTTTCATATCTTGTACAGTTTGGTCGGTGAGGGAAGCCGGAGGACGGGCGATGGATCAGGATGCATTGTTTAATTTGAAGGATGCGAACCCGGTCCGCGTCCCCCCTTGGCAGGCGACGCGGCCCGCCGGCCGATCGGACTCGACATGAAACCGCTAAAGCGGTCTCGCGATCGCGCGTAACCGAACAGGCGGCGAAACGCATTTGATTCACAGCCTCTCAGAGCTCTCGCGGAGCGAGAGGAGTACTTTCGATCCCTCGCGATCGCCGGGCAACTTTTGCGCATCAAGGGCGGAGCCAGTTGCGCCGGGAGACAAGCCAAGAAACAGCGGAGAGAAAACCAGGGCAGCCCCCGGCGCGGTTCGCTAGACATCCGCACCGACAAAGTCGCGAAAGACGACCCATTCCTGGGCAAAACGCCCGCTCCTGGTCGATCCCCCGGACGCCCAACTCGTTGGCGGATCATGAGCAGACGTTCGCGCTGCCTGTTTTTTTGGGCTACTTGTGACAATCGGGTAGCATAGCGCTTTATCTAATCAGAATGCGGTGGGTTTGTCCAGCGCTTTGTGGGAAATTTCTGAGAAATGTGCCAAGAGAACTGCAAGGTCGCGACGAGCGGCACGTAGCACAGGCTCCCAGCCTGTGACTGACGGCCAGGATGGCGGTGCTACTTCTCAATCTCGGCGAGCTACGCGACATCGTCGTCGGCCCGGAGGCCGTGTTTCTAAGGTTCTGCACCTAAAACCGGAAGAGCCGAAAAGGACCTGCCCCCCCGCGCGGTGGAGTTTTGGGCGCCGGGAAAAGCGATTGACCTGTCTCGCGCCGCCCTTGAATCGAGCCGAAACTCTGGTAAACTACAGAGCTCTCTGGACCCGCGCGGTTTCGCTTTAGACTGAGGGGATCGATTCATGTACGCAATCATCGAGGACGGCAGCCACCAGTACCAGGTCGAGGAGGGCCAGCAGTTGGACATCGACTACCGGGATCTGTCGGCCGGGGACGAAGTGAAGTTCGACCGTGTGTTGGCCTATCGCGACGACGCCGGTTTCCGCGTGGGCCGGCCGGTCTTGGAATCGGCCACGGTGACGGCGAAAGTCGTATCGGCCGTGCCGGGGCCCAAGTTGGTGATCCAAAAATTCCGCCGCCGCAAGAACGAGCGCCGCCGCACCGGCCATCGCCAAATCTTCACCCGAGTGCAGATCGAAAAGATCAGCGTTCTGTAAGGGGATATCCGGAAGGGCAAGAGCAACGTCCCCCTCTCCCTCCGGGAGAGGGTCGGGGTGAGGGCGTCTTCTATCCTCTAGCGGTCTGTCCAACTTGAGTTTACGGGTGCCACGGTTGGCTTGTCCAACCGTGTTTCCAGCACTGCTGGGCAAGCCGGGCACCGACCGGAGGTTGGTCGTGGCACCCAACCGGTGATGTCGAAATGGACAGACCAGTAGTCAGCAGCCCCACTTGACTTCCGGACCAACAAAGTAATAATTACTAATAACGTTAGGGAATACACATGCCCGCCCATCCATTCCAACGCAACACCCGACAACGCCAGATGATCCTTGAGGAGTTGCTCCGCTTGGAGTCGCACCCCACGGCGAGCGGTCTGTACGACGTGGTGCGGCGGCGGCTTCCCCGCATCAGCCTCGGCACGGTGTATCGCAACTTGGAGTTATTGGCCCAGGCCGGCGCCATTAGGAAGTTGGACATGGGCGGAGCGGAGGCCCGCTTCGACGGCAATGTGCATCCCCACGACCATGTCCGCTGTGTCGAGTGTGGTCAGATGGCCGACGTAGCAGTAGCCCCTATTGATTTGTCGGACCGCGGACCCCATGATTTTCATGGTTACCAGATTCTAGGCCGACGTCTGGAATTCCTCGGGATTTGTCCCTCATGTCGGCAGCAAACCGGACACAATCACCCCCTTGAAGGAGAACGCACATGCTGAAACCGACCGTGCAAGACGCCTTGAACAACCAGATCAAAGCCGAGGTCGATTAGGCCTACCTGTATCTTTCCATGTCGGCCTACTTCGAGGCGCGGAACTTTCACGGCATGGCCCGCTGGATGCGCACTCAGTCGGGCGAGGAATGGAAACACGCCATGAAGCTCTTCGATTACATCGTCGAGCGCGGCGGCCGCGTGGCCTTGCAGCCGATCGCCGCCCCCCGGGCCGAATGGGCCTCGGTGCTGGACGCTTTTGAAAATGCCTACAAGCACGAGTGCAAGATCAGCGGCATGATCCATTGCCTGGTGAAGATGGCCGACTCCGAGGCCGACTACGCCACGTTCAATTTCCTGCAGTGGTACGTCGGCGAGCAGGTCGAGGAGGAGGCCCACGCAAGCACGATCGTCGAGAAACTGAAGATGATGGGCGAGGGCAACGTGGGCCTGTTCATGCTCGACGGCGAGTTGGCCCGCCGCGCCGAATAGCCGCCTTCAACCTCTATCATCCCAAGCAAGAAAACCGTCAGACAAGGAGTAGAAAAAATGTCTTGTTGCCTGGTAACCAAGCCCGCCCCGGATTTCACCGCCACCGCGGTGATGGCCGACAACTCGTTTGCCGATCTGACCCTCTCTTCGTATCGCGGCTAGTAGGTGCTGTTGTTTTTCTATCCGCTGGACTTCACTTTCGTGTGCCCGTCGGAGATCATCGCCTTCGACAAGGCCCTGGCGAAGTTCAAGGCGAAGGGGGCGGAAGTGCTTGGCGTTTCGGTCGATTCGCACTACACGCACCTGGCCTGGAAGAACACGCCCCGCAACCAGGGCGGCATCGGGCCCATCAACTATCCCCTGGTGGCCGATCTGAAAAAGGACATCGCCCGGCAGTACGGCGTGCTGCTGGAAGACCAGGGCATTGCCCTGCGGGGGTTGTTCTTGATCGACAAGGAGGGCGTGGTTCGCCACGCGTTGGTCAACGATCTGCCGCTGGGGCGGAGCGTGGACGAGGCCTTGCGCATGTTGGATGCGCTGCAGTTCACCGAGAGCCACGGCGAGGTCTGCCCGGCCAACTGGAAAGAAGGCCAGGAGGCGATGAAGCCGACCGGCAAGGGCGTGGCCGAGTACCTGGCGAAACACGCCACGTAAAGAGACGTTGAACATCATCGCGACTTTGTGCAACATCCTTGCGGCGAGTTGGGCCGTGTTGGGCGACATGGCGCCCTACCTGTTGTTCGGCTTTGCCGCGGCCGGGCTGCTGTCGATTTGGATCTCGCCCGAGTGGACCCAGCGGCACTTGGGCGGCGGCATGCGCGCGGTGCTGAAGGCCTTGCTGCTGGGCGTGCCGCTGCCGTTGTGTTCCTGCGGGGTGATTCCCGTGGCGCTCGGCATGCGGCGGCACGGGGCCAGCCGGGCGGCGATCACCGCGTTCTTGATCTCCACGCCGCAAACCGGCGTGGACGGCGTCGCCGTGACCTACGCCTTGTTGGGCCCGGTGTTCGCCCTGTTTCGTCCCATTGCTGCGCTGGTAAGCGGTCTGCTGGGCGGGGCCCTGGTCCTCGCCTGCGGCCCGCGCAACGGTGCCGAGGCCGCCGAAGTGCCGCCCCCCTGCGCGGAGGAATGTTGTGCGGGCGACCGATCGCAGAACTTCTTGTGGCGGGCCGCGCATTACGGCTTCGTCACGCTCCCACGCGACCTGGCCGTTTCCTTGTTGCTGGGAATTGCCATTGCCGGCATCATGGCGGGCCTGGCCCGGCCAAATGACTTCCACTGCTATCTTGGCGGCGGGATCGTTTCGATGCTGCTGATGATCGCGGCGGGCGCGCCGCTCTATGTATGTGCCACCGCGTCGGTGCCGATCGCCGCCGGGCTGCTGTACCTGGGCGCTTCGCCCGGCGCCGCGCTGGCCTTTCTGATCGCCGGCCCGGCCACGAATGCCGCCACCTTCCTCACGTTGTGGAAAGTGCTCGGATCTCGCACCTCGCTCTTGTATCTGTTGACGGTCCTGCTCAGCGCCGTGCTGTGCGGCCTGCTGCTGGACCAGATCGCTCCGCCCCTCCAGGCCTGGCTGCCGCAGTTGCACTACCAGCCGCACGAGATGCACGAAGCGGGCGGATGGCTGGCGAACGTTTCGGCCGCAGTGTTGCTGGCCATTTTGGCCCTGTCGCTTTGCATTGCCCCGCGCAGTGATCACGATCATGCTGAAGGATAACCTGTCGATGAGTACCGCAGTTCGTCCGAACATCGATTGGGTCGGCTATGTTGACTGGGCCGTCCGCGATTTCCACAGTTACCAGACCGATCACGGCAGCACGTACAACGCCTATCTGTTGCGCGACGGCAAGACGGCCCTGATCGATACGGTAAGAGCGCCCTACGGCCAACAACTGCT
>JBEKZQ010000175.1:11912-22135 GCA_049509675.1 Thermoguttaceae bacterium | reverse complement strand
AGCGTCACGATAACGAAGGAAAATCTTGGTGGCCTCGGCGGCCATGGGACTATCGAGGAAGACGGGCACGTGCGGGATGCGGCCGTCCCGGACCAGGCGACCGAGATAGTAGATCAACTCCTGGGCCCGCTCGATGGCGAAAATGGGAATGAGCACCTTCCCGCCCGCATGGACCGCCCGGTTGATCGCGTCGGCCAACTGCTTCTCGATGTTGCCGTGGTTCTCGTGGACGCGGTCGCCGTAGGTCGATTCCATGACCACGTAGTCGGCCGCGGTGAACTCGGTCGGATTATGCACCAGCGGCCGGTCCTTTTGCCCCATGTCGCCGCTGAAGATCAGGCGGCGGACATGCTCGTTCTCGCCGACCATCAGTTCGATCATGGCTGAACCCAGGATGTGGCCGGCGTCGTGGAAGACGGCCGAAACATGATCGCTGATCGGCACGGCCTGGTCGTAGCACACGGCCTTGAGCAAGGGTACGGTGCGGTCCACGTCGGCGGCCGTGTAGAGGGGCTTTTCCGGGTACTTGCCGCGCCGGCCTTCCTTGCGATGCCGCTTTTGCTTGAACGCGGCGTCTTCTTCCTGGATCTGGGCCGCGTCGCGAAGCACCAACTCCGCCAGGTCGACCGTGGCCGCCGTCGCCAGCACCGGCCCGCGAAACCCCTCTTCCACCAGCTTCGGCAACAGCCCGCAATGATCGATGTGCGCGTGCGTGAGCAGCACGGCCGTGATGTCCCGCGGCCGGACCGGGCAAGGTTCCCAGTTGCGAACCAGGAAGTCGCGCTCCTGGAACATTCCGCAATCGATGAGGATGCGGGCCCCGTTGGTTTGCAAATAGTACTGAGAGCCGGTCACTTGCCGGGCGGCGCCGAGGAATTGCAGCTTCATAAAAAACTATTTCTTGCCGTCGAGTTTCGCCAGGAACTTGTCGGGATCGGCCTCCAGTTCCGCTTTGCAGCCGTCGCAACACAGGAACACGGTACGTCCCTTGACGACGACCTTCACCGGCTTGTCCATGGAGCCCAACAGTTCGCCGCTGACCGGGCAAATCTTCTGCTTCTCGGCCAGCTTGCGATCGGACTCGCTCAATTGGGCCAGGTTCTTGGATATTTCCGCAGTGCCGGCCGCGTCTTCCGCTTGCGCCGCAGGTTTCCGGGCAGGCGGCGGATTGGAACCGCAGCCCGCCCAAGGGGCCAACAGGCTCGCCGCCCAACAGATCAGTGCGTATCGTTTCCACGACATGTCAAGAGTCTCCTTGTGTTTCCCCAATACAGGAAAACTGCAAAGTTTGACGCAAGGGGGTCCATGTTTTCGGTCATGAGTCCGGCCAAATGGCAATGCCTATCAGCCGAAAAATGGACCAGACCCCGGCTTTGCAGTTCTCCTGTTTCCCCATATAGGCAATTCGCCAGAACTATTGTAGCATGGATGGTGAGGCGGTTGTTTGCCACCACCACCCAATGGTATTAGAATAGGGACCGGGAGGGGGATAGAGGCATTCTTGTTCCTGTTCTGCGTCGATTGGTGGGCGGCGGCGACGGTTCATACACTTTCTGAGAACTGCGATGGCGAAGAACCCGATCAATCCTCGCACGGCAGCCGCACTGCGTCGCGCAGGGGGCCGGTCCTCGACCGGGCACCCCGTAGTGCGCGTGGTCTTGCTGCTGCTGGCCGTTTCCGGGCTGGTGGCGTATGCGGCCGCGGCCCATTGGTTGCCGCCGAGGCATGAGCTGCCGTGGGCGGCGCAGCGGGCCCTGGCTTTGGGCTTTGCCGCCTTGGCAACCATCATTTTCAACTTGGCCACGCGTCCGCGCGAGTCGTCGCTGGGGATGATGGACCGGACGCCGCCGCATCCCTACCAATCCGATTTCGGCAAGGAGTTGCGCGGGGGGCGGGTGGAGCGGCTGCCGCCGCGGCGGCGCGGGCTGCGGCTTCCCGTCGTAGGCCACCTGAGCCCGCGACTGTTGGCCGGGTCGGCAATTTTCGCGCTATCGGCCGTGTGGTGGCTGTGGACGCCATGGACGCCGGTGCGCATCAGGAAGCCGGTGATCGACGACCTGACTGTCGTGCTGGGCGAGGAAATCGTGGCCGGGATCCTCGTCCTGCCCGACGCGCATCTGGCGGTAGTCGAGCCGCCCATTTTGCCGCCGCAGGCCGGCGAGGGGGCGAAACTAATTCGCGACGACGCCGAACCGTGCCAGTTGGCACTGAAGGCGATTGCCCAGGGCCGCTTCCAGGATGCCCGGCCTCTGCTGGAAAAGGCCTCGCAGGCCGCCGGCGCCGACGAAGCGCGGATCCGCACCGTCGAGGCGCAATTGGAGATGTACGCCTGCCGTTTCGCCGAGGCGGCCGGCGCCTACGAAGCGGCCTTGAAGCGCACGCCCGAGAACCCCATGCTCTTGTGCCAGTTGGCGATGGCCCGCATGCAAACCGGCGAGTTCCGCGAGGCCGAGAAGGCGGCCGAGCGGGCCAGGGCCTGCCGCGATAAGAGTTCCGCCTCCGAGCCGTTCGCGGCGGCCTACGCACACCTCCGCGGATTGTTGTCGCTGGCCCGCGGCAAGGACCTGGAGGAGACGGTCAAACTGACCCGCGAGAGCGACGACCAATGGACCAAGGCGTTCGACAAAGATCATCCTTTCGTGGCGGCCAGCCAGAACAATCGAGCGGTCGTGTACGCCCTGCAAGGCAATTACCTGAGTGCCGAGGAGCTCTTGCAGGGGGCCCGCGACTCCTTCGCCAAGGCGCTGGGCACGCAAGATCCGCACGTGGCCGCAGTCCAGGGAAATCTGGCGGTGCTCTACCAGGCGCGGGGTCAATACAACGAAGCCCGGGAGATCTTCAACCAGGCGGCGGCGATTCGCCGCGAGGCCCTGCCCAAGGACCATCCGATCCTGGCCCTGGACCTGAATGCGGAGTCGGCCATCGACCGGGCCGTGGGCGAGTCGAAGGCGGCCGTCACTACGGGCGAGGAAGCCCTGGCCATTGTCGAGAAGGGCGTAGGCGGCGATCATCCTCTGGCGGCCGGGGTGCTGGACAATTTGTCGCGCGCCTACGCCGCACGGGCCCGCTACGTCAAAGCCTCCGCCTACGGCCTCCGCGCCAAGGCGCTGGTGGAACGCCTGTGGGGGCGGGAGCACCCGTTCCTGGTCGCCGAGTTGGATCACATGGCCGAACTGGAAATCCTCCAGGGCCGCTACGGCCAGGCGGAGGATCTGTGTCGGCAAGCGGAGAAGATCTGCGCTACGGCATTCGAGAGCAAACATCCGGAAGTGGCCGCACAACAGTGTACGTTTGGCGAGTTGGAGATTGCCCGCAGCCGGCCCCGTGACGCCCGACCGTACTTGACCAAGGCCAAAGAGGCCTTGGAAGCCACGTACAGCAATAAGGACCATCCGCTGCTGGCCCGCGTGCTGGGCGATCTCGCCTCGTTGGACAACAGCCCCACGACATTGGACCGGGGCATCCGTGGTTACAAGCAGGCCGTGGAAATGGTCGAGAAGCTGTACGGGCAGGACCATCGCGACGTGGCGCCCTTGTTGCGAGGAATGGCGATCCTCTTGGCCCAGAAAGAGGATTTCAAGCAGGCCAATGAAAACCTGGATCAGGCCCTGGCAATTGAGGAGAAGGAACTGGTGCCGCTCGATCCCGAGTTGGCGGTGACGCTGGAAGCACATGCCGACGTGCTCTCGAAGATGAATCCGCCGGAGGCAGACAAGGCCGCCGAGATGCAGGCCCGGGCCAAAGAAATTCGGCAAAAACACCAGGAAGAAGACCAGCCGTAAGAGGATCGGCGGCGGATCTCGGAGAGTTGCAAAGTCGGGGTCTGGTCCATTTTTTGGCTCGCAGGCGTCGCGATGGCCTTTACGCCCTGCCCGAAAACATGGACCCGGGTACCCTCTGGGTGCCTTTGCGTCAGACTTTGCAGTTCTCCTGGCGGCGGATTTCACCCCCTTGCGAATTCCAGCCGCTTTCCCTATACTTAACGGATTATCCCCGGAGGAGTTGATCGACCATGACGATGGACAAGAGTCTGCGGACGCGGCTGGGACTGGCTCGGGCTCGAAGCGTGCTCACCCGCGACGAACGCATCCAACGACTGAAGGCCGCCGACCGCTGGGCGGAAGGCGAAAGCCCGTTCGGCCTGCCCAAGGTGCGGGTCTATAAGCTGGCCATGAAGAAGAAGAAAAAGAAGAAGAAGGAAGACGAAGAAGGCGCCGAAGCCGAGGGCACGGCCGCCAAGGCCCCTGCCGGAAAAAAATAACCCTTTCCCTCTGCCATGCGCGTACGCTTGGAGTACGGCCGGACCGGCCTGGAGGTGGAGCTGCCCGACCGCAACGTGGTCAAGTGCCTGGGCTATCAGGCGGCCCAGGCGCTGCCGTCGCCCGAGGACTCGGTGCGGCAATGCCTGGCGGCCCCGCTGGGCACGCCGCCCCTGGCCGAGTTGGCTCGCGGCCGCCGCAGCGCGTGTGTGGCCGTGTGCGACGTCACCCGGCCGGTGCCCAACCGTTTGCTCCTGCCGCCGCTGTTGGCCACGCTCGAGCAAAGCGGCATCCCACGCGCCGAGATCCTGATCCTGGTGGCCACGGGACTGCACCGTCCCTGCACCGGGGCGGAACTGGCCGAGATGCTCGGCCCGGCGATCCTTGCCGGCTATCGCGTGGAAAGCCACGACGGCAAGAACCTGGCTCAGCACACGTACCTTGGCCAGACGCCGCGGGGCGTGCCCGCCTGGATCGACAGCCGCTACTTGCGGGCGGAGCTGAAGATCACCACTGGCCTGGTGGAGCCGCATTTCATGGCCGGCTTCTCCGGCGGCCGCAAGTTGATCTGCCCCGGCCTGGCCGCCCTGGAGACCATCAAGGTCTGGCACGGCCCGAAATTTCTGGAAGATCCCCGGGCCCGCAGCGGCTGCCTGGAAGGCAATCCAGTCCACGAGGAGAACACCCGCATCGCGCGGATGGCCGGCTGCGATTTCATCGTCAACGTCGTGCTCGACGATCGTCGGCGGGTGCTGGCGGTCGTGGCGGGCGATCTGGAACAGGCGTTCCTCGAGGCAGCGCGGTTCGCCGACCACCTGGTGACCGATACCATCGACGCGCCGGTCGACATCGTGCTGACCAGTTCGGCCGGATACCCCTTGGACGCGACCTATTATCAATCGGTAAAGGGAATGGCCGCGGCATTGCCGATCGTCAAGCCCGGCGGCACGATTATCCTGGCGGCCGGCATGAGCGAAGGGATCGGCAGCCCCGAGTTCCAGCGGTTGTTCGACGAGAACCCGACGCTTGAGGCGTTCATGGAGCGGATCCTGGGCGACGACTACTTCGTCATGGACCAGTGGCAACTGGAAGAGTTCGTCAAAGTGCGCCGCAAGGCCCGGGTGAAGGTCTTTACCGACGGCCTGCCGGCCGAGGCGCTGCGGCGGATGTTCGTCGAGCCGGTGGCCAGCGTGGAAACGGCCGTGGCCGAGGCCCTCTGCGAGCACGGCCCGGAAGCCAAAATCGCCGTGATTGCCAAGGGGCCCTACGTGATGGCCCATCTTTCCCGGGCGTGCATTACGCGAGGTTCCCCATGACAACCGTGCGCACCGGCGTCGTTGCCCTGTTGGCGGTTGTTCTGTTCCAAGCCCGTGCAAACGCCGGCAGCGGCGATACGAGCTGGATGCTCAAAGCCAAGTACGGCCTGTTCGTACACTATCAGCACCGCATCCTGCTGGGCTACTCGGTGGCGACGAAGCCCCAGTTCCCGAAACCCGCACAGATGACCGCCGAGCGGTGGAACCGATTCGTGGATGGTTTCGACGTGCGGGGATTTGCCAACCAGGTGGCGGAAGCCCGCGTGGGCTGGGTCATCTTCTGCATCGACGACCACTACTTCGCATGGTCCTGCGCTCCCAACAAGGCATTCAACCAGTACACGGGATATGCTCCCGGGGAGAAATGCGCGCGCAGAGATCTGATCATGGAATTGGCGGATGCCTTGAATGCCAAAGGCGTCAAGCTGATCTGCTACTTCGCCGGCTTAAATGGCTACATGAAGGAGCCCAAGGTCTCGGCGGGCTTGATGGAGGACGGCCGGGGACGTGGGGGGCTGAATGAGAAGACGCCGCCGTCGGCGGAAAGCCGCAAGCGACGGGCCGATGTTCTCCGAGAGTACGCCGACCGATACCAGGAGAAGATCGCCGGCTGGTGGTTCGACGGCATGGAACTTGACACCTACAAAGACCAGCCCTGCGATTGGACGACGATCGGTTCCATTGTTCGCCGCGCGAATCCCCAGGCGGTAATCGCCTTCAGTTACGGCGGCAACGAGCAGGCCTGTGTCCGCAAAGGGCTTGATGATTACACCGGAGGCGATACCTGGCGCAAGCAGTACCTGAGCCGCTTGACGCCGAAGAGCCGGCCCGCCCAAGCAGGCATCCTGTGGCACGGCAAGATCTATTGCGGAAACGTTTATCACGGCCAAGGTGAGGCCAACCAGTTCAGCGATCAGGAGTTGATCGACTGGATCAACGCCTGCAACCGCCAAGGCGGCGTGTGTACGCTGGACTGGCCGCTGGAGCCCAAGACGGGCCTGCTCAAGGACTTTGGTTTCGGGCAGTTGAAAAGGATCGCACGGGCAGTGAAGGCCGACGAGCCGCCTCCGAAGCGCTGAGGGTTCGAATCTATGTGCCTGCCAGCCTGCACGATGCAACTCGCCGAAGCGGCTTCACGTCGCGGTTTCCTGCGGCAAGTGGGCCTTGCCGCCTGTGCCGGCGCCATCGCCCCGTCGGTTGCCAAGGGCGACGAGCCGCCGCGTCACGGCTTCCAACGGGTTGTGGATCTGACGCACACGCTCAGCGCGAGCTTCCCCATGACCTGGCCGAACCCCTTTGTGATGGAGCGGGTCGGCAAGCTGGGCAAAGACAAGTGGAACGCCTATCGCTGGCACTTGCAGGAACACAGCGGCACGCACCTCGATGCGCCGCTGCACTGCACGCCCGGCCCCAGCGCCGATCTGATTCCCGCCGATCAGTTGGTGGGGCCGCTGGTGGTCGTGGACATTCGGGCCCGTGCCGCAACCAACGCGGATACGCAACTCACGCCCGACGACCTCAAGGCGTGGCAGCGGCAGCATGGACCGATCCCGGCCGGGGCCGTGGTGGCCCTGCTGAGCGGCTGGGACCTGCGCGTACGCGACGCCCGCAAGTTCTTCGGCTTGGACGAGCATGGCGGGTTCCACTTCCCCGGTTTTCACGTGGAGGCGGTCCGGTTCCTCCAGGAGCAGTGCGACGTCAAGGGGATCGCCACCGACACTCTGAGCCTTGATCCCGGCCCGAGCGGGGATTTTCCGGCGCACCACTATTGGCTGGGCCATCGCAAATGGGGTCTGGAGAACGTTGCCGCCTTGGGCCAGCTTCCCGCCAAGGGCGCGACGATCGTCGTGGGCGCCCCGAAGATTGCCGGCGCGACGGGCGGCCCTAGCCGCGTGTTGGCGTTGCTGTAAATGAAACACCATGAAAGGACGAGGGATGTTCGACCCCGAATACTGCGAGAAACGCTGTCCGATCTGCACCCGGGCCAGGAACGGCAATCGTTTCGCCCGCTTCCTGCAAACGATCGAAATGGTGGTCACCTTCGGCGGTTGCCCCTGGGGCCGGGCGAGGGAGAAGAAGTACGGCGTCAAGCCCAGCGAGCCGCTGCCGCCTGAGCAAAGAGAGCTGCAATGACCGCAAAGAGTCTTCGATCTCGCCTGCTCGATTGCGGATTACATCATCGCGAACGTGGAGGAACAATGAATACAACCTGTTCGTTTCGGAAGTTCGTTGGCTCGGGACCAGCGCGTACGGCAGCGGCCTCCCTACGGGCGTTTGTTGCCTTGACGGCGTTGGCGTCCCTATCTGCGGCCGGCTTCGCCCAGACATATAGCACCACGTTCAAGGATACGGAAAACCCTCTTTCTGAAGGCGGAAGGTGGTCTAATAACGGGCTGGATTGGACCAACATCAGGAAAAGCGGCGGTATGGCCTATAGCACTCAAACCGGCACGGAGACCGGCGCTAGACAGTACAGGGATTCCTATGCCCTCCTCTCCGGATTTCCACCTGACCAGGAAGGTTGGGGAAAAGTATGTATCAAGCACCCCAACTCCAAGTGCTATCAGGAAATCGAGATCCTGCTGCGCTTTGCGAGCGCGCCCCATCGCACGACGGGGTACGAATGTTTCGCCCGCTGCGTTGCCGACGGTTCCTCTTACGTGAACGTTGTCCGATGGGACGGCCCGCTCGGGAAATTCACCTATCTGGCCAAGATGAACGGCGCCGACTGTGGACTCCGCAACGGCGACACGCTGAAGGCGTCGATCGTCGGCAACGTCATCACCGTGTACATCAACGGCGTCGAGAAAGCCCGGGTCACGGACGATACTTTCAAGACGGGGAACCCTGGAATCGGGATGTTCCTGGCTTGCAATGGCCGTCAGGGCATTGGAACGAACACGGACTTCGGATTGGCAAGTTTTTCGGCAAGGGGAATCGGGCGGTAGTGCTCAGGATCGGCAAGATAGTTGCTGTCCTGTTCTCGAAAGTAGTCATTACGCTCCGCGTGATGAATTCCATCTCGCGGAGCGAGATGAGTACGATTGTTGCGACGCTTATTCATTCGCCGATCCTAGAGCGTCCAGCCGGGGCGATAGGCGCGGCGGATCAAGGCGTCGGCCTCGGCACAGCCCACGGCCTTCAGGTTCTGCGGGTCCCATTGCAGTTTCTTGCCCACGCGATAGGCCACGTTGCCCAACAGGTTGTGCTTGACCAGCAGGCCGGAATAGTCGAAGTTGCACGTGGTGGGTTCGCCCGTCTTGCAGGCGTGGATCCACTCCTGGTGATGCCCCAGCGACGGCTTGAGCCACGGCTTGGGCGGCTGGAAGCCCTTGAACTTGGCCTCGGGCAGCAGGATGTAGCGGCCGTAGTCGGCCAGCAACATGCCCTTCTCGCCATAGAACAACACGCCCAGCCCCCACTGGTTCAAGTCGAAACCGGCAGGCGACTCGGGCCGCTTCACGCCGTCGGACCAGGTCAACGTGACCGCCGGCCGGTCGGCGATGGCCGCATGTTCCCAGGTGACGATCAGCCAGCGGGCGTTGGTATGGGGCGAGGCCGGGCTGGGATCGCCGTGGGCCTCGACAGAGAGCGGGTCGCCCAGCTTCAAGGCCCAGAAGGGCAGATCGATCACGTGGCTGCCCATGTCGCCGAGCGTGCCGTTGCCGAAGTCCCACCAGCGGTTCCAGGTGAGATTGCCCGGCAAGTAGGCCTGGTTGAACGGCCGCCACGGGGCCGGGCCCAGCCAAAGATCCCAATGAATGTGCTTGGGCACGGGCTGCTCGCCCTGCGGCAGGCCGCCGCCGGGGCCGATCCGGCCGCACCATGCATGCGCCTTGTGAACCGGGCCGATCGCGCCCGATTGGATCAGTTCGACCACGCGGCGATAGTTGCCTTCGGCATGGATCTGCGTGCCCATCTGGGTCGACAGTTTGCCCTTGTTGGCCAGGTAAGTTTGGCGGACCACGTGGGCTTCGTAGACGCTGTGGGCCAGGGGCTTCTCGCAGTACACGCTCAGCCCGCGCTGCATGGCCCAGTTGCTCGCCAGGGCGTGAACCTGGTCGGCCGTGCTTACCACGACCGCATCCAGATCCTTCTGGTCAACGAGCTTTCGCCAATCCACGTAGGTCTTGGCCTTGGGGTGCTGCCTGGCGGCGTCGGCCAGGTTGTTTTCATCGATGTCGCACAGTGCGGCGATGTTCTCGCCGGCCACCGAGTTCAAGTTGTCGCGGCCCCGGCCGTTGACGCCGATGACGCCGATATTGAGCTTATCGTTGGGCGAACGGGTTGCGGCGCGCCCGATGCCGCCCGCGACCCAATAGCCGGCCGAGACGACGGCCGTGGTCTTCAGGAACTGACGACGATTGGCAGGATGACTCATGGGCTTGACTCCGTACTGAGGGTGGGAGGATGGAAGGCGTGATACCAAGGCAGCGCCGTTAGCCGTCGCAATCATCGTAGGACGGATTGCCAATCCGTCCCACAAGACACGGACGGATTGGCAATCCGTCCTACGGGCAACCGGCGCCGTTAGCCTACCGCGGTTGCCGGCCGCAATCAAGCAGAAAATCTGGGAAGGACAGCGGTAATCGCCAGAGCACGAGGGGACGACAGGACGGCGGCAAAGTGGTGATGCTTGACACTAGCC
>JBEKZQ010000175.1:0-11888 GCA_049509675.1 Thermoguttaceae bacterium | reverse complement strand
GACTTTGTTCGGCTGGAAAATGCTCGACAACACTTTCGCGGCACACTATCCTGAGTGCATCGCAATGCAAAGAATGAGGGAGGGAAATCGATCATGAAGCGTCACAATCGGATCAGCCGTCGCAGGTTCTTGGAGCGCACGGCCCTGGCGGGGGCGGCGGTGGGCGCGCCCGCGTTGGCCCAGACACGGTCGCCCAACGAGAAGCTCAACATCGGCGTCATCGGCGTCAACGGCCGGGGCCGCGACAACCTGGATGGCGTCGCCGGCGAGAATGTCGTGGCGCTGTGCGACGTCGACGCCAATGCGCTCGCCGCAGCGGCAAAGCGGTTCCCGAAGGCGAGGACGTTCGCCGATTTCCGCAAAATGCTGGAAGCGGTCCAGCAGCAGATCGACGCGGTGGTGGTCAGCACGCCCGATCACACGCACGCCGTGGCCGGCCTGACGGCCATGCGCATGGGGAAGCACTGCTATTGCGAGAAGCCGCTGGCGCATTCGGTCGAGGAAGTGCGACTGATGACCCGCCTTGCGGTGGAGAAGCGCCTGGCTACGCAGATGGGCACGCAGATCCACGCCGAGGCCAACTATCGCCGCGTCGTCGAGTTGGTCCGCGCCGGGGCGATCGGCCGGATCGGCGAGGTCCACGCCTGGCTGGGCGCGGATTTCAATGGGCCGCCGCAGCCGACCGCCATGGATCAGCCCGATCCGCCCAAGGACACGCCCCCCGTGCCCAAGACGCTCGATTGGGACCTGTGGCTCGGTCCTGCGCCGTATCGGCCGTACCATCCGGCCTATGCGCCGTTCCATTGGCGCTACTGGTGGACGTTCGGCACCGGGCAGCTTGGCGACTTCTTCTGCCACTACTGCGACCTGGCGTTCTGGGCCTTGGACCTGCGATACCCCGACACGGTCGAGGCCCGGGGGCCGGTCCATCCGGAGAGCGCGGCCCGCTGGACGATCGCCCGGTTGGAGTTTCCCGCCCGCGGCAAGCAGCCGCCCGTTGTGCTCAACTGGTATCATGGCGGCGGCTATCCGGCCTGGGCCAGGCAGCGCGGCGTGCCGCCGTGGGGCAGCGCCGTGCTGTTGGTCGGATCGGACGGCATGCTCATTGCCGACTATGGCCGGCACGAGTTGCTGCCGAAGGATCGCTTCGCCGCTTTCAAGCGGCCGCAGCCGACGATTCCCAATTCGATCGGGCATCATGCGGAGTGGATCACGGCCTGCAAACGCGGCACGCCGACCACCTGCAACTTCGATTACTCCGGCCCCTTGGCCGAGGCGGCGCTGCTCTCGAACGTGGCCTTGCGGACCGGCCGGAAACTGCGCTGGGACGCCGCGGCGTTGAAGGCGATCGACTGCCCGGAAGCCGATCGCTATCTGCGACTCACCTATCGACGCGGTTGGGAACTGACATGAGGAACAGCCGCAAACGTGCAAAACGCCAATTCGAGGTCCCCCTCTCCCTCCGGGAGATGGTTGGGGTGGGGAGCCGACGCAAAGGGACGCAAAGGAGGGACGCAGGGGACAGGTCCATGTTTTCGGCCATGAGTCAGGCCAAATAGCAATGCCTATCAGCCGAAAAATGGACCAGACCCCGATTTTCAGTTCTACCGGCTCGACACGGCTGGGGCCATGTTGCTAAGATGATAGGTATTCCAAGCCCCCGGCGGCTTGGCCCCACCGCAAACGGGCATCCTCGCCGTGACGGTAACTCCGACACTCGACACCGAGTGGCACGAGATGCCCCCCGCACGGAGTTGAAACGCATGAGAACCACGTGGTTCATTTCCGCGGCTCTGTTCTTGTTGGTCGGAGGCGGAGCGGCGACTGCGGAGGACGCGCCCGGCATCTTTGAAAGCCCCATGCCGCCCGTGCCCGTCAGTCAGATCGATAAGCTGGTTTTCGCCAAGCTGTCGTCCCTGGGCATTCAACCCGCGCTTTGTTCCGACGCGGTCTTCGTGCGCCGTGCCTATCTCGACGTGATCGGCACGCTGCCCACGGCCGAGCAGGCGCGCGAGTTCATTCAGGATCAAGATGCGAAGAACAAACGCCGGCTGCTGATCGATCGCCTGATCGAGCGCGACGAGTTCGCCGACTATTGGGCCATGAAATGGGGCGACGTGCTGCGCATCAAGGCCGAGTTTCCCGTCAACCTTTGGCCCAACGCGGCCCAGGCCTATCACCGCTGGGTGTGGGCGTCGATCGCCGCGAACAAGCCCTACGACACGTTCGTCCGCGAGATGCTCACCTCCAGCGGCAGCAATTTCCGCGTCGGCCCGGTGAACTTCTACCGCGCCATCCAAAATCGGACCCCGGAAGGCACGGCCATGGCCGTGGCCTTGACCTTCATGGGAACGCGGGCCGACGCCTGGCCCAAAGAGCGGCTCTCGGGCATGGCGGTCTTCTTCGCGAAGGTCGGCTACAAGCCCACGCGGGAGTGGAAGGAAGAACACGTTTTCTGGGATCCTTATAAAGCGGCGGAAGCGGCGGCGAAGAGCGCGCCCGACAAAGCGGCAACTCCCGCGCCGCAATCGGCCGCCGCAGCGCCGGTCGTCACGGCGCCGGTCGTCACGGCGCCAACGGCCGCGATGTTTCCCGATGGCACCAAGATCCAGTTGTCGCCCGATCGCGATCCGCGCGAGGTCTTCGCCGATTGGCTGATCACGCCCACCAACCCCTGGTTCACGCGCAGCATCGCGAACCGCGTGTGGGCCTGGCTTCTGGGGCGCGGCATCATCCACGAACCGGACGACATCCGCGCGGACAATCCGCCCGGCAATCCCGAGTTGCTCGCCTGCCTGGAAAAGGAGCTCATCGCCAGCCACTACGATCTGAAGCATCTGTACCGGCTGATCTTGAACTCGCAAACCTACCAGCTTTCCGCGATGCCCGGGGCGAAGGCTGGGGCGCCCGCTTCCGGGCCGGCCGAAGCCAATTTCGGCAGCTACGCGATACGTCGCCTGGATGCCGAGGTGCTGATCG
The DNA here is from genome assembly GCA_049509675.1 of Thermoguttaceae bacterium. Taxonomy (GTDB): domain Bacteria; phylum Planctomycetota; class Planctomycetia; order Pirellulales; family Thermoguttaceae; genus JBEKZQ01. The sequence continues at coordinate 8,909 of JBEKZQ010000175.1, read as the reverse complement.
ACGCCATCAACAAGATCACCGGCACGTCGGACCTTTATACCAGCCCGATTCCCGAGCCCTTCACCTACATTCCCGCCGACAAGCCGGCGATCGCCATCGCCGACGGCAGCATTACCAGCCCCTTCCTGGCGTTGTTCGGACGATCGGCGCGGGCCACGGGCATGGAGAACGAACGCAACAACAAGCCGGTGCCCGCCCAGTGGCTGCACATGCTCAATTCCAGCCACGTCCAGCGCAAGCTCGACCAGGGCCCGAAGCTCAAAGCCATCTTCGAGTCGGGCCGCAAGCCGGAGGAGATCATCGAGGAGCTGTACCTGACGATCCTTTCCCGTCCGCCCACGCGCGCCGAGGTGGAGATCGCCCTGGAGTATGGCAACCCCGTTAAGGTGAACAAGCCGCCGGCCGGCAACAAGCCGGGTGCAGCGGCCAAGCCCGTGAAGGTCTACCCGATCAAGCGGCACGACGATTGGGTCGACATCGCCTGGGCGTTGATCAACAGCGAGGAATTTCTTTATCGTCATTGAGCTCTTAGCACAGGGAGCCGAGAACATGAGCACGAACCATGAGTCGCAAAACTCCTCGGGGATGACCCGACGCGAGGCATTGCGCCGCGGCCTGTGTGGCGCGGCCGTGTGGATGCTGGCCGATCGCCCGGGCAGCTCTGCCCTGGCAGCCACGGCCGAGCCGGCCAAGACTCCGCTGAAGGCGAAGGCCAAGTCGGTGATCCAGATATTCTTGTGGGGCGGCATGTCGCACATCGACACGTGGGATCCGAAACCCGACGCCGGTCGCGACTACATGGGCGAGTTCGCCAAGGCAATTCCCACCAACGTGGACGGGATGCAAATCGGCGAGCTGTTTCCGCTCTTGGCGAAGCAGGCCGACAAGTTCTCGCTCATCCGCAGCATGACCCATCGCAACAACGGCCATGAAACCGCCGCCTATCTGATGCAGACCGGCCACGCGCCCGGCGAGCGGTTGGCGTATCCCAGCATCGGGGCCGTGTTCTCGCTCTTCAAGGGCCCGGACTATAAAGGCCTGATTCCACCCTACGTGGTGTTGACCCGGCCGCAGGGGCGCTTCTCCGAAGAGGGCTTCCTGGGACCGAAGTACAAGCCGTTCGCCACCGGCGGCGATCCCAACGCGCCGCGCTTCGAGGTCGAAGGAATCGTTGCCCGCGGCATTACCGAGGAGCGGCAGAAGACGCGCCGCGCGTTGTTGGACAAGATGAACACCCTGGGCGCCCTGATGTCGGCCAACCCCCAGGTGGCCGCCGCCGAAGATGCCAAGAAAGCCGCCTATGAATTGATTCTCGGATCCGGCAGGGAGGTCTTCGACCTCTCCAAGGAGAAGCAGGAGTTGCGGGACCGTTATGGCCATCATACCTTCGGGCAGGAGTGCCTCGCGGCGCGGCGGTTGGCCGAAAGCGGCGTGCCCTACGTCGTGATCAACTATCCCGGCGGCTGGGATACGCACAGCAACCACTTCGCCACCATGCGCCGGCAATGCCCGCAACTCGACCAGGGCCTGGCGGCGCTGCTGGCCGACCTGAAGGATCACGGGCTGCTGGAGAGCACGCTGGTGTGGTGCTGCGGCGAGTTCGGCCGAGGTCCCAAGATCGATTGGCAACCGCCCTGGAACGGCGGCCGCAATCATTACGGCAACGTCTTCAGCGTGCTGGTCGCGGGCGGGGGATTCAAGGGCGGGCAGGTCGTCGGCGCATCGGATGCGAAAGCCGAGGAAGTCAAGGAGCGTCCGGTCTATCCCGTCGATTTGCTGGGGAGCATTTATCAACTTGCCGGCATCGACGTCCGCGCCCGCTTGCCGCATCCCATGGGTTTCGAGGCCCACGTGCTGCCCGACGCGTCGGAAGGCGCGAAGTCGGCAGGACTCTTGACGGAGATCATGTAGCATGTTTAACGTAGCAGGCACACTCCGTGTGCCGTTCCTTGCCGGCGGCACACGGTCCCCTCTCCCCTTGCGGGAGAGGGCTAGGGTGAGGGGTTTTCCGGTCGCCGTCCTCGTGCTGGCCGGTATGCTGACGATCGTTTCCGCCGCGCAGGCGCAGCCCAGGCCCTATATCGGTTTCGTCTATCCCGCCGGAGGTCAGCAGGGCACGACCTTCCAGATCAGGCTGGGCGGCCAGAACGTGGACGGAGTCAACGGCGTCTATGTTACCGGCGCGGGGGTGCAGGCCAAGGTCGTCGAGTACCTGCGCAGACTGAACAATCAGGAAATGACGCTGCTCAAGGAACAACTCACCGATCTCAAACGACCGACGGCGGCGAAGGACGATCCCTCGCTCAAACTCGCCGCGCGCATCGAGTTGCGGCTCAATCAGATCGTGAACACGCCGGCCTGTAACTCGATCGCCAACCTGGTCCTGGTCGAAGTCACCATAGCGCCGGACGCTGCGCCGGGCCCGCGCGAGTTGACTCTGTCCACGCTGCGCGGCGTATCGAATCCGCTGGTCTTCCACGTCGGTCAACTGCCGGAGATTTGCCGCAAGCCGATGCTCAGCGCCACGCTGCAGGTGCTCGGCAAGGAGGAGCAGGCGCTGCGCAAGCGGCCCGACGACGAGGTGGAGCAGCGCATCACGCTGCCCTGCACGGTGAACGGCCAGATCGCCTCCGGCGAGGTGAACCGCTACCGTTTCGAGGCCCGCAAGGGGCAGCGGTTGGCGTTCTCCACCCAGGCGCGGCAACTGATTCCCTTCATTGCCGACGCCGTGCCCGGTTGGTTCCAGCCGGTGATGGCCGTTTACGACGCCCAGGGAAAGGAACTGGCCTATGACGACGATTACCGTTTCAAGCCCGATCCGGTGATCTTGTTCGAAGTGCCCAAGGACGGCGAGTACCTGTTCACGATTACCGACGCCATCTACCGCGGCCGCGAGGATTTCGTCTATCGCGTCACCGTGGGCGAGCTGCCGTTCGTGACGAGCATCTTTCCACTCGGCGCGCGGGTGGGCACTGCCGCCAAGGTGGAAATGAAGGGCTGGAATCTCGACAAGGCCGAGTTGTTACTGCCGCCGCCGGATGCCGGGCCGGGCACCTATTCGATCGCGGCGAACAGCAAGGGGATCGTTTCCAATTTCGTGCCGTTCGCTTTGGGTACGCTTCCGGAAGAGTTCGAGAAGGAGCCCAACAACGACCTGGCGCACGCGCAGAAGGTGACGCTTCCCACGATTATCAACGGGCGCATTGATCGCAAGGGCGACTGGGACGTTTTTCAGTTCAGCGGCCGTGCGGGCGAAACGGTCGTCGCCGAGGTCTTTGCCCGCCGGCTCGATTCGCCGCTGGATTCGGTGCTCAAGATCACCGACGCCAACGGCAAGTTGCTGGCGTATAACGATGACTTCGACGACCCGGAGGCCGGCGCCAATACGCACAATGCCGATTCCTACGTTTCGCTCACGCTGCCTGCGGACGGGACGTACTACGTGCATCTGGGCGATATCGCCCGCTCGGGCGGCGAGGAGTATGCGTATCGCCTGCGCATCGGCGCGCCGCAGCCCGATTTCGCGCTATTCTGCGTGCCGTCGAGCATTTCGCTGCCCAGCAAGGGCAGCGGCGCGGCGAACGTTCAGGTGATCCGCAAAGACGGGTTTACCGGCCCCATCCAACTGGGCTTGAAGGACCCGCCGGCCGGTTTCTCGTCCGCCCCGCTCACGCTCTCGGGCACGCAGACGATTGCCCGGCTCGCGGTGAAGACCACCTTGACGGAAAGTCCGCAGCCCGTGACGCTCGTGATCGAAGGCCGGGCGAAGATCGGCCAAGGGGAAGTCGCCCACGTGGCCGTGCCTGCGGAAGACCGCATGCAGGCATTCCTCTGGCGACACCTGGTTCCGGCGCAGGACTTGAAGTTGCTGGTCTCTGCGCCGCCGAAGCCACCGCCCGCCAAGAGCGTGCGCACCCCCGCACCGCCTCCCGCACCGCCCAAACCGGCGCCCGCCGCCGCCGACCCGGCAGCAACGAAGGCGAAATTCACGAAGCAACAGGTGGCCAACCGTTTGCGGCAGATCAAGGTGCTCTTCGACGACGGGCTCTTGACCAAAGATTTCTACGACCGCCAGGTTGCGGAGTGTGAAAAGGCACTGTGAGCCGTTGTTGAGCGCAGACAATTTCCACGGTCCCGCGCGTCACTTTCCCGCAATCTCGAAGGGCACGGCCGGCAAGCTGCCCAGCGGCACGCGCCGCCGATTCGCCGGTTTGCCGTTCTTGGCCTCGCCGACGCGCTCGACCAACGCGTCGATGATCAGGTTGCCCCGCGTGCCTTTCTTCACTTTGGCGGCATCCGCCCTCAGCACGATCTGCGTGCCATCCTCCCCGCGCGACACCTCCTGGATCGTGACGCCTTCGGGCGGATCGCTGAGCACGTACTGGACGCGGTCGGCAATCGGACCGCCGGGAATCCCCACGCGCAGCGCCGCGGTGCCGCCGGGGGCCAGTTTCACGCTCGACGCGCCCAACAGCGTCAGCCCGCTGCCGCCTCGGGGGCGACCCGTGACTGCGACCAGCCACTCCGCGGCCGGCACCAGATGCCGATAGTAGAATGCCTGCATCATGTCATCGGCCGGCACGGCCGCATGGCGGACATCGCGGGGGCCGATCTTCGCCTCGCCTTCCAGATCCAGCGTGATCGGTTTGTCCAGGGGCATCGCCGGAACCTTCAGCGTGACCCGCACTTTGTCTTCCTTGCCCGGCAGCAGGCCGCCGCTGAGCGAAAAGCCGGCGGGCGCGCCCTTCAATGCCAGACGGATATCGCCTGCAAAACCGTCCCTCCGCAGGGCGCAAACGGTCACCGGCACGTTCATGCCGGCACGCGCGTTGACGGCGGACGGCACGACGCGCAACGCGAAGTCGGGCTGCGGTGGACTGATGCGCAGCCGATAGCTGAAGTCCGCGCCGCCTTTGTGCTGCGCGTCGCTCAAGTGCAAATAATACGTTCCGTCAGCGGGCAAGGTGGTCATCAGGTAGGAGTCGGCATGATGCGTCAGCAGCCCGGAACCCTGGTCCTCGTGGTCGTCGTTGAAGGCAATTTGCCGGCCGCTCCAATCGGTCAATTTCAACATCGAATCCAGCGGCGAGCCGAGGCGGCGGGCCATGACCTCGGCCACGATCTCCTGGCCGGCGCGGCCCTCAAAACGAAAGACGTCGCAATCGCCGGGGGCGTCGATGCGTCCCTTGACGATGATCGGCAGCGCGACCCGCTGCGCCGTCGCCTCATCATTGTTCGGCTCTTTCTCCTCGCACTCGGGCAGCTTGTCGCCGTTGGGGGACTGTCCCAATTTTCGTTCGACGAAAATGGGACTGTCCCCTTCGCAGGCGCCGGCAACCAGCGCGGCGTCGCCCACGGTGACGCGGTAGACGAAGTCGTCGCGCCCGCGGTAGATCGAATCGTGAATCTCGACCAGGTAATCGCCGTCCTTGGGAATCACGCAGCGAAGCATCGGATCGGGATGGAACAGATAATGATCCGCGTAGGTCAATTCCTCGCCATCGGTATCGCGGACCGAGATCGCCGCTTGAAACCAGCCGGGCACCGCGTCGGAAATATAAGGGATCAGTTCCCGCGCGTCGGCCGCGACGAGCAACTGCTGGCCCTTGCGGGCGGCGAAGCGATAGCGATCGACGCCGCCAGGCTGAATCTGGCCGTTTACCACCGTCGGCAGCGTGATTTGCATTTCCTGGCGCGACGCTGCGGGCGCCGGCTGATAACCGAGCTTCGCCTGGATCTTCTGCAGACGCGGATTGTCGTTCTGCGGCTTTTCGGCCGGCTTGTTGAACTCCGGCAAAGTGCCGATGCGGAACACCAGCGGATTGGAGAGCCCCAGCGGCGTCGAGAGCCGCAACTCCCGCGTGCCGGGCGGCGTGTCGGCCCCTATCGCCAACTCGACCGTCACCGTCTGGGCAATGGCCGGCGTGGCGGTCTTCTTGACGGAGTTGGCGATCTTCAGACGGATCTCCCGGATCTGTTTCAATTCCTCGGCAGTCCAGTTGGCGCGCGCGAACATCGCCTGGCCCTGGCCTTTGCCCTTGCCGAGACCGTCGGTCGAGAGCCCTTTCTTCTCCAGCATTTCTTTGAGCTTATCGCGCAGCATGTTCACTTCTTTTTGGGTGATCGGCCTGCTGAAATCGATCACCTTGGCGGTGATGCCCGTGCCGGAGACGTAGACGCCAGCCGCGCCGTCGAGCGACTGACCGCCGACCTTGACCTGCACGGTGCTGCCCTGCTTGGCGCCGGCCGGGTAGACATAGCCGACGTGCGGACCGGGCAGTTGGGCGTGAAGCGTCGCGGCAGTTGCCAGGATCGTGGCAAGTGCCAGCAGCGCATGTCGTGGAACCAGGCTCATCGAAGGTACTCCCGCGGTAATTTCTGTCTTGCAAGAACGCCAAGATAAGCTCCCCTCTCCCTCCGGGCGAGGGTTAGGGAGAGGGGGACCGAGAGAGAACGCGGCTTCCTGTGTTGCCTCTCTCTCGCAATCCCCTCACCCCGCCCTCTCCCGGAGAGAGAGGGGGGACTCGTGTTACATGATTTCCTTCAACAGTCCGCCGGAGGGCGCGTGCTCGTCGGCCGCGGGCACGACGTGGGCCGCCAGGCCCTGCGGATGCGGCAGTTTGGCGGCGGTGTCGATGCCCAACAAAGCGTAGATGCTGCCCAGCAGGTCGCAAGGATAAACGGGCCGCTGGCGCACTTCTTCGCCCTTGGCGTCCGTAGAACCGACGACCTGTCCGCCCTTGAATCCGCCGCCGGCCACCAGCACGGAGAAGGCCCGGCAGTAATGGCCGCGTCCGCCGTTCCAGGGGGCTTCCCATTGCACCTTGGGCGTGCGGCCGAACTCGCCGCAACACCAAATGACGGTGCTGGAAAGCAGGCCGCGCGACGACAGATCCTGCAGCAGCGTGGCCAGGCCCTTGTCGAGTTCCGGCAGCTTGCGGCGCATCGTGGGAAAGTTCTGCTTGTGCGTGTCCCAGCCCTTGGAGTTGATCGTGACGTAGGGAACGCCGCGCTCGACGAGGCGCCGGGCCGCCAGACACGATTGACCGAAGGTGTTGCGGCCGTAGCGGTCGCGAAGGGCGTCTTTTTCCAGCGCCAGATCGAACACCTTGCCCGCGTCGCCCAGGATCAGGTCGTAGGCCTGCCTCTGCGCGTCTTCATGGGCGACGAGTTGGGAGTTGCCGGGCAGGGCGAGGCTGAGCATGTCGAGCTTTTCCAGCAGATCGCGGCGGAGATGCTGCCGCTGGTCGGTGATGCCCTGGGCCACGACGCCTTCGACCGCGAAGCGTTTCTGGGCGGGATCGCCGCCCGTGGCGAACGGCTTATAGCGGGCGTTGAGGAAGCCGGCCTCGGAGAACCGCCCTTGCGGCTCGGTGAGCACGATGTAGGGCGGCAGCAAGCCGCGATAACCGGCCTCGTAGCCTTTCAGCAGCGAAACCACGGCCCCGGCGCTGGGATAGACGTCGCGGCCGCTGGAGGGCCGGCCGGTCTGCACCATGTAGGCCGCCGTCTCGTGCGAGTTCGAGCCGTGGGTCATGCTGCGGATGAGCGAGTACTTGTCGGCCTGCTGCGCCAACAAGGGGAGCAACTCGCAGATCCGCGTGCCCGGTCCGTTGGTCGTAATCGGTTTGGCCAACGGGCCGCAATAGTCGTAGCCGGCCTCCGGTTTCGGATCGAACGTATCCAGATGCGGCGGTCCGCCCCAAAGCCAAATCTGGATTACCGCGCGGGCCTTCGCCCCGCCGGATTGCGTGCCGGCCAGGGCATGAGTCCACAAGCGGTCGGCCAGGGCCACGCCGGCCAGGCCCATCAGACCGTGCCGCATGACCTCCCGCCGGGAAACGAGGTTGTTGTCCGTGCTCATGTGTTTGTTCCAAACGTCTACATCCTACAACGCGGCACACAACCATGCTGCGCATGGTGCCCGGTGCCGCCTACATTGGGTTCAATGCCGATAGAGAAACTCCGGACTGTTCACCAGTGCCCAGGCAAGATCGATCAGTGCGTTGCGTTCCTTCGCGCCGCTCTGTTGCGCATACTCGCCGAGGACCTTGCGTTCCGCTTGCGTCGGCATCCGCGACAGGATCATCAGGTAGAGTGCCGCCACCTTCTCGCCCGGCTTCTTCTCCGATTGCATCAAGTATTGCAACTTCGCGCTTTGCTCGATCTTGCGCTGGATATGGCTGGAATTCAACAAGTGCAGCCGCTGGCTGGCGGAGGGACGATTGTTCCGCTCCGCTTCCAAGCCCGTGTCGCGCGGCGAACGTCCGAACATCTCCAGGAACGAACTGCTGATGCTCCCGTCGGCCAGGGCGATCGAACGCTGCTCCTCGGGAATGAAGGTGAACGGCTCGGGAATGGCGCTGGTATATTTCTCCGTCGTGCCGGTAATCTGGTTCAAGGCGTCCACGAGCACCTCGGCTTCCAGCCGGCGGAGCGGATAACTGGCGAATTGGACGGCCGCTTCGGGACGGTTCGACTTCGCCAGGCAGGAAAGCTGATAGGTCTTCGAGTTCAGGATCAGCCGATACACGTGCTTCAGGTCGTAGTGGCTGGCGACCAGTTCTTGCTCCAGATAGGCGAGCAACTGGGGATTGCCGGGCGGATTGTCGGGTCGGATGTCGTCCGGTTCCTGGATGATGCCCCGACCCAAGAGCCAGGACCAGACGCGATTGACGATGTTCCGCGCGAACCAGGGATTCTGCGGCGCGATCAGCCAATCGGCAAAGACCTCGCGCGGGTCGCGGTCGGCGGAAAGTTTTGCCCGGCGGCCGTCCGGAAAAACCCCTTCGGCCGGGCCCGGCTTGCCGGCGTCGAAGAAGATGATCTCTTCTTTCCACTCTTCCGTGTCCTTGTAGCCGACCTTGGCGAAGAAGGCCGACATGCCGGCCAAGCGGTCCTTCGGCCAC
>JBEKZQ010000174.1:0-11897 GCA_049509675.1 Thermoguttaceae bacterium | reverse complement strand
AGGTCCATGTTTTCGGTCATGAGTCAGGCCAAATGGCAATGCCTATTAGCCGAAAAATGGACCAGACCCCGACTTTGCAGTTCTCCTGCCTTGCAGCGGGCTTCGCGTGCGATATCATTGAATCGTGCTAAAGTGCTTCGTACCAAGGGGATTTAACAAGCAAAACTATTGCAAAAAAGGCGTGCCGCAAGATGGCTGTGGATCAAAAGGGCCCCCATTGTGAAGAAGCGTCGCAGGAGGAACTGCTGGCCCGACTGGATGACGTTCTGAAGGAATATGCCGACACGCCGGGTGCGCTGATCCCCGTGTTGCAAATTGCCCAAGCGCTGTTCGGATACCTGCCGGAAGTGGCCCTGCAAAAGATCGGCTTGGCGTTGAATAAGCCCTACAGCGAAGTGGCGGGGGTGGTGAGCTTCTATTCGTTCTTCACCACGGTGCCCCGCGGCCGGCACTTGGTGCGGGTGTGCCTGGGAACGGCCTGTTACGTGCGCGGCGGCAAGCAAGTGCTTTCCGCGTTGAAGGACCTGTTGCGGGTGGAAGTGGGTGAGACCACGCCGGACCGCCAGTTCTCGTTGGACGTGGGCCGCTGTTTCGGGGCCTGCGGACTGGCCCCCGTGATCATGATCGACGACGACGTACACCAGCGGGTCAAGCCGGCGCGTTTGTCCCGCATTCTGGAACACTATCGCCCGGAACACGCCGCCAGCGATGCCAACGGAGAGAACGCATGACCGAGCGCATCGCCACCGCAGGAGAGTTGACCGCCCTGCGCGACAGACTCCGGGCCGAGCAGGAGCGCCTGGCGGCCGCCGGCCACCAGCAGATCCGCATCTGCATGGGCGCAGGCTGCATCGCCTCGGGGAGCGTGCGGCTGAAGGCGGCAATCGAAGACGAACTGGCCCGCAAGGGTTTGCAGGATCGCGTCTCGGTGATCGGCACGGGATGTCTGGGTCCCTGTTCGGCCGGCCCCGTGCTGTCGGTCGCCCAGGTGTTCTACGAGAACCTCAAGCCGCAGGACGGGGCCGAGATCGTGGCCGAGCACCTGGCCAAGGGGCGGGTGGTCGAGCGCTTGACGCACCGCCGTGCGGACGGCCGCTGCGTGGCCAACTCCGCCGACATGGACTTCTTCAAGCGGCAGAAGAAGATCGTGCTGCGAAACTGCGGGCTGGTGGATCCGCGGCGGATCGAAGACTACGTGGCGCGGGACGGCTACCAGGCCCTGGCCAAGGTGCTCACGGAGAACAACGGCGAGGCGGTCATTGAGACGATGCGCATCTCCGGCCTGCGCGGCCGCGGCGGCGCCGGTTTCCCCACCTGGCGCAAATGGAAGCTTACGCGGCAGTCGGCCGGCCAAGAGAAATACGCCGTGTGCAACGCCGACGAAGGCGATCCCGGCGCGTTCATGGACCGCAGCGTGCTGGAGGGCGATCCGCACAGCGTGCTGGAAGGCATGGCCATCGCCGCGCATACCATCGGCGCGTCGATGGGCTATATCTACGTGCGGGCCGAATATCCCTTGGCCGTCGCGCGTCTGAAAACTGCCATCGCGCAGGCCCGCGCGCTGGGTGTTCTGGGCAAGAACGTGCTGGGCAGCGGGTTCGATTTCGACGTCGAGATTCGCATGGGCTCGGGGGCCTTCGTGTGCGGCGAAGAGACGGCCCTGCTGACCTCGATCGAGGGCAACCGCGGCGAACCGCGTCCGCGTCCGCCGTTCCCCGCCGTGAAGGGCCTGTGGGGAAAGCCCACGCTGCTGAACAACGTGGAAACGTATGCCAACGTGCCGGCCATCGTTCTCGGGGGCGGCCAGTGGTACGCCTCGCAAGGTACCGACAAGAGCAAGGGCACGAAGGTCTTCGCCCTGGCCGGGGCCATCAAGAATGCCGGCCTGATCGAGGTCCCCATCGGCATGCCGCTGGGCGACCTGATCTACGACATCGGCGGCGGCACTTCCTCGGGCAAGGAGTTCAAGGCCGCCCAGATCGGCGGACCGTCCGGCGGTTGCATTCCCAAGCAGCATCTGGGCGTGGCGCTGGACTACGAATCGCTCTCCGAGTTGGGCGCCATCATGGGTTCGGGCGGGCTGATCGTCATGGACGAGGACAGTTGCATGGTGGACGTGGCCCGCTACTTCATCGAGTTCGTGCAAGAGGAGTCGTGCGGCAAGTGCGTGCCCTGCCGCGTGGGCACCAAGCGGATGCTGGAGATCCTCAACCGTATATGTGAAGGCCGCGGCGAAGAGGCCGACCTGGATCGGCTCATCGAGCTGGGCGAAATGATCAAGGACACTTCGCTGTGCGGCCTGGGCCAGACGGCGCCGAACCCCGTGCTTTCGACGATCCGCCACTTCGGGCACGAGTACGTGGAACACATCCGCGACAAGCACTGTCGCGCCGGCGTGTGCCCCTCGTTGGTCTATGCCCCGTGCTCCAGCGCCTGTCCGGCCAACGTGGACATCCCCGGTTACGTCTCGCTGGTGGCCGAGAAACGTTATGCCGAGGGGCTGCGTTTGCACCGGGAGCGCAACCCCTTCGCGGCCGTTTGCTCGCGCGTGTGCTTCCACACCTGCGAAGACAAGTGCCGCCGCTCGACGCTCGACGAGCCGGTGTCGATCCGCGGCATTAAGCGCTTCATGGTCGACCAGGAAGTGACGATCCAGTTGCCGGAGGCCCGCGAGAACCCGCAAAACGCCAAGCGGAAGATCGCCATCGTGGGGGCGGGGCCGGCCGGCCTGTCGTGCGCCTACTTCCTGGCCCGGCTGGGATATCGCCCCACGGTGTTCGAGTCGGAGCCGCGGCCGGGCGGCATGCTCGTGCAGGCCATCCCCGCCTATCGCCTGCCGCGGGAAATCGTGGCCCGCGAGGTCCGCATGATCGAACGGATGGGCGTGGAGATCCTCACCAATAGGGCCCTGGGCGAACATTTCACGCTCAAGTCGCTGCGGGCGGTGGGCTATGAGGCGGTGTTCCTGGCCATCGGCGCACCGCTGGGCGTGGGCCTGGGCATCCCCGGTGAAAATGCCGAGGGGATCACCGACGCGCTATCCTTCCTCCGCACCTATAACCTGCGCGGGTCGGTGCCGGTGGGCAAGGAAGTCGTGGTCATCGGCGGCGGCAACTCGGCCATCGACGCCGCCCGCACCGCCGTGCGCCTGGGCGCCGAGCACGTCACGGTCGTGTACCGCCGCAGTCGCGAGGTGATGCCGGCCTACAAGGAGGAGATCGAAGAGGCCCAGCACGAGGGCGTCGATCTGCAGCTCTTGACCGCGCCCATGGAAGTGCTCCTCGGCGGCCGCCGCGTGGTCGGACTGAAATGCCAGCCGATGCGGTTGGGACAGTTCGACCGCTCCGGACGCCGCCGACCGGTGGAAGCCGGCGAGGCCTTCATTCTCAAGGCCGACCACATCCTCGTCGCCATCGGCCAGACGCTCGATCTGAAGAAGCTCACCAACGGCATGACGCTGGAGACCCGCAACCGCGATTACATTCTCGTCAAGGGGGCCACCGGCCAGACCTCGGAAAAATGGATCTTCGGGGGCGGTGACGCCGTGACCGGGCCCTCCTCGGTCGTGGAAGCGGTGGCCGCCGGCGAGCGGGCCGCCGTGGGCATCGACCAATACCTCACCGGCGCCCTGCACGCCTTCTGGCGCGAACCGCAGACGGTCGACACCTTCTTCGACCCCGAGGCGGAGCCGAGCGGCACGCCCCGCGAGCACTTGGATCTGATCCCCGTGGAGCGGCGCTGCCAGAACTTCGACGAAGTGGAGCAGCCCTGGCGCGAGGCCGTGGCCGTGCGGCAGGCGCAACGCTGCCTGCGCTGCGATTACGGCCGGCGCTGTCCGGCCAACGGCGACAACGGGCACTAAACATGACTATCATTTCAATGTAGTAGGCACACGCCGTGTGCCGTAAATTGCGGACGGCACACGGCGTGCGCCTGCTACAATTGCAACAACTATCCACCATCCGCTACCCATGTCCACGATCAGGCTTTCGATTAACAACACTCCGCTGGAAGTTCCCGAGGGAACGACGCTCTTGGGTGCGGCCCGGCAGGCCGGCATCAATATCCCCACCCTCTGCCACGTGGAAGGCTTGCAAACGATCGGGGCCTGCCGCGTGTGCGTGGTGGAAGTGGAAGGGGCGCGCAACCTGGCCGCCTCCTGCTCCATGCCCGCGGCCGCCGGCATGAAGGTCTTCACCAACACCAGCCGCGTGCGCAACGCCCGGCGCACGGTGGTCGAGTTGTTGCTCTCCGAGCACAACGGCGAGTGCCAGACCTGCGATCGCAGTGAAGACTGCGAGTTGCAGGCACTGGCCGCCGAATTGGGCATTCGCGAGATCGCCTACACGGGCGAGAAGATCCGCAAGCGGATCGACGCCTCCACGCCGGCCCTGCTGCGCGACAACGGCAAGTGCATCAAGTGCCGCCGCTGCGTGAGCGTGTGCGCCGAGATCCAGGACGTGGGGGCCCTGTTCCCGCAGAACCGGGGCTTCGAGACCGTCATCGGGCCGGCCTTCAACCACGACCTGAACCGCGTGGCCTGCGTGCAGTGCGGGCAGTGCGCCGCAATCTGCCCCGTGGGCGCAATCACCGAGAAGGACCAGATCGAAGAGGTCTGGCAGGCCCTGGAAAGCCCGGGCAAACAGGTGGTGGTGCAAACGGCCCCGGCCATCCGCGGCGCTCTGGGCGAATGTTTCGGCTACGAGCCGGGCACGCTGGTCACGGGCAAGATGGTTTCCGCCTTGCGCCGCCTGGGGTTCGACGCCGTGTTCGACACCAATTTCGCCGCAGACCTGACGATCATCGAAGAAGGCACGGAACTGCTCGCGCGGCTGCGCAAGGTGCTGGTCGAGCACCAACCGGCCGCCCTGCCCATGTTCACCAGTTGCTCGCCGGGCTGGATCAAGTTCCTCGAATACTTCCATCCCGACCTGTTGCCCAACCTTTCCAGTTGCAAGTCGCCGCAGCAGATGTTCGGGGCGGTGGCCAAGACCTATTATGCGGGCAAGTTGGGCAAGCGGCCGGAAGACATTTTCGTGGTCTCGATCATGCCCTGCACGGCGAAGAAGTACGAATGCCAGCGGCCGGAAATGGCCTCCAGCGGAGTGCGCGACGTGGACGTGGTGTTGACCACGCGCGAGTTGGGCAAGATGATCCGCGCCGCGGGAATCGATTTCCGCAGTCTGCCCGACGGCGAGATGGACGCCCCGCTGGGCCTCTCGACCGGGGCCGCCGATATTTTCGCCAACACGGGCGGGGTGATGGAAGCCGCCTTGCGCACCGCTTACGAGTTGGTCACCGGCCGGCCGCTGCCGATGGCCAACCTGCGCGTCGCGCCCGTGGCCGGCCTGAAGGGCGTCAAAGAGGCCGCGCTCAAGATCGACCACACGCTGCCCGATTGGAAGTTTCTCGACGGCGCCATTCTGAACGTGGCGGTGGCCCACGGCCTGGGCAATGCCCAGCGGGTGATTGCGGCCATCCGCGCGGGCCGGAAGCAGTATCATTTCGTCGAGGTGATGACCTGTCCCGGCGGCTGCATCGGCGGCGGCGGCCAGCCCCGTTTCACCGACAATAGCATTCGCGAGCGTCGCATCGCCGCGATCTACCAAGAGGACGAGGGGAAGGATCTGCGGAAATCGCACGAGAATCCCGAGGTCCGGCAACTGTACGAGGAGTTCCTGGGCAAGCCGCTGGGCGAGAAATCGCACCATCTATTGCACACGAAATACACGCCCCGTCCGCGGCTGTAAGTCTTCCCCCCCACTATGCCCTACAGGTTGTACTCATCTCGCTCCGCGAGATGTCCGACCTCTCGCGGAGCGAGAGGAGTACGTCTTTTCCACCGCGACGCCGGCCGCATTTTTTGCCCAAAAGTTGCAAACCGCCCCGCCTTCATTTAATATAGAAAGCAGGTAAAGCACTATAACCTTTTGGCACCCGCGCATTTGGCAAAGGAACCTGGTATGCGTACTTCGCGGTCTCGTCGGGTCGGATTCGAACAGTTGGAAAATCGGCAGATGTTATCGGCCACTCCGTTGGCAGCGGCCCTGGCGGCGGCACCGTCGGCACCCGCCGCGATGGTGTCGGCGGCGAACACCCCGGTCTTGACCGGCAAGGCATTTGCCGGAAGCTTCACGTCCAGCGGCGGCGCGATCAGCCCGATCAACCTGACCTTCAAGACGCAGTCGGGCGCCAAGGTGAGCGGCGGCATTTTGGGCAAAGACCCCAACGGGAATCTCATCGCCTTCGTGGTGCAGGGGACCATTAAGAACCACGACAAGATCACGCTAACCCTCACCGCGGCCATCAACCCAGAGAAGGCCCCATACACCGTGGTGGTCAGTGGCACGATCACGCACAACGGCAACGTCATCAACGGCCACTATACCGAATCGCTCAACGGCCATGTGGTCGATAGCGGGAAGTTCCACGTGAAGGCGTAGGGGGAGTTTTCAGTTTTCAGTGTGCGGCGACCGGAACATTCAGACCGCAAACCGAACAACGAGAGCTGCGTCGAAAGAGGGCAGGGCAGGGGGGCGGTTTGAGATCTCAGATTTGCCAATCTGAGATCTCAAACCCGTCCACCGATGCCCCGTGTGCGTTGCGTTAGCCACCTGTTCGGCGTAGAATACCGATATGGAAACATTCATTCGCAGTGCGAACGAAATTGAGGGTGACCTGCGGCGTTGGGTAGAATCCGGGCTGGGGCAGCAGCTACGGCAGAATCAGCGCGTAATGGTTACAGTCCTCAACGTGGGCGTCGAACCCGACGAAGAGAGCCGCCGCGAGGCGCGTGATGAACTGGGGCGCATTCGCGCTGAGGCGGCCGCGAACATCGAAGCTCAAGGGCTGTCGGCCGAAGAGGTCGACGGTGTTGTGGACGAGGCAATTGCAGACGTTCGACGGCGCAAGCAGTGACCATGCGCGTCGTCCTCGACACCAATGTCTTGGCACGAAGTTCGTATCGGCTGGTGGGGCCCGCGGCCGAGGTCCTGGACCGGGTGACCGTCTCCCCTCACCTTCTTATTCTGTAACCGTTCACGGGCGGGGAATGGTCCGTTTTTCGGCCAGAAGGCGCGGTCTTGCGAATCGACGATGGCCGAAAACATGGACCTGTCCCCTTCTCGGCCAAAGGGGACAGTCCCATTTTCGCGGCCATGCTGCGCATGGCAGGCGAAAATTGGGACAGTCCCCCATGAACGGTTACACCGCCATTTCTATCAAGAGCAAGTGCGGGAGTACTGCCGCGAGCGGGCAATCGAGATCCTGGGCGATGTGGAGTTGCTGATACGGCTGCGGAGGATCGAAGGAGGACGCTAACCTCAGAAAAAGCCTAATTCGTCGCGGGCGTCTTCCGTCATGCGGTCGGGCGTCCAGGGCGGATCCAGCGTCAAGTGAACCTCCACGTCGCTGACCCCTGCGAGCCCCAAGAGCACGTCCTTCACCTCCTGCAAGAGCATCGGCGCATACGGACAAGCGGGCGTCGTCATGGTCATGACGACGTGGATCTTGTACTTCGCGTCCTGCTCCTCGATGCCCAGGCCGTAGATCAGCCCCAGGTCGACCACGTTCACCATCAACTCCGGGTCGCGGACCTGGTGCAGGGCCTCGTAGATCGTTTCTTCGCTGATGATCATGGGTATCGAGTTCTCAGTTTTCAGTTTTCAGTATTGAGTTTCCAACGTCCAGTGGCAACGCTCATACTGAAAACCAAGCACTGAACACTTCAAGCTGTACGTATACGGACCAGCACGTCGCCGCGGTCCAGTTTGACCTCGTGGGCGGGCGTGTCGGCGACGGCGGGCATGCTCAGCACGCGGCCGCCGCGGATGTCGAACTTCGCCCCATGCCGGGGACAAATGATGGTAAAGCCTTCCAGCGTGCCTTCGCCCAGCGGTCCGCCGTCGTGCGTGCAGCAGTCGTCCAAGGCGTAGAACGCCCCCTCGACGTGAAAGAGCACGATGAAACGCTCGTCCACCTCGAAGACCGCCTTGCCGGGGTCGGGGATCTCGGACACTTTGCAGACGCGATGGAACTCGGCCATATACTTTGCGCGGTTTGAAATGATCCCAATCGCGGCAATTTCCAATCACTTTTCCTCGGGTCGAATCATAAGTATCTTATTTCTAAGGTATTTACATCATTTTCCACCGAAATGTAACGCCACTTGCATCGCGCGTAGTAATGGGAAGCATTCAGGAACAACCTCTTGGAGAGGAGAAATCTTTTTGAGCCTTGTCGCAATCGTTCTTACTAGGTCAGAAATGAGTTGAACCTTTATGCCTTCTCCCCAATTCAAATCAACTCGTGTTCTCTCGGTCCACCCTACGAGTGCTATCTTCTCAATCGATTTCACTGGTGAACGAATGAGGGATTCATACTCGTCCTTTTTCAAAATGAACTTCTTCAGAAATCGTTCTTTCCTTTTCTCCCACGAATCGCCATCGCTTGAAGCCTCGATGTGAATAAGATGCTGCTCTGATGGTGAATAGGCCAAAACATCAATTTCACCATCATAGCCCCCTTTCTTCCTTTTTCGCACTCGGGTATTTGATCGAACGAAATAAGGCGGTTCCTTGCCGTACTGATACCATTCAGCAACCAACGATTCCAAAAAGTTAATCATTCGTTCCTCCGCGTTGCCACAAGCCAACAAGCAGGGAAAACCGTAAGTATGCCCCCTTACAGCCACCTCGTAAAAGGAGTCCCTCGCAACTGCAATAACAACTGTAGTGCCTACTTCAGCATTGCCGTAAATCAGTTTACCAAATATTCTTTGGTAAATATAAGGGTCACCTCTCGGCAATAGGGAACGGATCGCATCATTACGAACCGTTCATCGTATAGCGCTCCGCGGCGTGGCTACTGGAAGTGGCGAATCCTGCGGCCGATCGCCTCGCCCAGCGCCTGCCGGACATTGCCCACGGTGATGCGGTCGAAGACCTGCTGGAAGAATCCAGTCACGATCATACGTACCGCCTCGCGGCGGGTCAAGCCGCGGGCCTGGGCGTAAAAGACCTGCTCGTCGTCCACCCGTCCCACCGTGGCGCCGTGCGTACACTTCACGTCGTCGGCCTCGATTTCCAGCCCGGGGATGGAATCGGCCCGGGCCGTCTCGGAGAGGATCAGATTGTCGTCGCGCTGGTAGCCGTCGGTCTTCTGGGCGTCGCGATCGACTTTGATCATCCCCCGCCACACGATGCGGGAAGCGCCCTGCAGCGCCCCCTTGTAGAGCAGATCGCTGGTACAGTGCGGGGCCAGGTGGTGCTGCCGGGTATGGTAGGAAAGGTGCTGTTTGCCGTCGGTGAACATCACGCCGCTGACTTGCACGTTGGCGCCTTCGCCCGCCAAGGCCACGTGTTGATTGACCTTGGCCAATCGGCTGCCCAGAGCCGCGATGGTCCATTGCAGCGAGGCATCGCGGTCGACCAACGCCTTTTGGTGCGCGAAATGCCAGACCCCGCCGCCCCAGTCCTGGAGGTTCACGTAGCGCAGCCGGGCGTGCGGGCCCAACAGCAGTTCCACCGCCCCGCAGTGCAGGCCGGCGGCCGCCGCATCGCTGCTGTGCGTTTCCGCCAGCAAGGTGGCTTCCGCCCCTTCTTCCAGCACCACCAGGCAGTGTCCGAGATCGACGCCGCCGGGCGACAGGCCGGAGAGAACGTGCAGCGGTTGCTGGATCACCACGCCCTTGGGCACATACAGCAGTGTACCGCCGGACCAGCAGGCCGCGTGCAGGGCGGCGAACTTGTCGTAACGCAGATCGACCGCCCGGGTCAACAGATGCGGCCGGATCCGCTCGCCGTGCTCGAAAACCATCTCGTCCAGACTGCCGAAGAGCACCCCTTTGGCCGCCAGAGCCGGGTCCAGGCGCGCCGCCGAGGGGCGGCTATCGATCGTGACCGCGCTGCCGGCCAACTCCAGGCCCTCGGTCAACAACGGTTCCACGGCAACTGCCGTTTCAGCGATTGGTCCCGGCAGGTCGAACTTCTCCAAGCGGAAGCCGCGAATGTCGGTCCGCATCCACTCCTCGTGCGGACGGCCGGGAAAGGGCAGCTCCTGAAAGACCCGCCACGCCGTACGGCGCAGATCGACCAGCCAGTCCGGTTCGCGGCGGGCCGCCACGAATTCGTCGAACGACTGCTGGCTGAAACCGGCGGCAAGTTGAAGCTCTGTCATGCGGGGCAGCAGGGAGTTTGTTAAACTGGTCCCCTCTCCCTCCGGGAGAGGGTTAGGGTGAGGGTGCATTCGTAAGGAACGCATTGCTCCAATTCGGTGTCTAGCGCAGCCCGCCCTCACCCCGGTCGTCTCCCGGAGGGAGAGGGGGAATGAAGGCCGTCAACCGACGGTCCCCTCCATTTGCAGCGCGATCAGGCGGTTCATCTCCACGGCATATTCCATCGGCAGCTCCTTGACCAACGGCTCGATGAATCCGCTCACGATCATCGTGGCGGCCTCCTGCTCGGTCAGTCCGCGGCTGTTCAGATAGAACAGTTGCTCCTCTCCGATCCGCGAGACGCTGGCTTCGTGGCCGATCATGACGTCCTGTTCTTCGATCTCGATATAAGGGTAAGTATCGCTGCGGCTTTGCGGATCGAGGATCAAGGCGTCGCAGACGACGTTGGACTTGACCTTCTTGGCGCCCTTGAGCACCTTGCACAGTCCGCGATAACTGGCCCGGCCGCCGTTCTTGCAGACCGACTTGGACACAATGCGGCTGGAGGTGTGCGGCGCACAATGGACCACCTTGGCGCCGGCGTCCTGGTGCTGGCCGCTCGAAGCGAAGGCCACGGACAAGATTTCGCCGCGGGCCCCCGGCTCCAGCATGTAAATGGCCGGGTACTTCATCGTCAAGCGGCTGCCGAGGTTCCCGTCCACCCATTCGACCAGCGAGTCCCGGTAGGCCACGGCCCGCTTGGTCACCAGGTTGTAAATGTTATTGGACCAGTTCTGGATGGTTGTGTAGCGGACGCGGGAGCCGCGTTTGGCGATCACTTCCACGACCGCCGCGTGCAGGCTCTCGCTGCTGTACATGGGAGCGGTGCAGCCTTCGACGTAATGCACTTGCGCGCCTTCGTCGACGATGATCAAGGTGCGCTCGAACTGGCCCATTTGCGCCGCGTTGATGCGGAAATAGGCCTGTAGCGGGAACTCGATCTTCACGCCGGGCGGCACGTAGACGAACGATCCGCCCGACCAGACCGCCGAGTTCAGCGCGGCAAACTTGTTATCGGTGGGCGGGATAAGCGTGCTGAAATACTCGCGCACCAGGTCGGGATGCTCGCGCAGGCCGGAATCCATGTCGCTGAAGATCACGCCCTGCTTGGACAACTCTTCGCGCAGCGAGCCGTAGACCACTTCGCTCTCGTACTGCGCCTTCACCCCGGCCAGGAACTTCTTTTCCGCCTCGGGGATCCCCAGCCTGTCGAAGGTGTTCTTGATGTCGGCCGGCACGTCGTCCCAGGTCCGCCCTTGCCCCTCGGTGGGCTTCATGTAGTAATAGACGTTCTGGAAATCGATGGCGATGTTTCCGCCCCACTGCGGCATCGGTTTGGACTCGAAGATCTCCAGGCTCTTGAGCCGGAAATCGCGCATCCACGCCGGCTCCTTCTTCATTTCCGAGATTTCGGCGACGATCTGCCGATCGAGCCCCTTGCGGGCCTTGAACACGTAGCTTTCTTCGTTGCGGAAATCGTACTTATTGATCTCCCCGACAACGTCGCGGGAGGGAATAGTCAAATCAGTGGCCATATCGGTTTATCCTCGTGA
The DNA here is from genome assembly GCA_049509675.1 of Thermoguttaceae bacterium. Taxonomy (GTDB): domain Bacteria; phylum Planctomycetota; class Planctomycetia; order Pirellulales; family Thermoguttaceae; genus JBEKZQ01. Next base: position 131 of record JBEKZQ010000174.1, on the reverse strand, counting down.
GAATCGTGTTGCAGTTGGACGTTTGCAAAGCGGCCCGCTCGCGATCCCCCGCTCCCGCGCGTCGCTTGCGACGCGATGGGAGAGGGCCGGGGTGAGGGGAACTGCGACCAAAGGCGGCTACCTTACGCCCG
>JBEKZQ010000173.1:0-11944 GCA_049509675.1 Thermoguttaceae bacterium | reverse complement strand
CGTCTCCGAACAGCAGCATCGGCACGCCTTGGCTCAACAACAGCGTGGCCAGCATGTTCTTGACTTGCTGCACTCGAAGCACTTCGACCGAGCGCCGCGTGCTGGGGCCCTCGACGCCGTAATTGCAACTGTAATTGTTGTTGTCGCCGTCGCGGTTCTGCTCGCCGTTGGCCTCGTTGTGCTTGTCGTTGTAACTGACCAGGTCGTTGAGCGTGAAGCCGTCGTGGGAGATGAGGAAGTTGATGCTGTGATACGGTCGGCGGCCGCCGGCCTCGTACAGGTCGCTGGAGCCGGCCAGGCGCGTGGCCAGCGGTCCGACCATGTGCGGATCGCCGCGCCAAAATCGCCGCACGTCGTCGCGATAGCGGCCGTTCCACTCGGCCCAGCGAAGACTCCCGAACGTGCCCACCTGGTATGCCCCGACGGCGTCCCAGGCCTCCGCAATCACCTTCGTGTCGGCCAGTTGCGGGTCTTCGGTGATGGTCTCGATCACGGGCGGATTCGGCACCAGGTTGCCCTCGCGGTCGCGGCTGAGGATCGACGCCAGGTCGAAGCGAAACCCGTCGACGTGGAAATTGTGGACCCAGTGCCGCAGGCAATCGAAGATCATCTCGCGGACGATCGGGTGGTTGCCGTTGAGCGTATTGCCGCAACCGGAGTAGTTTCGGTACTGCTGGCCGCCGTTTTCGAGCATGTAATAAACGCGGTTTTCCAGGCCCTTGAAGTTCAGCGTCGGCCCAAATTCGTTGCCCTCGGGCGTGTGATTGAACACCACGTCCAGGATGACCTCGATGCCTGCGCTGTGCAGTGCGCGGACCATCTCCTTGAATTCCCGCACCTGGGCGCCCGGTTCGCTGCTGACCGCATAGCCGCGATGGGGTGCGAAGAAACACAACGGATCGTAACCCCAGTAGTTGGGCCGGCCCAGCTTCTGCCCCAGGCAATCGGACATGGGGAACTCGTGGACCGGCATGAGCTCCACCGCCGTAATGCCCAGCGATTTCAAGTAGGGGATCTTCTCGACCACGCCCAGGTAGGTGCCGGGATGCTCGACCTCGCTGGAGCGGGCCTGGGTGAAGCCGCGGACGTGCATCTCGTAAATGATCGTCTCCGACAGGCTGCGCCGCAGATGGCGATCGCCTTGCCAGTCGAATTCGTCGTTGACCACCACGCACTTGGGCGGCCGGATGATGCCGCCGTGCGCCGGCTGGAAATCGCCGCAGAGGGCCTTGCAATAGGGGTCGATCAGCCGGGCCTGCGGATCGAAGCGATAGCCGTGCTGCGGCTCGTGGGGCCCGTCGGCCTGGAAATGATAAAGTTGTCCCGATCCCACGCCGGGCAGGAAGATGCTCCAGATGTCGCCCCAACGATTCAGGTCCGAATCGAAGTCGATGATCTCGCTCGGCTCGAAATCCTCCACGTCGCTGTAGAGCAAGACCCGCATCGCCGTGGCGCTGCGACTGAAGACCACGAACTGCACTCCGCCATCGTGGACGATGGCCCCATAAGGTAGGGGGTGCGTAAACCGGAGGGCCGGATGCCGCTGCAACATGGCCAGGAACTCAACGGTGGATCCAGCGTAGAAGCCGACATGGGAAGCATAGCATTGATTCACGTCCAGAGACATGGTCACACCCAGGTGCCGTAGCGTTCCTAGTAAGATGGGTAATCTGCGAACCCAAAGAGCGCGTCTTTCTGACCCATCTTCCTATTCTTCGGTCAGCCTTCCGGACAAGATGAAGCTATACCGCGAACGGTCAGGAATGTGGCTGGGAAGGGGACAGGTCCATGTTTTCGGCCATCGCCAATTCGCAAAACTGCGTCTTTTGGCCGAAAAATGGACCAGTCCCCAGCCTGTGAACGGTTACAAACGCCGCAGCAATAACATACCACCCAAAGGATGGTAATGACTTGCTATGCGGATAACCCATCCAATGGATGATCGCTTACCATCGCTTCGCGGCCAAATGCGTTTCGCCGGGACTCGCTTCGCTGGCTCCGCTCCACTAATCTATTAACTATCCACCATCCACCATCCACCATCTGCCACTGAGCGTCCAGCCAACGATGTTTCCTCAACGACTACTGATTACGGCCTGTTGTATTTCGGCTTTCTCCGGCGGTGCTGCGGCCACCGACGTCGCCTTCCATGCGCCCTACCGCTCAGACGCCAACACGTATCTCCTCTGCCCCTTCGACGCCCGGAATCTGTCTGACGTCGAGGGCTCGGCGAAGGTCGCCCATTGCGAGGCGCTCGGCGACGCGGCCGTCGCGCCGCCGGGAAAATTCGGCGGATCGCTGCACGTGCATGGCCGCGGTGTCGTGCGAATCGTTCCCGCAGCCGTCTTTCCCGGTGGAAACCTGTCGATCGAGGCCTGGATCAAACTGGACCGTTATCCCGAGAAGGAGGCGTACATCGTGTGCCGGCCGGCAGTCAGCGCGAAACAGGCTGCCGGCAAGGCCGGCGCCAAGGGGTTCGCGCTGCTGGTCGACTCGCAAGGCGGCTTGCACCTGGAGACGACCAACTGCGCCTATGGGCAGACGACCCGCACCAGCAGTCCGCCCCGTGCCGTGCCGTTGGGCCGCTGGGTCCACGTGGCCGGCGTCAGCGACGGTTTTCCCATCGCCTTCCGCCGCGTGTACGTCGATGGCCGGGAGCGTCAGGCCAAACCGCTGCAATGGGGCGAAGGGCTGCTGGTCGGGGGAGAAGACGAGGACCGCCCGGGCCCGATCTATATTGGCAACAATGCGCGGCAGGACGCAGGGCTTGCCGGCGCCATCGACGAGGTGCGAATCCACACGCAGATCGTCAAGTTCTGGCCGCCGGACGAGGCCGCGCCGGGCCCGGGCAATGGCCCCGTGGCCGCCGCTCCGCCCTATTTCCTGGCCAATCATGCGCCGCTGCTGGAGCTCCCGCTTCGCGGCGATACCCGGGCGACTGTCAACCGCGTGGAGGGCCTGAAAGTCGAAGCCGGCGCCGGGCGCTTCGTCTCCGAATTGCCGTGCCGCGGCTGGCTGGGGCCCTTGACGATCTCCGCCCCCAAGCTCCTGGACCTTCGCGACGGCTCGATCGAGTTCTGGCTTCAACCGGTGGGCGTGAACAACTACGCCGACAACAACCGCACCTTTCTGAGCGGGCCGTTCTCGCTGTACTTCCTCAACGACGGCGGCGGGCTGGGCCTCAAGCCCATGACCCTGTACTTTCCCGCCGGCAACGGTTTGCACTTCGTCGGCGACGGCCTGGCAACCGAATTCCACCCGGGAACCTGGTATCACCTGTTGGTTACCTGGAAGGACCGCACGATCGCCATGTACGTCAACGGCCGGCTCGCGGAGAAGACGCTCAGCCGCAGCCTGGCGACGTCCGGCAACAAGGGGCTTTGCAGCAGCCTGCAACTGGCCCCGTACGAACCGATCGGGATCTTTCGCGACCTTCGCCTGTATGGCCAGGCGCTCTTGCCCGACGAGGCCGAGAACGCCTGGCGGCGCTACCGCGAAGCGGAGAAGCTCAAGACGGTTCGCCCCCAGGCGCTGGAGATCAAAGCGCACGTACTGCCCAGCCGCGGCCTGATTTCTTATCAGTGCCTACCCGATGGCCCGGCGGACAGTGCCGCGAAAATCCGGCTGATCCTGGCCGACGCAGCCGGCAAGACCGTGCTCGCCACCACGGCGTCGTTCAGCGCGGCGGAACGGGAACTGCCGATACCGGAACTGCCCGACGGCAGCTACACGCTCACGGCCGATCTCCTGCGGGCCGACGGCCGCGTCGAGCCGGGCGACCATTTCACCTTCGCCCGAAAGCATTTCCCGTGGGAGAAGAACACGCTGGGGCTCAGCGACGAAGTCTTCCCGCCGCTGGAGCCGATCAGCGTGAAAGGCGACGAGGTCGGCGTCGTCGGACGAACCTATGCGATGAACGAGTTCGGGCTGTGGGACCGCGTGGTCAGCCTGGGCCGCGATCTGCTGGCCGGCCCCATCCGCTTGCACGTGCTGAGCGCCGGTAAAGAACAGCAATGGACGCGCACGGCCGGCGGATGGGGCTCCAAGAAACCCTCCGCCGCCGAATATCGCGCAACGGCGGTCGCCGACGCCGTGCAGGTCGACACGCGCTCGACCATCGAGGCCGACGGCTGCATGAAGGTCGAGATGCAGCTTGGCCCGGGTCGCAGCCGGTCGGAGATCAGCCGGCTGTGGATCGAGATGCCGCTGCGAGACGCGGAAGTTCCCCTGATGCACGCGATCGGCGACGGGCTGCGGCACAACTACTCCGGCCCGGCGCCGGCGGGAGAGGGCGTCGTGTGGGACGGCTCCAAGGCGTCGCGCAGCGAAGCCTGGCGAAACTGCTTCGTGCCCTACCTGTGGCTCGGCGCCGAAGAGCGCGGGCTGGCCTGGTTCGGCGAGAACGACCGCGGCTGGGCCACCGAAAAGGGGAATTCCAAGGCGCCCACCCATCGGCTCGTGCGCCGCGGCGGCGTGCTCGCCCTGGAGGTCTATCTCGTCAACCGGCCCATCGTGCTCGACGAACCGCGGCGGCTCTGCTTCGGCCTGCAAGCCTCGCCCACCAAGCCGCTGCCGGCCGACTGGCGCAGACGATTGCCCGACATCCCGGGCGGGCTGGCCGTGGTCCCCTTCGGCGGGCTGCAATGTCCCAGCCAAGGTCCCTTGCGCGACGACTGGACGATCGTCGACAAGATCCTCGCCTGCCGCGACGGCAAGCCGCTGGACGCGGCCTGGCTGGCCGGCTATGTCGCGCGCCACAAGCCGCCGCTGGTCCACGGCACCTGGAATTGGGCCGATAGCGTAGCGCACTTCGCCGGCCGCGCCCGCGATATCGGGCCCAAGCGGCCGCTGACCGTTTATCAAGAGGAAATGGAAGCCGCGGCGGCACGGCCGGAATACGCCGTGTTCCAGGACGAATGGGACGCCCAAAGCGACGCCCACGCCCGCACCCCGCTGGACCCGGCCAGTGCCGACGGCTATTGCACCCTGGGCCGGTCGGTCGATGTGACCTACGGCCCGAGCTATCGAGATTTCGGCTGCTGGTTCGCCAACGAGTGGCTCAAGCGGGGCGTCAGCCTCTATTGGGACAATACCTTCCCGCGCCTGGCCGCCAATCCGCGCACCAGCGACGCCTACTTGGCCGAAGACGGCGAGATCCAGCCCTGCCTGGTCCTCTGGAACCAGCGGGAGTACCAGAAACGGGTCTGGAACCTGCTGGCCCAATGGCGGCGGAAGCGGAGCGAGCCGCTGGAATGGGTCGTCCACATGACCAACACGCTCGTGCTGCCGTTGCACACCTGGGCCACGGCCGATCTGGACCACGAATTGGCCAACGACAAGCCGTTCTCGCCCGAGTGGCTGCGGACCGAAACCATCGGCCGGCAGCTCGGCAACCTGCCGCTGAGCCTGTACGCCGTCGCCGGATCGACCAACACGGTGCTCGCCGGGCTGGCCGGAAAGATGCCCAAGGACGAAGCCGAGCGTCTGCGGGCGCGGATCGAGTGGGGGATGCGCACGGTCCACGAGATCCAGCACCCCGGCCCGCTGGACAGGTACTTGACCGATTTTGGCTACGGCTCCGATCGCGTCAAGGTGTGCAACTATTGGGACGGCCGGTCCGCCCTGGTCGTAAAGCCGGGCGTTGTAAAGTGGCTGGTGCTTTCCGACCCGGCAAAGAAAGCGGCGCTGGTGGTGCTGGCAAGCTGGTCGCCCGAGGCGGTCGACGCGGAACTTTCGTTCCGCGGCGAAGTGTTGGGTTTTGACGCGCAAGGTGTTCGGCTCACCGATGCGGAGACGGGGGCGACGATCAGCCCGGCCCTCACCGGTCCCGCAAGTGTGAAACTCGCGCCGCCCTACGGCGTCAGGCTGCTGCGGGTGGAGAGCAAGTAGGCCGGGTCGCGCGCAGCGAGCGCCACCAAAAAGGACTCTTATAAAGTCGGTGGCAAGCGAGGGAAAAGAGTTGTGGACGATTGGGGGCTTTTCGTTCCGATTGCCCTTGGCCGGCCCAACCGCGAAGCGGTTAAACAATCTAGCCCAGGGCAAGCGCAGCGCCGCCCTGGGTACGGTTCGCGCAAGACGACGGAACCCTGAAAGGGTTCCACAAGGCCCTGTGCAACCCTTTCAGGGTTGCTGACAGCGTTCCCAAACGTCAACCCAGGGTGACGCTTGGCGGCTACCCCGCTGCGCTTACCCTGCAGGGGTCAGAACTACTTTTACTTACCCGGTTTACCCTAAATGGTTCTGACCCCGCCCCTTTTCCGTCCCTCGCCCGAGACCGAGCTGTCGCCGCGTAGCCTCCACGGCTAGCGGGGCGCGATGTCCTGCCAAAGGTCTGCGGGGGCGAAGGCCGCGAGATGACCCACGTTCGTTAACGACTTGGGTCACCAGCTAATTCCTTTCAACGCCGGCGGAAAGAGCTTGCGCTGCGAAGGACGATCTTCATCAAGAGATCGCAGCAAGTATTCAAACGTATCCTTTTGCTCTTCCTGATCTTCCTCCAGCCAGGATTGCAGCAACGCGGCAAACTGCTCGCGCCGGTCGTTCATGGGCAGATGTTGTTCGAGGACTTGGACAACGAACTGATCGGGCGGGATGCCGTGCCGGCCGGCCTCGTCAATCAGCCGTTGTTCGAGCTCGGCGGTCAAATCCAATGTCAAGGTCATCTCATCGCTTTCGCAGGGCTTATTTCGCCTGTTTCTGGCCTGTCTTGCAATTATACCGTGCTGCCCAGGATCGCGGAAGCGAGGAAAGTTGCGTCCCGATTATTCAGGGTGGGTCGAGGTCGCGCAAGCCTATGGTGGGTCTCGCAAACCGACCTACAGTCGAGAGTCGAGGGTCTAGAGTCGAGAGTAGGCGGCAAGCGACCGAAGCCCCACCAGTACAACGATTTGCTCGACCCACCCTACATTTTCATGAATAATCCGGGTTAAGCTTCTCCCCTTTCGGGCTTTCGTGATTGCCCAAAGCCTTGATCTGTTCGACCTGTTCCGCCGTGAAGGGAACGGCGGCGCCGGGCGGAGGAGGTGAGGGAACCAGCCGATCCACGACCGCTTGCAACAGGGCCGGTATCCCCTGGCCGAAAAGCGAACTCACCGTCAGCCCGGCGGGACGGTTGGCGCCGGCCTCGGCCAGATCGCCCTTGTTGTGGACGACGATGGCCCCGGGCCACTCCGACAGCAAAACGTCCTCCGCGGCCGACCAGGGTTGGCTGTGGTCGAAAACCAGGATCACCCCCTCGGCGTCCGAAAGTCTTTGGCGGGCCAATGCGATGCCGGCCTGCTCCAGCGCGCTGCCGCCGCGGCGCAGGCCGGCCGTGTCGCAGAACTCGATCGGCCAACCGTCGATGGCCGTGGCGGCGGTCACCGCGTCGCGGGTCGTGCCGGGCGCGTCATGCACAAGGGCGCGGGGATAGCCCACCAGGGCGTTGATCAGACTGCTCTTGCCCACGTTGGGCGGGCCGGCCACCACGACCCGCCACGGCCGCACCAGGTGCATTCCCAGCGGCGCCCGGGCCAGAAGCGTTTCGATGAGGTCCTCGGCGGAAGGCTCAAGGCTTCCGGGTGAGGGCGTAGCCTGAGTGGGTGCCACTGCTGGCTTGTCCAGCAGTGCGGAAAACACGGTTGGGCAAGCCAACCGTGGCACCCGGGGACTGTCCCTGTTTTCGTTCCTGGGCGCCTTCGCAAGGGCCTCCAAAACCCGCCGCAAGGCCCCGTGATATTGGTCCAACAAGATGGCGGCCGTTCGCTCGGTTCGGGCCTCGGGCAACAGCAGCCGGGCAGCGCGTGCGATCGGATCCGGCTCCAGGCGAGTGATCCAATCTTGCCAGGCGACTTCTTGGCCGCCTGCCGCCAAAAGGATCTGTCGGATCATGTCCACGGCGGCCAGGCCACCGTGACAATGGATCTCGACCGCCTCGCCCGAGAGGCAGTGCAGGACCACTTCCTCGCCGTCCTGGGGCGCCAAATTGGACCAGTCCCCAAAGCGACCGACGATGGGCCGATCGGGAATCGCGCTCGAAAGCGGCCGGCCGTTGCGGGCGCGGAAATGGGCGGCTACCGCCTCGAGCGCCCGACGGCCCTCGACGCGGAGCGTTGCCACCGCACCGCGTCCGGAAGGAGTGAGTTGGATGATTTCGAGATCGGACATCCCCCCATTTTACCTGCCGCAGGAGAACTGCAAAGTGTGCGAAGTCTTCCGGGACACGCCCATTCCACACACTAGCCCGAAGCGCAAGCGAGGGACTTGCGGCGATTCTCCCTCGCTGGCGTTTCGGGCTAGTGGTCTGTCCAACTTGAGTTTACGGGTGCCACGGTTGGCTTGTCCAACCGTGTTTCCGGCACTGCTGGGCAAGCCAGCAGTGGCACCCAACCGGTAATGTCGAAATGGACAGACCACTGGTGTCTCGCATCGCAACTTTGCAGTTCTCCTGCTATCCACCCCCTGGTTTTTTGCCACGCGGCCGGATATCGTGATCAGGAGAATTGCAAAGTGTGACGCAAAGGGGTCAGGTCCATGTTTTCGGTCCAAGTCCATTTCAGTAGCTATGCCTATCAGCCGAAAAATGGACCAGACCCCGACTTTGCGGTTCTCCGGATATCGTGATCGCATGGCATACCTGATCGGAACGGATGAGGCCGGCTACGGACCCAATTTGGGCCCGTTGGTGATCTCGGCCACGCTGTGGGAGGTGCCTGAGAAGATCGGGCCCGAGGGTCTTTACGGGCTGCTTGAGGCAGTGATTTGCGCCGATCGGGCCCAGTCCCCTATGCGCGTAATCATGGCCGACTCCAAGATCCTCTATCAGTCGGGCAAAGGGCTGCGCTTGCTGGAACATGGCCTGTGGGCGGCCTTCGCCCTGTTGGGCCAGCGGCCGGCTCGATGTGCGGATGTCTGGCAGTTGCTCGCTCCCGAGTGTGCGGCGGAGCGGACCGCGCTGTTCGACGGCTGCGACCATCTGAGCGTGCCGATCGACTTGGACGCCGCCGAGTTGCAGCCGTTGGCGCCGCGGCTGCGCGAGGGCTTTGCCGCGGCCGGGGTCCGGCTGCTGAGCGTCCGCAGCCGGGCCATATTTCCCCGACAGTTCAACGAGCAGATCGACCGGCAGGGCTCCAAGGGGGCCGCCCTTTCGCGGTGGACGATGGCCCTGGTGGCCGAGTTGATGGGTTGCTTGCCCGGCGGCCCGATCTCGGTGGTTTGCGACAAACACGGCGGCCGGGACCATTATCTGCCCTTGTTGATGGAGCATTTCCCGGAAGTTCTCATCGAGTGCCACGGCGAAGCCCGCCAGCGCAGCGTATACCGTTTCGGCCCGCCCGAGCGACGGGTGGAAATCGCTTTCCAGGCCAAGGCCGAGGCCCAGCTTCCCGTGGCCCTGGCCTCGATGGCGTCGAAGTATCTGCGCGAGTTGGCCATGCGGGCGTTCAACGGTTTCTGGTGTCCCCGCGTGCCGGCGCTCGAGGCGACGGCCGGTTATCCGCAAGACGCACGGCGCTTCAAGAGCCAGATTGCCGCCGTGCAGAGCACGTTAGGAATCGAGGATCGCGCGATCTGGCGCCAACGTTAAAGGAGAAGACCCGATGGACATGTTCATTATCCGCCATGCGTGGGCCGGCCAGTTCGGCGATCCGGCCTGGCCGAACGACAGCCAACGTCCGTTGACAGAGGAAGGCCGGCGGCGGTTCGCCCGCATGGCGGCGCGACTGGCGGAGCGCGGCCTGGCCCCGGAAATCATCGCCACCAGCCCGATGGTGCGGTGCGTGGAGACGGCCCGGGCACTGGCCGAGAATGTGTCGGGCCGGCCGGAGGTCGCGGCCCGTGACGAGCTCTTGCCCGACGGCGACGTGCAAGCCCTCGTGGCGTGGACGGCCCAGCAGGCCGAGCAGCACGAGCAGATCGCCTGGGTCGGCCACGCGCCGGACGTGGGCCGTCTGGCCGCGGCGCTCATCGGCCCCGCCGGGGCCGCGGTGCATTTCAGCAAAGGGGCCGTCGCCGCGATCCGTTTCGAGCAGTCGCCGCAATTGGGGCAGGGGGAGCTGCGCTGGCTCGTGACAGCGAAGCTACTGGACTGCTGAGGACCGGCGAGGCGAGAACTGTCCTGTTCTCGAAAGCAGACATCACGCTCCGCGTGATGCAGTTCCATCTCGCGGAGCGAGATGAGTACGAATGGCTCCCCCCCAACGGTCCTTGTCGGGGAATGCGGGGACTCGTAGACTACACTCGAGGCTCAATAGACATGGCTCCGCAAGAGGAAGAACTGTACCAGGACCACATCCTCGATCATTATGAGGATCCGTACCACCGTGGCCGATGCGGCTGTGCCACGCACGTCCACCAGGACGACAATCCCCTGTGCGGCGACGTCGTTCGCATGGAACTGGCCATCGACGACGGGGGAACGATGCGGGAGATCTATTTCAGCGGCGAAGGCTGTTGCATCAGCCAGGCGGCGGCCTCGATGTTGGTGGAGAAGTTCGACGGCCATACCGTGAGCGAACTCAAGCAGTTCAGCGCCCACGACATGCTCGACCTGTTCGGCGTCCGTTTGACGCCCAATCGGCAGAAGTGCTGTCTGCTTCCCTGGCGGGTATTGCAGGCGGCCATCTATGCGCCCGTAAACGCCCACGATCTGAAATCTGAGATTTGAGATCTGGTACTTGAGATTTGAGATTTGAAATTTGAAATCTGAACGCCATGAATGCCGCCACGCAGGTTCCTCCGCTGGACCCGGAAAAGTTCCGGCCCGACTTCCCCATTCTCGGCAAGCTGGTGCGCGACGAGATTCCGCTGGTGTACTTCGATAACGCGGCCACCACGCAGCGACCGCGGCAGGTCATCCAGGCCATCGTCGACTGCTACCAGGAACACTACGCCAACGTGAATCGCGGGGCGCACCAGTTGGCCCAGGAATCGGACGAGTTGCTGCGCGAGGCGCGGGAAAAGGTCCGCGCCTTTATCAATGCCGCCGGCGTGGAACAGGTGATTTTCACCTCCGGCACGACCGCCGGCATCAACCTCGTGGCGCGAAGCTGGGGAGAGGCCAACGTGCGTGCGGGCGATGAGATCCTGCTGACGGAAATGGAGCATCATTCCAATCTGGTCCCCTGGCAGCAGCTTGCCGAGCGGACCGGCGCCGTGCTGCGCCACGTCCCGCTGACCGACGACGGCCTGCTGCGGCTGGATGCGCTGGACGCACTGTTGAGCCGGCGGACGCGACTGGTCTCGGTGACGGCCATGTCGAACGTGTTGGGCACCGTCAATCCGATCGACCAGATCGTGCGCCGGGCCCACCAGGCCGGCGCGCTGGTGCTGGTCGACGGCGCGCAGAGCGTGCCGCACCGCAAGACCGACGTGCGGGCCTGGGACGTCGACTTCCTGGCCTTCAGCGGGCACAAGATGCTCGGTCCGACGGGCGTGGGCGTGCTGTACGGCAAGCGCGAGGTGTTGGAGGCGATGCCGCCCTTCCTGGGCGGCGGGGGGATGATCCGCCGCGTGCTGCCGGACCGCTTTGCGCCGGCCGACCTGCCGGAAAAATTCGAGGCCGGCACGCCGCCCATCGTGCCCGCCATCGCACTGGGCGCGGCAATCGATTATCTCGGCGCCGTGGGCCTGGAGGCCATCGGCCGGCACGAACGCCGCCTGGTGCAACGGGCGCACGAAGTGCTCGGCCGCGTGCCGGGGGTGCAGTTGCTCGGGCCCACGCCCGAGTGCAAGGGCGGCATCGTCAGCTTCACGCTGGACCATCCCCAGGCCGGCCACGGCAAACTGCATCCCCACGACGTGGCCGAAGTGCTCGATCGCCGCGGCATCGCCATTCGCGCCGGCCATCACTGCGCCATGCCCCTGCACGCGCGGTATCACATCACCGCTTCGTCCCGCGTGAGCTTCTATTTCTACAACACCCTGGCCGAGGTCGAGCAGCTTGGCCCGGCGCTGGAAGAGGTGCAGC
>JBEKZQ010000172.1:0-12122 GCA_049509675.1 Thermoguttaceae bacterium | reverse complement strand
GTTTACGGGTGCCACGGTTGGCTTGTCCAACCGTGTTTTCAGCACTGCTGGGCAAGCCGGGCACCGACCGGAGGTTGGTCGTGGCACCCAACCGGTAATGTCGAAATGGACAGACCACTACGGGCCTTCAGGCTGTCTCCTCTCGATTCCCCCCCGCCTCCTTCCCCGCGTTCCTGAGCAGGTAAATGGAAGAATCGTCGAAATCGATCTCCCAATGTCCATTCACGGCGCTCTCCCATTGGTATTTTCTGCGCATGGCGGACCACCATGCGTCGAACCGCGTCGTCACCTTGCCCAAGTCGGCGACGACTTTCTCGTACACGGCGTTGTCCAGTTGGTCCCCGTCTGCCAGGCTCTTGAACAACTCCAGCAGCGCGATTTTGCGCTCGAACAGCGTGCGGATCTCGTCGCGTTCCGCATCAGTCACCTGGCCGACCCGCTTCTTGCCCGCGTCGCCGGCCGCCGCCGCGATCGACGCGCCCTGCTGCCTTTTCACGTTCTTCATGGTCCTTGCTCCTTTCTCATCTGCCGAAGTTGGTTCAGTATCTCCTGTTGCCCCGCACGCAACTCCATCACCAATGCCCGCAGTTCCTCCGTGCGCGCCGCCAGCATTTCGTCAGCCAGCCGGTCTTTCTCCTCCCGCGGCGCGTGCGGGTCGGCCCTGCGCGGCGTGCCATCCGGCCGGCTCCCGCGCGTCAGCAACTCGAATGGGTCCAGGTGGTCGAGCCGCGGAATCGGGCCCATCGCTGCCGATTCGTTCAGCCGTCCCGCGCGTTGCAGCGTCTGCAAGAGCCGCCGGGACGCGTCCCGCTCGATATGCGACGTCACACACTGCTGACGCGACGGCGTGTTGGCCTCCTCCGTCAACTGCTTGTTCAGCAACACGCACCGCCGGCACTGGTACGCATCGCAGCGCCGGCAAATGGGCGCATACTCCACCGTCAGCAGGTGAGCGTTGCGGATCTCCGGCCCGTCATGCAAGCTGCCCACCGCGTCCGCCTCGTTCTGGCAGTAGAAACCGGGACACAGGTAGAATCGGCCATTCGGCGCCACCGTCAAGTGCCGAACGCCGGCGTCGCAGTTGTTCATCGCACGAAGCATCAGCCGGTCCGTGAGGAGGTTGCACTCCGTCCCGTCCGCCGGCCGGTCCAGGCGGGCCACTTGCTCCGCCAGCGAGTCGAGTTGCTGCCGGTAGACGTCGAAATCGGCCTCGCGATACCGCCCCACGTCGAACAGGCACACGTTCAGGCGTTTCATCTTCCCGGCCAGCCGAGTGAAGATCGCCCCCAGCCGCGGCATGTCCTTCCGGCCGAGGCGCAGGATGGCATTCTCGATGCGAGGCCCGCGCGATCGCCCCAGCGCAGCCACGTCGGCCGCTTCCAGCACGGGAATCGCGCCGCTCATGCGGCGCCGCAGGGCCAGGGGCGCGATGCTGACGTGCGGCCCCTTGCCAATTTCCTGCACGCAAGGCGCAGGGAGCGGATGCCGCCCCGCAAGGTAAATCAGCCGCAGCCCCTTCTCGGCCGCAAACCGCCGCGCCTCCCTCAGCACGGGCAACGGCATCCAGTCGGGTTTTGCCGCGCCGTAGTGCGGATTCACGTAGTTGCAGAACGCCACCGCAGCGCTGTCCAGGATGACGATCAGGGTCTCGATCCGTGCGCCGGTCTCGTGCAAAGTGCGTGTCGGCGGCGTGCCCGTCATGCGGTCGCCCGTCCTCTCTGCCGCGCTGCCGTGCCCTCCTCCGCGTTCATCCGCTTGAACCGCTCCCAGTAATAGTTGTTTGCGCGCACGCGCGCCTTGTGCATCTTGCAGATGAAGGTGGCGCGTTGGTAGATCGTATCGGTATCGGCGAAATCATAGTTGGCGCCCTGACACCACGCGCATCCGCCGTTCACCTCGCAGTCCATGCACTCTTGGGGGCTCTGGGTGCGGCGGTCCAGGGCCAGATAGGGACGCAGCTTGTTGGGGTCGATGCCTGCGAAGCAATTGCCGATGATTCGCGCTGCGCGCTTCTGCAACGAGTATCCGACGAAGCGGACGCAAGGGTAGAAGTTGCCGCCTCCATCCACCGCGAGCATCTTGCCGGCGCCGCACCAGTTTTGCGTGTCCTTCAGGGGATCGAGGAAGCCGCCCACGGTCTTCTGGAAGAAGCTGCAGGCATGGTCCAGGTAGAGCCGGTGCTTCAGAATGTGGTCGGCAAGTTGGCGCAACTGTTCCTCGAAGATCTCGTCGTCGCCTTCCTGCCACACGTCCTCGAACACGCAGTTGATGTTCACCCCTTTGATGCCCAGGCTCCAGAGGTGCAGGACACTCTCCTTGATCAGGGGGAGGTCGTCGTGGCCCACGGTGGCCTTCGTGTCGGCGTTGGGGAATTGCTCCAGCCAAAGCGGGATATTGCGCACGACATCGTCATAGGAGCCCCGCCCGTCGGGATACACGCGCTGCAGATCGTGCTTGGCGCGGGTGCCGTCGATCGAGATCCCCAGGCTGACGTGCATCTTATTCTTCTTCAAATAGTGCTGCACCCGCTTGTCGGCATAGAGGAGGCCATTCGTCGAGAAGGAGAAACGGTAGGCGCCGAACCAGGGATGATCCGTCTCGTAGAGGCGGCGTTTGACGTAGTCGCAGATGCGGTCGATCAACTCGATCTCGATCAGCGGCTCGCCGCCGATGAAATCCCAGATGACGGCCTTATCGTTGAATAGCTCCCGGTTGCCCAGAAGGTAGTCTACCGTTCGGCGCGCGATGTCGAAGTCCATTCGGCGGGTCGCGCTCTTTCCAACCAGATAGCAGTACTTGCAGCGCAACTGGCAGTCTTCGGTGACGACGAACGTCACATTCTTGGCGCGGCCCTCCTCCCAGGAGGAAACGGATTTGCCAAGGGTGTACGAACCCTTGGCGCCCGCTTGAGTTTCCGGCCTGGCGGACGACAAACCAAGGAAGTCTTTGCGGTCGCGCCTCGCGAGCCGCTGCCCGGTACTCCCACTCATAAAAACTTCCGCGTCGGCTTATGGAACTCCCTCGGCTGCCGTTTATCAATAGGATGTCGCTAGCCGGCGCCCGACATGCACGCCGTAACGCAAGAGCCCGTGCATGACGAGGTGCAACTGGCCGAGCAGTCGGGGCACCCCCCGGTGGCGGTTCCCGTGCAGGCGCTGTAGCAACCGTTGAGGCAGGAGCCATAACAACCATAACAACTCCCGGTGCATTCGCCCGTGCAATTATTCGCGCAACTAGCGCCGCAATCGCCCGAACAGTTGCTCAGGCATTGCCCTACGCACGTCCCCTTGCACAATGCGGTGCAATCGCTCGCGCATGCCGCAATGCACGTGCCGTCGCAAATCCGGGCGCAGCCTCCGGTGCAAGAACCGGTGCAGCTTCCCGCGCAGCCTCCGGTGCAAGAACCGGCACAATTCCCCCCGCAGGAGCCTTTAGCGGAACCGGAACACGTGCTCGAGCAACCCGACCCGCACGCCGTCGTACACGTCGTGCTGCATGCACCGGTGCAGGCCTTTGCGCATCCGGTCGCGCACGCCGTGGTGCATGTGCCTTTGCACTTCCCCGTGCAGTCCGCCGCACACTTCTTGTGGCACGTCCCTCTGCATGTCTTGTGGCACGTCCCCGAGCAACTGCCTTTGCATCCGGCGCCTTGGGCCTCCGCCGCATTTGCCAGCAGCGCCCCGGCGAAACCCAGCGTCGCCCAGCCCGCCAGCATGCCCTTCCCAAGCCTTCTCAGCGACTCGCGGCGGGTGACTTCCTGCTCTTCCTGCAAAGTACTCGCAATGTCCGTTACACTCTCATTGTTCATCGCGACCTCCCGGGGAACGCTGCTTGCAGAACCTTGTCCCAGCGTTCCTCCTCGTTTGAAAATGTGTGAGTGTTCACGGGGGTTCTTACCCTCGTCATGCATGCCGCAATCCCCGCGGCGACAGGCCGGCAACTGTGATCGTGATTGGCGAAATCCAGGTTGTCAAGCCCCCCGCCAGGAATTTTCCGGAATTCTGGTTCGGTGCGCCGGTCCAGCGATTTCCCGGGTCATGGATCTCCGATCGTAAGGCGAGGCCGATCCAAGTTCCCCTCTCCCTCCGGGAAAGGGTTAGGGTGAGGGGGCCCCTTCGCAAGTTTCGGCTCCTGGGTTTCCCGCCTTCCCCAACACCCCTCACCCCGGCCATCTCCCGGAGGGAGAGGGGGACTACTTGCATACCCCTTACCCGCATTTTGCAACAGTCCAATAAACACGATAATAGTCGATCGACAAGCGCAAGAGCTTCCTCGAAATCGCCGACCGGCTCGCATCCTTTTCAACCACTTGCGGGCCGATCGGCCCGGTGGTAGCGTAAATGGGCCCAATCTCTACCAATCGAACCGGTCCACGAAAGAGCCGTGCCTGCCGCGGTCGTCCAATTATGACTTCGTGTCTTGAACGCCCTTCCCCCTCACCCCCAACCCCTCTCCCGCGACCATGCTTCGCACGGTGCCCGGAGAGGGGAGTACTTGGCGGACGGCCGCGAAGCCAACTTGCCTCCATGCTCGTTGTGCTGACGCTTTTCGCGCCGGCCGTCCGTGCCGACGCCCCGGCCTGTCGCACGGGGCGAATCGACCCCCGCGTCGCACGCGTGCCAGCCGAGATCCAGCAAGCGGTTTTCGCCCAGCCGGAAACCGCCTTAGCGCCGTTGGTCGGCTGGCTTCTCGGCGGCGGCGGCAATGATTTCGAGAAGGTCAAAATCCTCCACGATTGGATCGCCGAATACATCGCCTACGATGCCGACACTTTCCTGGCCGGCACGACGGTCGATTCCTCCTGGCAGAACACGCTGCGGCGGCGCAAAGCGGTGTGCCAGGGCTATGCCGCGCTGTTGGAGAAAATGTGTGCCCTCGCCGGCATCCCCTGCGAGATCATTTCCGGGTACGGGCGGGGTTACGGCTTCGCCCTGGCGGCTGCCGAAAACGTCCGGAAGACGAACCACGCCTGGAATGCGGTCTACCTCCAGGGCCAGTGGTACCTGGTCGACGCGACCTGGGATGCGGGACATCTGGAGCAACGGTCCTTCCGGAAAGGTTACGGCACCGCGTACCTGTTCCTCGATCCGCAGCAGTTCCTGTACGCGCATTTTCCCGCCGATCCGCGCTGGCAGTTGATCCGTCCGGCATGCACGGCGGAGCGGTTCGCCCAGTTGCCGTATCTGGAGGGCCGGTTCTTCGAGCAGCACCTCCGCCTGGCGACTCCCCTGCGGCGTTTCCATCCGGTGGGCGAGTCGGTGCAGTTGACGATCGAAGCCCCGCCGGACATCGTGCTGACGGCCCGCTTGCAGGATCCGGCCGGCGTGGCGCAATCCGCGCGTCGCACGCTCGTTTGCCGCCAGGGCGCCGCGGTAAACATTTTGGTCACGTTCCCCGCCCCCGGTCCTTGGAACGTGGAAGTCCTGAGCAAGGCCCGGCAAGATCCGGGTCCGTACTGGCTGGCGGCCAAGCTGGAGCTCCAGGCCAGCGGCGGCACACCCTGGACCTTTCCGGAAACGTTCGGCTCGTTCGCCGCCATGGAGGCCTTCCTCTACAGCCCGCTCTATGTGCCGCTGACGACCGACAAACCGCAGGAGTTCAAGATTCGGGTGCGAGGAGCCGAGGAGGTCCACCTTCGCATCGGCGGCCGGCAATGGCTGCCCATGAAGACCGGACCGGAAGAAAAAGAAGTCTATCGCGCCACGGCGACGATTCCCCGCGATACGGCCGTGCAAATCGTTGCCAAGCAACCGGGTCAGGACGCCTCGCATTGGACGTTGGTCGATTTTACGCCGGAGGGCACAAACGGCCGGGATGCTGATAAGGTGATAAGGTGATAGTCCGCATGAGACTCCGACCGTGCGTCATACTGAAGATCATCGTGGCGGGCGTGGTCGTCTGGCCATCGTTCCTGCACGCCGAGGGGCCGGGGCCGGCCGGCGCCGCCGCACTGCCGGGTGTTGCCGATGCCCAGTGGGACCTGGCCTTTACGCGAACCGACGGCTGGACCGGCGCCGACGCGGCGGGAACGATCGACTTGGGCGACGGACGGACGCTTTGGCTCTTCGGCGATACGTGGATCGGAAAGGTCGTCCAGGGCGGCCATGCGCCGGGGTCACACATGGTAAACAATTCCATTGCCCTGCAGGACGCGGATTCCGCACCGTCAAAGGGGACAGTCCCATTCTCGCTGCGATCGCGAACGATCGCCACGCGAAAATTGGGACAGTCCCCGAAGGCCGGCGAACCGCCGGCAGCGTCCGAGATGCACTTCCACTGGGGCGCGGGCGATGCCCGAGATCGCCCGACCGCCTGGATCGCACCCGATTCGGCGTCAATGCCGGCCGGCGGCAAGACATCGGACCCCGAGCATCCGCTGGGTTGGTATTGGGCTACCGGCGGCGGCGCCCTGGTGCCGGGGCCCGGCGGAGAACCCCGGGCGATTGTCTTTCTGTTCCACGTCGGCAAGGCCGAGGGCAAGACCGGAGTCTGGGCCTTCAAGAGCCTGGGCAGCGCGCTGGCGACGATCGACGGCCTCGATCGGCCTGTCGACCGGTGGCAGGTCCGGCAGTACCAGATTCCGGCGACTGGTCCCGGCGCCGACGGGCAGCGGAAGGAAACCCATTGGGGCATGGCCGCCTGCCGGCCCGCCGCCGAGCCGGGTACTGTTTATATCTACGGCACGCGCGACCAGTCGCCGCTCAATCGGCAACTCCTGCTCGCCCGCGTCGCCGCCGATGCGGTCCCGCAGTTCGACGCGTGGCGTTTCTACGCCGGTCATGGCAAGTGGTCGAACCGTGCCAACGAGGCGGTCGCCGTGGCCGAGAACCTGGTGAGCGAGTTGTCGGTGGAAGAGTACGCGGACCGGGGCAAAGCAGTATTCATCATGGTCCATAGCGAGCCGATCTTCGGTCCGCGGGTCATGGTCCGCACCGCGGCGCGGCCGGAAGGGCCGTGGACGCAGCCCCTGCCCGTCTATGTCGTGCCCGAACTGCAGCGCAATCGGCTCTACTTCACCTATGCGGCCAAGGGCCACTTGAGTCTTTCGCGTCCGGGCGAACTTCTGATCACCTACCTCGTGAACGCCCACGATTTCGGGGCCGCGGCGCGGGATGCCGCGATCTATCGCCCCCGCTTCATCCGCGTTCCGCTGGCGAGGATCTTGCCGTAAAGAAAAAGGGGATAAGTCCAATTATGACTTTCGCGGAATTCGGCATTTTCCGATTCCGTCGAAATTGGACTTATCCCCTTTTCTCTACATCAACGCCCAGTCGCCCGAGATCACTACATAAATCCCCAGCGACAAGTTCGTGATGGCGTGAACGCCGACGCAGTCCCAGATGTTGCGGGTCCTGGCCATGAGCCAGGTGACCAGGCCGAACCATGCGGCCGCAGCGATCATCTCGCCCGGATGCGTCAACACGGGCACAAGGATGCCGGCGGCCACCGCGGCCGCACTCACCTGGCCGAAGGGGACCTTCCACCACTCGGCCGCCATGACGAACCGCATGACAAAACCACGCAAGAAGAACTCTTCGATGAGCGGCACCACGGCCGCGAGTCCGAAGAAACGCACGATCAGAAAGGCGAGGGCCCAGGCGGGCTGATCGTGCAGTTCGTGAAGCGGGTTGTAGCCCGGCCGCGCGGCGAGATCGACCAGACGCCCCATTCCCAGCGGCTCCAGCAGCTTCTGCTCCAGGTGCAAATGACACAAGCCGATCCATAGGCCCGCACCGGCAACGCCCAACAAGACCACCCACGGATGGAAACGCCAGGGAAACTGTCGATAACCGGGACAGACGAGGAGAATCGCGGCCAGCGTCAGGACGATCTTCAGCGTGTAGAGCAGGGGATAAGACGAGTAGGGCAAGGCTAGGCCCAGCATTGCGCCGCCCGGCTGTTTGGGCGTGGGCTCCAGAGAGCCGCCGAGCATGTAGACGGCCAGCGGCAGTACGAACACGAGCCAGCGATGCCGCTCCAAGAGCGTCGGCGACGACGTGTCATGATCCGCGGCTGGCTGGGGCACGGGCAACCGGCGCTAATCGAGGTCGAGAAACACGTCGTCCGACAAGGCCCGATTGGCGGCCGCGCCGAGCTCATCCGTGCGGCGCCGCCTGCCCACGGCGTGCCACGCGCTGACGCCGCGCAGTTCCGGCATGATGTCGGCAAGCTGGTCGACCAAGGTCTCCGCCATGAGGCGGACGCCGTCCTGGTCGGCCTGCTCGAGGATGGCCAGGGCCGTTTTCATCAGCCGCACCAATTGTGCCCGCTGCAGCAACGGCAGCGAGAGCGTGTCGGTCGATTCCGTGAGCAACTCGCTGACGGGAACCTCCAACACCTGCTGCCAGTCGTAGAGCGTGCTGAGCAGCATGTCGTACGTTTCCTGCTCGTGTCGTCGAATTTCTGCGACATCGACATTCAATCGTCGCGCCACCGTGCGGCGCGAAATGCCCTGAAGGCGGCGGACAATGCCTACCCGCTGCAGGCGGCGTCCACCGGCCGGCAGTCCCATCTGCTCCGACCCGTCCACTCCCGATGCAGAGTCCACAATGCTCATGATAGGTCCCCCAACCCGCAAAGGCGCGCCGCGCAGGAATAACACGCGACCGGAACAAGAGCGAAAAGGTAGCGACGAACGCTATTTCTTTCTTCTGCGCGACTAACCATGACTCAGATTTCCCGAGACGATGCCATTTGCCCGAACACACGCTCGTCACGTCGAAAACTGACCCGTCGGCGAAAGTGCCGAACCGAAGGCCCAAAAGAAAAGCTCACGGTCTATTCAGGCCTCGCCCTCAATCATAATGTCTCGACTGCCTGTCAGCAAGCAAAGTCCGCAAAATTGGAATTACCTACCTGCCCACCCCCTCTATTAGGAACAAGTGGGGCACGCTATTCAAGATAGGTCGAGCGGGGTATCGGCGGGCTTATACCACCAGAATGGCGGGAATTAGAATATATTACCGATGGGTGTCATTCGGTTACGGCGAACCGCTGCGGCCGGCCAAGGAAATTGGGGCGTGCGGGTCTGCTGCCGCGCTCGAGCCGTTGCAACTTTGGTTGACCCGGCTCGCAAACCAGGATGTGTTCGCCGTGGCTATGGGCCAAGCCGGTTCGCAATGCGGCGTCCCAGCCGAGCGGTTTGCCGTGCCGAACCACCCGCACCTGGGGGTAATGCCGCCTCAGTTCGTGCGCCACCTCGCTCGTGGCGTCGGCCGAGCCATCGTCGATGATCACCAGTTCAAAGCGGTCGGTCAGGTCGGCCGCAATGTCGAGGACTTCGCTAATAGTGGCCGCCAGGGTCGCTTGTGCGTCGCAAACGGGAAGCAGGACGGTCAACGAGCGTTCCAAGGCTTTTCCTTTCAGTGACTGGCCAACCGCCGGCATTGCAGGGCAGGAGAACTGCAAAATCTGACGCAAACGGGGTCAGGTCCATGTTTTCGGTCAGGAGTTCGGCCAAATGGCAATGCCTATCAGCCGAAAAATGGACCGGACCCCGACTTTGCAGTTCTCCGGCATAGCAGGGGTTCTCAATTGAAGTCGGATCGGCCTCCGACCCGACTCCAGCCAAGCTGAAAATGACGCGGCTAGCGTATCTGCAACGCCTGCGACATTTTTGACGAACGGGCACGACAGCAAATTATTGAGTTTTTTGGCGTTCAGCAAAGTAATGTAACGGCGGGCGGGCTTTTTCCCCGCAAGACCGGCCTCCCGTTGGTCGGCCTCGTTGCATTACTATTTTGAGGCTCAATAGTATGACAACTCTTAGGTTGGGCAATCCTCCTCCTTCGTCAACAGGCCAAGCCCTCCGCGGTTACCCCCTGACAGGCTAGAAAAAAATACCCGCCATTCATGGGTTGTCGCCGGTCAGGTGAATGACCATCCATGCTTATTCTGAAAAACGCGCCAGGTTCTTGACAAATTGGAAGGATTGTAGTTAAATGAATGCTCGTGCAACCTGGGAGAGGTAATCCTTTCGTTGAAATGAGGCTAGGGTTTTTCCTGGGAAGCCACCAACAAGGGCAGCGCGCGACGTGCCGGGTGCGGCTGCCTGCCTGCCAACGCGAACCGGCACGAGACGTACTAGAGCAGCCGAGCAGCACTGCTGTACGGAACCGGCTGGAACATGAGATTGTGCCGAAATGCTGCCAGCAACCCGCGGCGTCCAGTGGTGATGCCGCCGATGCTGGCGGGCGACGGGTTTCGGCTGGGTGTCTGATTTCCGCGAGATGTTGTGTCTATGTCGAGCCACGCAAGATTGATCCTGCGTTGTGACGCCAGCCGGGGCAAGACGATATGAAGACCTTACTCGCTGTTTTCAGCCTGAGTTTCGTCGCATGTCTGATTCTCACTCCGTTGGTGCGGGCGGCGGCGGCACGGCTTGGCCTCGTCGACCGGCCGGACGGACGGCGCAAGATCCACGCCAGGCCGACTCCGCTGGGCGGCGGCATTGCCGTCCTCGCGTCTGTCGGCATCGCTGTGTGCGTGGCCTTCACGGCATCACCGCTGCGCAGCGAGCTCTTTGAAAACGGCCTCTTTCTCATTGGTATCTGCCTGGGGGCGGCCGTGATTTCCGTCACTGGCCTGGCAGACGATTATTGGCGTCTGCGCGGGCGGCACAAACTGATGGGACAATGTCTGGCGGTCGCCCTGGTGATCGGTTTCGGCGTCCAGATCCAGTGTGTTCACCTGTTCGGCATGCGGCTCGAACTGGGACTGTTCGCCGTGCCCTTCACCGCACTGTTCCTGCTGGGCGTGATCAATTCGCTCAACCTGCTTGACGGCATGGATGGGCTGTTGAGTTGTGTCGGCCTGATTACTTGCCTGGCGATGGCCGCTCTGGCAGTCTTTGCCGGCCGCTGGACTTCAGCCTGCATCTCCGTGGCCCTGGCCGGAGCGTTGCTGGGATTCTTGCGCTACAATTTTCCACCGGCGTCGATATTCATGGGCGACTGCGGCAGCATGCTGGTGGGACTGCTGATAGGGGTGGTGGCGATCCGCAGCTCCCTGAAGGGACCCGCCACCGCGGCCATGATCGCCCCGCTGGTGGTGCTGACGGTGCCCATCTTCGACACCCTCGCGGCCCTTGTGCGTCGGAAACTAACCGGCCGCAGCCTCTACACCGCCGACCGCGGCCACATCCACCATTGCCTGTTGGAGCGGGGCCTTTCGGCCAGGCGGGTGCTCTTGTGCGTGTCGTTTCTTTGCCTCATCGCGCTCGGCGGCGCGCTGGTCAGCGTGGCGATTCGAAGTGAACTGACGGCGCTTATCACCGCCTTGGTCGTAGTTGCCATCCTGGTCGTGACGCGGCTCTTTGGGTATTCGGAGTTCATGCTGGTCAAAGATCGTTTCGTCGCGGCGGCGCTGGGCATGCTTCGCGTGTCTGCCAACGGCAGCCACCTCAAGGAGGAGTTCCACCTGCAAGGCTCGGCCGACTGGGCGAAGCTCTGGCAGAACCTTATGGTGCTCGTGCCCAGGCTCCATCTCAGCCGGCTATGCCTGGACGTGAATGCGCCGGCGATCCACGAGCGATATCATGCACGCTGGAATCAAGGCGAGGACGACGACGCCGATGCCGATGTCTGGCGCGCGGAAATCCCGCTGGTTGCGGCCGGGCACATCCTGGGCCTCGTGCAAGTCGTCGGACGTGGCGAGGGACAATCAGCCTGCTGGAAGCTCGCCGCCGTGGCGAGCTTGATGGACGATCTCGAACCTACTGTGCGCGAAATCGCCGGAATTACCCGCAAGAGTCCGCAGCCGGTCGCCGAAACCGACGCCGGTCAAGAGGTACTGCCGGTCTACGGCAACATCGTCGAGGAGTTGGCGTTGGCCGGCCAAGCAACATGGGGCGGCAACGGCCACGGCGGCCACGGCCACGGCCACGGCCACGGCCACGGCCACGGCGGCAACGGCGGCAACGGCAAGAGTAAGAGACATGCTTCCGCCATGGCAACCAAGGCCGCTCGTAGCCGCCTACGCCGGCGGAAACCAAAATAGTGCCACCTCCATCACCCGCCGCGCATCGTCTTCGTACCTGAAGAGGATCACGAAGTCGTCCGCGTAGCGGATCAGGTGGGCGCGGCCCCGGAGTCGTGGTTGCACCTCCTGCCGAAACCACACGT
>JBEKZQ010000171.1:0-12136 GCA_049509675.1 Thermoguttaceae bacterium | reverse complement strand
GATCGGCAACGTGCAAGCGATCCATCCGGGCTACGGCTTTCTGGCGGAGAATGCCCATTTCGCCGACGTTTGCCGCAGTTGCGACATCGAGTTCATCGGGCCCACGCACGAGGCGATGGCCCTGGTGGGCGACAAGAACTCGGCCCGCAAGGTCGCCCGCGACGTCGAGGTGCCGACCGTCCCGGGCAGCGACGGCTTGATTGAAGACGAGGCCCAGGCCTTGGCGTTGGCCCGGCAGTTGGGCTTTCCCGTGTTGATCAAGGCCTCGGCCGGCGGCGGCGGGCGCGGCATGCGCGTGGCGAAGAACGAGTTGGCTTTGAAGTCCGCCCTGCAGCAGGCCCAGGCCGAGGCCGAGGCCGCCTTCGGCAGTGCGGAGATCTACCTGGAAAAGTACGTGGAGCATCCGCGGCACGTGGAGGTGCAGGTGCTGGCCGATCTGCACGGCAACGTGGTCCACCTGTGGGAGCGCGACTGCACCCTGCAGCGCCGCCATCAGAAACTGGTGGAGGAGAGCCCCGCCCCCCGTTTCGACGCCGACACGCGCCAGGCCATGTGCGCGGCCGCGGTCCGCCTGGTCCGCGCCGCCAACTACACCAACGCCGGCACGGTCGAGTTCATCGTCGATCGCCAGGGACGCTACTATTTCATCGAAATGAATGCGCGGATCCAGGTCGAGCATCCGGTCACCGAGATGATCACCGGCATCGACCTGATCAAGGCGCAGATCCGCGTGGCCGCCGGCGAGCCGTTGCCTTTCACGCAGGCCGACATCGTGCCCGGCGGCGCGGCCATCGAATGCCGCATCAATGCCGAAGATCCGGACAATAAATTCCGCCCCAACCCCGGCACGATTACGCGCTTGATCGCCCCCGGCGGGTTCGGCGTGCGCTTCGATTCGCACGTGTACGCGGGCTACGCCGTGTCGCCGTATTACGACTCGATGATCGGCAAGCTGATCGTACACCAGCGCAGCCGCGACGAGGCGATCGCCTGTATGAAGCGGGCACTGGCCGAGTTGCGCGTGGAGGGCATCAAGACCACCATCCCCCTGCACTTGAAGATCCTGAACCATTCGGCCTTCGCGGAAGCGTGCGTCGATACCACGTTCATCGAGCGGACCTGGATGAGCTAAGGGGCCGTAAGAGAATAAGGCGGGACGGATTGGCAATCCGTCCTACGGGCAACCGGCCAAGCTGTTGTTTTGCGGGCCCAAGTAAAACGATCCTGACTTTTGCGATCCATCGGAGATTACCATGAGCAATACATTGTCGCGCCCGCCGCTGACGGAATCGAATATCCATCGCGTCGCCATCTTGTTTGCCGGCGGGCCGGCGCCGGCGGCCAACGCCGTGATTTCCACCGCCGCCGTCTCCTTCCTGCGGAACAACATCGACGTGGTGGGCATCCTCCACGGCTACTCGCACCTGATGGAGTTCGCGCCGGACCATCCCATGACCGAGGGCCGCGACTACATCCGCATTGCCCATCAGACCTTGAAGCGGACCCGCAACAGCCAGGGGATCCTGATCGGCACGGCACGGGCGAACCCGGGCAAGGAGGTCTCCGACCGCAGCCACTTGCGCGACGCCAGGCGGACGGCCCCGTTGAAGGCCGTCTACGAGGCCCTCTCGTCGATGGGCGTCGACGCGCTGATCTCCATCGGCGGCGACGACACGCTCAAGACGGCCAACAAATTCAAGCTCTACCAGGAGCAGCTTCCTCCCGGCAGCCGGCGGATTCCGGTCGTACACCTGCCCAAGACGATCGACAACGATTACATGGGCATCGACTTCACCTTCGGCTACTTCACGGCCGTCGAGTTCCTGGCCTCCGAGGTCCGCAACCTGTTGGCCGACGCCGAGGCGAACCGCGCCTATTTCCTGGCCGAGTGCATGGGTCGCAGCGCCGGCTGGCTGGCCTATGGCGTGGCCATCGCCGGCGAGGCCAGCCTGGTCATCAGCGTGGAAGACATCACCGGAAAATACGAGACCAGCGAAGACAGCGTGAACGTCAAGACGGGCCGGAAGGAGATCCGCCGGGTGATGGACCTGGAGGAGGTCGTCCGCCGCATTGTGGCCACGATGCGCGTCCGCGAAGAGGCCGAGGGCAAAGAGTTCGGCGTCGTGGTGGTGGCCGAGGGGTTGGCCGAGTTGCTCCCCTGCACTCATCTGGAAGGCGTGCCGCGCGACGAGCACGGCCACATCGCCGTGGCCAAGATCAACCTGAGCCGCCTGTTCTCGGACCTGGTGGGCCAGGAGTACACGCGGCAAACCGGCCGCAAACGCAAGATCACCGGCATGCAACTCGGCTACGAGAGCCGTTGCGCCAGGCCGCAGGCCTTCGACGTCATGCTGGGCAGTCAGCTTGGCGTGGGCGCTTATCGGGCACTGGTCGAGAAACGCCTCGACGGCGTCATGGTTTCGGTCTCCGGGCAGCTCGAATTGAACTATGTGCCCTTCAATCAACTGGTCGATCCGGCCACCTTGGTCACCGTGGTGCGCTACATCGAGCCGGGTTCCGATTTCCACCGCCTGGCGCGGTTCCTGGAAACGTACGTGAACGAGTGAGTGGGGAGCCCATAGGGAGGCGGTTATTGGTCCCCTCTCCCGCAAGGGGAGGGGGAGAAAGACGGGTCATCCCGGCGGTAATTCAGTAGCGGCCGGTGCCTTCCATGTCCCACAACTTCCCCACGCGACGCGGCGAGCACTCGTCCGAGACCGGTCGATGGCACAAGCGTCGTCGATCGGTTTGGCCGTTTGCCGTTCTGATCCCGCTGGGCGTGTTGGCGCTGGTGGCCCTGGCGCTGGGCCTCGGCCTGCTGGTGTTGATCGCGACCGGCGGCCGCACGGTGACGCCGCGCGATCGCCGCGCGCTGGTCGATGCCCAGGCGGTGGCGGCGCACCTGGACTTTTCCTGTGATCCGCGACGCGAAACGCTATACAAGAAGCGGCATTTCAACGGCGCTTGGGAACTGTTCTATGAGTACGACGATCCGGCCGCGCCCGGCGTGCCCTGCCTTCGCTGCCAGGTGTTCGTGGAGCCGAGTGTGCAAAGGGCCCACGAAGCCTTTCTTGCCTTGTGGGGCGCGAGCGGACCGGGCCCCGGGTTGTTCGGCAACGCCC
The DNA here is from genome assembly GCA_049509675.1 of Thermoguttaceae bacterium. Classification (GTDB taxonomy): domain Bacteria; phylum Planctomycetota; class Planctomycetia; order Pirellulales; family Thermoguttaceae; genus JBEKZQ01. The sequence continues at coordinate 9,014 of JBEKZQ010000171.1, read as the reverse complement.
AGGTCGAAGTACTGCCGCGCGACGATCTCTTTGCCTGGGGCGATGAGTCCAGGCTGGCGGTCGTCAGATGCAGAGGCACCGCCTGCGGAAACGTTTTTGTGACCCGCAAAGCGACGCGCGTCTTTTTCCTGGTCATCACGGGGGCCGCCCGGACCGATCGGCTGGCCTTCGCCGACCTGGTGTTGCCCGCCCTGGCTAATCTCGAAAGCATTGAGCCGTGAGAGATCGTCTCACAGCACGCCCTTGGTGCTGGGCACGTCGCGGATGCGCGGGTCGGGCTCGACCGCATTGCGCAGCGCGCGGGCGGCGGCCTTGAAAATCCCCTCGGCCATGTGGTGGCTGTTGCGGCCATAATGCACGATCAGGTGCAGATTGCACAGGGCGTTGACCGTCACCGCCTGCCAGAAATCGTAGACCAGTTCGCTGTCGAAGTCGCCGATGCGGGCGGTGGGAAAATCGGCCTGGCACACGAAGTACGGCCGCCCGCCCAGGTCCACGGCACAGGTAACCAACGTCTCTTCCATGGGGGCCGCAAAGTGGCCGTAGCGGCGGATGCCGGCGCGATTGCCCAGCGCCTCGCGCAGCGCCTGGCCAAAACAAATCCCCACGTCCTCCACCGTGTGGTGTTGATCGACGTGCAAGTCGCCGGCCGCGCGGAGCGACAGGTCGAAGGCCGCATGGCCGGCCAACAGCGTCAGCATGTGGTCGAAGAAGCCGATGCCGGTAACGACCTGCGCCTTGCCCATGCCGTCCAGCACGAGTTCCAACTCGATGTCCGTCTCGGCCGTCTTGCGGTGGATGTTCGCGGTCCGCGGCATGTTCATCTCCACGATCCATTACAGCTAAGGAGCCGTAAGAAAACAGGTTGATCAATCATCGTAGGACGGATTGGCAATCCGTCCTGCGGGCAACAGCGACCGGTTCCGATTACAGCAAGCGTGCCAGGCGATCGCAAAAGGCGTCGATCTCGGCGTCGGTGCCCACGCTGATCCGCAGTCCGTCGCCCCAGCCGGGATAGTCCATGTATCGGACCAAGATGCGCTGGCGTTTGAGTTCTTCGTAAAGTGGTCGGACTGGACGCTCCGCGCGGGTACACCAGACGAAATTGGCTTGCGAATCGACCGTCACAAACCCTAGCTCCCGCATGGTCGTCACAAGCCGGCGCCGCGTGGAGAGGATGCAGTCGCGATTGGCCGCCCGCCAGGCCTGGTCGCCGATGGCCGCCGTGGCCCCGGCGATCGACAGGGCGTCGCAGTTGTACGAATCCTTGACCTTCACCAACTGCTCGATCACCCGGGGCTGGGCCACCACGTAGCCGAAACGCAGGCCGGCCAACGCGTACGACTTGCTCAAGGTCCGCAAAACGAGGACCTTCTCATTCTCGGCCACCAGTCCCAGGCAGTTCGTCTCGGCGAAATCGGCGTAGGCCTCGTCGACAACTAACGGACACGGCAGCCGCCGGGCTATCTCCAAGACCTTCTCGGGCGGAACGACGGTTCCCGAGGGGCTGTTGGGGTTGGCCAGAAACACCAGCTTCAGGTCCTCGGCGCCCGCGGCAAACTGCGCGGGCAGCGACCAATCAGGCCGGAAACAGACCTCCTCGGCCCCGGCTCCTTGGATCTGGGCCAGCGTCTTGTAGAGCACATAGCTGGGGTACGGCAAGCGCAGCCGCTGGCCCGCGCCGACGAAGGCCCGCGTCACGATCGTCAAAATGTCGTCGCTGCCGTTGCCCGCCATGATCCAATCGGGTTCCACCCCAAGCGCGCTGCCGGCCGCCTGGCGAAAGGCCTCGGCCATGGGGTCGGGATATTTTTGCAGCCCCCGTTGGAGCACCTCTTGGATGGCCGGCGCCACGGCCGGCGAGGGTGGATAGGGGTTCTCGTTGGTGTTGAGCTTGATGAAGCCGCCGCCGCGCGGCTGCTCGCCCGGCGAATAGCCGGCCATCGCAACAATTTCCGCTCGGAAGAATGATTTCATAGGCTCGTCCGGTGCTAGCGAGGTGCATTCCCGGAAAAGGGGACAGGCACCTTTTGTGCGAAGCACCCGGAGGGCCGTTCCGGCAAAAGGTGCCTGTCCCCTTTTCCCTCACCCTTCATCCTTCATCCTTATCTCCACGCTTGCGCGGTGCCCGGTCAGGCCTTCTTTGCCGGCCAGAACCTGCACGTCGGGGGCCAGCCCCAGCATTCCCTCGCGGGTAAAGTGCAAAACGCTGCCGGCGCGCAGAAAATCGTTGGCCGACAGGCCGCTGGCGAACCGGGCGGTGCCGCTGGTGGGCAGGACGTGCGACGGTCCGGCCGCATAATCGCCCAACGCCACCGGGGTGTAGTTGCCCAGGAAAATCGCCCCCGCATGATGAATCTGCTCGGCCAAGCGAGGGGCATCCTCGGTGGCAATGTGCAGGTGCTCCGGCGCGATCTGGTCGATCAGTTCGCACGCTTCGGCCGCATTGCGGGCCAGGATCACGGCGCCGAACTCTTCCAGGCTCTGCCGGGCCAACTCGCCGCGCTCCAAGTGCGACAATTGCCGGGCCAACTCGGCCACCGTGGCCTCCAGCGGCTCCTGCTGCCAACCCATGAGAATGCTGGCCCCCGGGGCGTGCTCGGCCTGGGCGATCAGATCGGCAGCCGTGTAGTCCGGCCGCGTCGTGGCGTCGACCAGCACCACCACTTCGCTGGGCCCGGCAATCGAGTCGATGTCCACGTCGCCATACACGTGCTTCTTGGCCAGGGCCACGAACAGATTGCCCGGCCCCACGATCTTGTCGACTCGGGCGATCCCCGGCACGCCATAGGCCAGGGCAGCCACGGCCTGCGCTCCGCCCACGCGATAGACCTCGTCGATGCCCAACTCGCGGCAGGTTGCCAGGAGATCGGGGTTGAAGGCGCCGAACTTGGTGGGCGGGGCCACCACGGCCAACTGCTTGACGCCGGCCACCTGGGCGGGCACGGCCGTCATCAGCACGGTGGACGGGTACGCGGCCGCCCCGCCCGGTACGCAAATCCCCACCCGACCCATCGGCCAATAACGCTCCATCAGCCATCCGCCCGGCACTTCCAGGCGCACGTCGTGGTGCAGGATGGCGGTCTGGAAATCCCAGATTCGCTGACGCACGCGGCGGACGGCGGCCAGCAGTTGCGGATCGGCCTGAGCATGGGCCTGCTGGAGTTCCGCGGCGGGTACGCGAATCGTGTCGGCGCTGAGTTCAGCCTTGTCGAGGCGGGCCGAGTAATCCAAGACGGCCGCAAGCCCGCGATCTTTCACCTCCCGGCAGATCCGCGCAACGACCTCGACAGGCGACAACGCCTCGCCGAAAACCTCAATGGTTCGTTTCCGCCCTGCCTCGCTAACGACATTTCCCTCCGGGCTGAGCCGTCGGCGCAACGCGACCATGGCCGCACGGATATCGTCCCGCCGGCTGTCGATGCGAAGGATATTCAGGATCTTGTCGCTCACGCTTGCCCCCAAACCCTCATTGTGTTCGCCAAGCGTCATCAGCGGAAGGCCCCAAGGCATGGTCCCCGCTACGGAATTTCCCGCAAAAGGGCTGTCTTCGGAGCAAAAACGGGCAAATCTGCATGACAAGGACCCCGCGGCGGCGTAAAATTATGGGTAGGAAAACACGGCTGACCGCCCCAAAGGCGCAGGCATAAAACACAGGCGGAACTGTGGAAAAGGCACTGTTCTCGATCAGTTGCACTACTTGTCGTGCCCGGCTGGCGGTCCGCAGTGCCGACGTCATCGGGGCCATCTTGGAATGCCCGAAGTGCCAGAGCATGGTGTACATCACCCCTCCCGAAGGGTGGACACCCGATTCCGTCACCAGTGAGACGACCGATTCCCTGGGGCAAAGTGGCGCGAGCCACCAGGCCGCCTGTCCACCCGCCAACGAAAAGGAGCAGGCGGCTGCTCGGGCCCCGCTGTCGCTCAGCGATTCGGGACTGCGTCGAGCGGAACCGTTGGCGGCCCCGCCGGTGGCTCTTTCGCCCTCCAAGACGGCGGTGGGCTCAAAATCGGCGATCCGCTCGGCGGCCACTGCTACGACGTTGGACGTTGTTCGCCCAGTGCCAACACCATCGACGGCTGAGGCACTGCCGGTCCCCCTCTCCCGCGCGTCGCTTGCGACGCGATGGGAGAGGGTTGGGGTGAGGGGGATATTGAGCCGATTGGCCATCATAAGTCGGTTTCCAGTGCATGCGCCCTCACCCCGGGCACCGCTTGCGGTCCCTCTCCCAGAGGGAGAGGGGGAAATTCCGCGTAGCCCCGCAGAGCCCGCTTTACGCGCCGGGCTCCTTAGCCAGCTTTCGCCGACGCACGCGCTCTGGGCCCGCTGGGCGGTCTTGATCGCATCGCCGTTGGTCGGAATGGGCCTGGTGGTCGGGGCGTGGAGGCTGCTCTCGCCCAAGCCGGCGGAGACGCCGACAGCGGCGGTAGTCCCGAAGGCGCCGGAAGCGGATCGGCCATCGCCAACAACCGCGGGAACCGGACCGGCGAAACACGTGTTGCCGGCGCGCCTGGATCGCCGCTGGCTCCCCGATCGCACGGCACTGATCTTTACGCTGCGGCTCTCGCGCCTCAGAGGCAGTGGTCGGCCAAACCGGGCCATCGACGAGATCGCCCCGGCGTGGCGGCAGTCGGTCGGGCCGTTGTTGCAAAGTCTCGGCCTGGCGTCGGAAAACGTCGAGCGCATGACCTGGGCCTCGACCGATCTGGACATCTGGCCGCAACGCAGCGTGGTGGTGCTGGAACTGGAGCCCGGCCACCAAACGGCTGACTTGCGGACCGCCGGTGAAGCCGTCGACCTGGGCCTGCCCCGATTCGTCTGTCGGCGGTTGCCGGCTGCCGCCTGGTCTGCTCCTTTCGTGATCGTCGACGGGCAGACCATTGTCAGCGGCGACGAGACGTCATTGCGGCAGTTGGGCCCAAGGACCGAGTCCCACCTGGAAAGTCTTCCGCTGGACCGGTTGTTGAAGGCGCTGGGCGCCGACGCCGATGCAACATTGCTGGTGGATCTGGCCGCCGCTCGGGCTGCACATTGGCAACTGCCCATAGCGCTCGCCGATGTCTGGCCGGCGGGGAAGCGTGCCTGGCATACCCTGTGGGAGATTCCCGAAGGGCTCGGTTGCGCGGTCCGCTGGAGCCAGGCGCAGCGGAGTGAGTTGGCCTTGGCGTGCGAAGGCGAGACGGCCGCCGACAAGGTCCGTGCGGCGGTGGAAGAGCTCCTGCCGGCGGTCAAGGCTGCGCTGCCGCAGCAGTTGGAAACGCTGAAGGCGAACTTCCAGGCCGGGCAGATCACCGCCGCAACCGCCGAGCAATACAAGCTTCTGTTGGATGAGGGCCTGGCCGCCATGGCGACGGCCCGTTGCGACGTGGCCGACGCGACGGTCCGCGTCCGCATCAGTTGGAATCACAGCCCGCTGGACGTGGCCGCCGCCGGCATGGACAGCCAGGCGGCGATCCGCGCCGATTGGCGGACGGCGGCACTTTCGGTCGATCAGGCCAACCATCAGCGGCTCCTGGCCGGGCTGGGCAGCCGCCAGAAGGCCGAGGGGCGTTTTCCCGTCGCCGTGGCGGGCGGGGCGCTGCTGCCGCCCGAGACCCGGCTCAGTTGGATCGCGGAAATGTTGCCGTACTACGACCATGCCGATTGGCATCGCCAATTGGAAACCGGCTATTCCTGGAACGGCCCGCAGAACCGCCCGGTCACGCGGCGGGCGCTGCCCGAGGTGGTCAACCCAGTGCTCGGTCCGCAGGCCACCGAGGCGGGCTTTCCGGTGACGCATTACGTGGGCGTGGCGGGCGTGGGGCCCGACGCAGCCCGGCTGGCGGCCGAGGAGCCGCGGGCGGGCGTCTTCGGCTACGACCGCGGCATCCGCCCGGAGGAGATCCGCCGCGGGGCCGCCAACGCCATCGCCATCCTTGGCGTCAGCGAGCGTTGCGGGCCGTGGGCCGCCGGCGGTGATGCCACCGTGCGCGCGTTGACCCAGCCGCCTTACGTCAATGGGCCGGACGGTTTCGGCAGCGGCCAGGCCGACGGCATGCTCGCCGGCATGGCCGACGGATCGGTCCGCTTCATCTCCAAGAACATTGATCCGCACGTGATCGAGCAATTGGCGACCATCAACAGCCCGGCGGACGTGACCGCGGCCGTTCTGGATCCGAAGCCTGCGGGCAAGCCCGACGTGGCGGTCGCCAAGGCCGCGGCGCCGGAGGCCCTTCCGGGGCCGGGTGCAGAGCACGGCAAGCCGGCGCCGGTGCCGCCGGTGGCAGCAAAGATTGCCGCCCGGTTGAACACTCCCATCCCGGGACTCAGTTTCACCGCCACGCCACTGGTCGATGCCGTCGCGCCGCTGGCCATCCTGGGCAACGTGCCGATCACCTTCGATCCGGACGCCCTGCAGGAATTGGGCGTTTCGCTCCGCGATCCGATCACCATGAACCTCTCCGCCAAGACGGTGGGCAAGTCGCTGGAGGCGATCCTTGCCGGCCGGAAGCTGGCGTACGTGATGGACAGCGGGCACATCCTCGTGACCAGTCCGGCCGAGCATCGCGAGTTGCCCAAGCAGTTGCGCTATACCGTAGCCGATCTTACCGGCGGCGATGCCCAACGCCTGGCCGAATTGGCCGCCCTGGTCCAGCGCTTGGTGGCCCCCGACTGCTGGCAATCCAACGGCGGCCGCGGCGCCATCCGTTGCGAAGGCGGCGCGCTGCTGATCCTCCAGACCGGCAACGTGCATTACCAGATCATCGCCTTCTGCGAGAAGCTGCGCGTCGCCCGCGGCCTGCCCACGCGAAGCCGGCTGAACCCCGAACTGTTTGCGGTTTCCACGCGTTGGGACCGTGCCCGACCGTTGCTCGGTCAGGCGGTCACGGTCAACTATCCCCAGGCGACGCGTCTGACAGAGATCCTCGCCAGTCTAAAGAAGGCCACCGGCGCGGAACTGCTCGTGGATTGGACGGCGCTCGCTGCGGACGGCATGGACGACAGCACCACCGGCACGCTGAAGACCCAGAAACAGTTGCTGGCCTCGGCGCTCAGCAGCCTGCTCGCACCGCTAGGGCTGGCCTACCGCATGGTCGATGCCGCCACGATCCAGGTCACCACGCGCAAGGCGCTGGACTCGCGTCTGGAACTGGAGTTCTACGCGGTGGGCGGCCAGTTGAAGAAGGGTTCCGACGCCGCGGCCCTGATCGAACGGATCAAGGGTCGGCTGGCGGCCGCCTCGTGGAGCGATGCCGGCGGCAGCGGCGTGCTGTGGTTCGATCCGCCTTCGCGGTGTCTGGTGGTGCTGCAATCGCAGCCGGTGCAGACGGCGTTGGAGGCCCTGCTGGCGGAAAAACCGTGATTGGCCCCCTTGCATTTCTTGGCAAGGCGTGCGACAATTGGCAAAGTAACGCGGGCTTTCCGCCACGGCGTGCCGATATTTCCAGCATGAGCTTCAGCCGCACCACCTATTATTGGTTTTACTTTACCCCCCGAGATTTCGGGGTCGGAGGTGGTGCGTAGACTCGCAAGACACAACCACACAAGACCAAGCCCCGAGACCTACGCGGTTCTCGGGGCTTTTTTTTTCGCTCTTCCGGTTCCAGGTGCGGGCGGCGGGGAATGTTCTCGCACCTGGAACCGAAAGAGCCCATTGTTCCCCAGGAGACTTTCCCATGATTGTGGTGATGAAGAAAGGGGCCACGCCCCAGGAGATCGAACACATGATCCGACGCGTCGAACAACTCGACCTGAAAGCCCATCCGATCTACGGCACCGAACGGACGGTAATCGCCGCCATCGGCGAGAAGCGCGACGAATACCGGCAATCGTTGGAGAGCGGGCCGGGCGTGGCCGAAGTCGTGCCCATCCTCGCCCCCTACAAGGTCGCCAGCCGCGAGGTCAAGGCCGAGCCAACGGTCGTCCGCGCCGGCAGCCTGACCGTAGGCAATTGCCACCTGGGCATGATTGCCGGGCCGTGTTGCATCGAGAACGAGGAGCAAACGCTGCTGACCGCCCGGGCCGTGAAGGCCGCCGGGGCCACGGCCCTGCGCGGCGGGGCCTTCAAGCCGCGCACCAGCCCGTATAGCTTCCAGGGCTTGAAGGAAGAGGGGTTGGAGATCCTGGCCGCCGCACGCGCCGAGACCGGACTGGCCGTCGTGACCGAAGTCCTGGCCACCGAGGACGTGGCGCTGGTGGCCTGCTATGCCGACGTCTTGCAGATCGGCGCCCGCAACATGCAAAACTACCGCCTCTTGGAAGCGGTGGGCGAGGCGGGCAAACCGGTGCTGCTCAAGCGCGGAGCCAGCGCCACCATGGACGAACTGCTGCTGGCCGCCGAATACGTGCTCAACGCCGGCAATCCCAACGTCATGCTGTGCGAGCGCGGCATCCGCACCTTCGAAACGCACACCCGCTTCACGCTCGCGCTGGCCTCGGTGCCCTACCTGCACGAGCGGACGCACCTGCCGGTGGTGGTCGATCCGAGCCACGGCACGGGCCATTCCAGCCTCGTTCCGCGGATGGCCGCGGCCGCGGTGGCCGCCGGCGCCGACGGCCTGATCGTGGAAGTCCATCCCGACCCGGAAACCGCGCTGAGCGACGGCTACCAATCGCTCGACTTCCGCCAATTCGAGGAACTTGTGCAGTTGTGCCGCAAGGTGGCGGAGGCGGTGGGAAGGATGATATAATGCGGCGATTGTGTTGCGTCCGGCCACTCGGTTAATCGCAGTCTTCATACAAGGAGCGATTCGATGTCTCGGAGCGTCCTGGTACTTAGCCTCGTCGCGGCGAGCTTTTGCTGCAATGTTGCGTTGTGCGAGAAGACGACGGTCCTTCAGGAAGCTAGAGCTGCGGAAGAAAAGAGTGACTATAGGAAAGCACAACGTCTCTGTGAGGAGTATCTGAAGGCGCAGAGTATAATCTCCGTGGTGCGTACGTTTAGGCGGCGTGGCTCATAGTGGCTTGGGGTAGGAGGCCGTAAGTTCGCAGTTCCTTGGGCGCGCGGGTTTCCAGCAGCTTTCGATAAAGCGGT
>JBEKZQ010000170.1:0-12154 GCA_049509675.1 Thermoguttaceae bacterium | reverse complement strand
CGGGACACCGCTCTGGACCGCTTGCCAAGCCCCGGGCGAGAAAGTATTTGCACCGCAAGTATTACCCCATCCCCGTCCTCGCCGTCCGATCGTCCGCCCGGCTTACAGCGCATTCGGCTCGGCGCTACTGCCCGCAAGACGCGAATCATGGTAAGATGTGCTTTCAGAGTAACCGTCGGCTGAACCCCTCGCGTGGCGGGTGTGTATGCGCCGTGATTGCCGGCCATCGCTAAGGCCCATTGAGGAGACGCATCATGAGATTCCGTTTGGCACTGGTAACGACTGCTGCTGCCCTGGCCTCGATCGGCGGCCCGCTGGCGGCCGAACAACCGCCCGCGCCCGCGTCGCCGGCCGGGGCGCAGATATGGCCCTCGCAACCGCCCGGCGATTGCCCCTTTGAAAAGTCCCGGCAGTTCTCCCGCGTTCTCTTCACGGGCACGCACAGCGATTATCATTGCGGCGACACCTGGTATCCAAGCTGGGCCTCCAACGGCAACCTGTACTCGCCCTGGACCGACGGCTCGACGATGGGCGTGGGCTGCTCCTCCGGCGGCGCCGACGCCCACACGGCCAACGCCGTTCTCGTGGGCGACGACCCGCTCCGGCTGCGGATCGAGAACACGTCGCCGACGCAGCCGGCCAGTCCGCGGCCTTATGAGGGCCGCTATCCGTGCGGCAGCCTGATCTACAACGGCGTCTGGTACTACGGCACGTATTGCCTTGGTCCGGCCGGCTCCGTCGTGCATGAAGGTTTCACCTACAACTGGCCCGTCTTGGGGCCCATGCCGGGCTTCCGCATTTCCAGAGATTTCGGCAAGACCTGGACGGCCTCGCCGTTGTCGCCCGATCATCCGTTGTTTCCCGAGCCCCGCAAGTTCATGGGCCCGGTCAAGATGGGCTGTCCGCACTTCGTCGATTTCGGCCGTAACATGGAACATTCGCCCGATGGCAAGGCCTACCTGGTGGGGATGGGCGCCGAGGAGAACGATCCCAAGCCGCGGTATGCCAATCTCAGTTGGATCACGGCCGACCAGGCGTACCTGGCCCGGGTGACGCCCTCCATCGAGAACATGAACGACGTGCGGAAATATGAATTTTTTGCCGGCCACGACGCCTCGGGCAAGCCCCGTTGGACGAGCGACTTTGCCCAGATCAAGCCGCTCTTGGACTGGAACAACAACATGGGCTGCGCCACGGTCACTTACGACGCGCCGCTGAAAAAGTACCTGATGTGCGTCACCGACGGCTGGCCCACCTGCGCCAAGATGAACTCCTATATCCTGGAGGCCGACGCGATCACCGGGCCGTGGCGGCTGGTGGTCTATATGAAGGAGTTCGGCGAGCAGGGCTATTTCCTGAACTTCCCCTCGAAGTTCATCAGCCGCGACGGCCACACCCTCTGGCTCTGCTACTCGACCAACTTCAGCCCCGGCTGGAACGGCGTGGCGTTGAAGGCCAATCCGCCGGGCGGTCGTTACGGGCTGAGCCTGCACGAGGTCCGGCTGCTAGTGCCGGGCGAGAAGACGGGGCGGTAAAGAATTAACAAGGTGAGCGAGGGTTACGGCAAGGAGGCGGAACTTTACGCCTGTGGTTCTATGCTGGAGGGGTCAAAGGGAAGGCAATGGTATTTGAGAAGAAGCCGGGGCGGCAGGGGGGCAAGATTCCCCGAACACGAGCCACTGTCGGCTCGCGCAAGCAGTGTCGGCCGCCGTGTTCCTTCGTCGCTACGCGACGGGGATGGGTTGAAAAACGGGATAGGCACCGTTCCCCGCGTGGGGCTTTGGAGTGGACTCGGGGCGTCAGCCATTTTCAGCACGACCACGACGGGTCGGGCTGCGGGAGGATCTGCGGCGTGACGCCGCTCTGGAGCTTTTGCACCACCGCCCGGGCGGCCTGGACCGCGGCCGCGTCGCCGAGGGCCTCGATGGTCACGGCAAACGTTCGCGATTCGCCCGGCGCCAGCGTGGGCACCCGGCCCATCTTCTTCTCGAACGACTTGATGTTGGGATAATTGGTCGCCGGCTCCAGGCCCGTCACATAGCCGTCGGCGGGGCCCTGGTGGTTCTTCCACACGGTAAAGCATGGCAACTGGTTCTTGTTGAAGCGCACGCTCACGCCTTGCGTGCCGGCCGCATTGTGCAACAGGGCCGCAGTCTGCCCATCGGCCGCGGCCGCCAGGTCGCAGCAGAAACAACTTTCGGTGGCCCCGGCCGCCTCCGGTTTGTATACGTCCCAAGTGGGAACCTCGGCGGCGGCGACGACCGCATCCAGGGGCGCCATTTTTCGTAGCGGCAAGACAACTTTTGCCCCCGGCCCCAAAAGGGGAACGCCAAAGTTGATGTGGTAGAGCAACTCCATGTCGCCCGGTTCGTCGGAGAGATTGGTTACGGTATCGCTGATGTTTATTTCAGCCCGGCCGAAGTGGGTCGTGACGGTGGAGCGCAATTGCAGTTTCGGGCCAAACAGGCGGGCTTCGTCGACCGTGCCGCTGATGCTGATCTCGCCCGCGTCGTCGTCGATGCCCACTTCGACCTGGTGGGCCGGTAGATTGGCGATTCGGCCGTGCAGCGGGTAGCGAAGCCGCCCATTGGGCTCGAACTCGGGAGCGCCGTTGCTCTCCAGGCCGCAGCGGACGAGCAGTTCGTCGAAGCCGCGCAGCCAGCCCAGGCCGCCCGGCTCGGCAATCGGCACGAAGGCCGGATGAACCGGTCCCCGCACCGGCGAACGCCAGCCCAGTTGCAGTTCTCCCATGTTGGCCTTCCAGATTCCCATGCCGCGGGTGGGCACGACCACGAACTGCAATGCGCCGTTGCGGACCTCGATTACGTCAACCCCCTGCGAAAGGCCGGTCCGCAGGGTCCGCTTCACGACCGAATAGTCGGCTGCGCCCGGAGCGAATCGTCCCGGCCCCATGGCCACGTGGTCCACGTACAAGTCGTGATCCCGATCTGCAAGGGTCCAAGTTCTTCCGGCCATAGCTGCATTTCTCCTTTGGACAGGGGGCGGCAGTGCCGCCGCCACAAAAAGAAGCACGGATTACACGGATTTCACGGATAACGGCGGAGGAAGAGAGCCGCTTTCACTTGTCCCCGTGTAATCGGTGAAATCCGTGGTTCTACTGCCATACCTGCCGCACCCCCGCCACGATATTCCCTCGGCGCGTTGCGGTCAAGCAGCCCGCGCATTAGATTGTCTTGACTGTCTCCGGTTTCAAGCGAAACGTAAACGATTTTTCACAAGAATCCTGGAATTGCCACGGACGAAACACGGATTGAACACGGAAAGGGTGGCCAGATATGGTCAAACGAGGGGATGACTTTGCTTCGTCCGTGTTTCTTCCGTGTTCAATCCGTGGCTCCCCGATAATGGGATGATCTGTCTGATCTCGTCTGAAGGTCCCTTGCCAAGCATTGGCGAAGAGAATAGAAACAAGAATCTCACTATCTCTCAACTCTTGTGCGGAGCTTGACTTTCATGTGCGCATCACCGGTGGCGAAGAAGGATAACGTGGGCGCGATCCTCAGCCGCGCTCTGGACGCTGGCCGAGGCCTCTTGCGATTGACGCCCAACTGGGTGCCGCGAAATTTCCTGCACCCCGGCAAGCGGATCAAGCTGGCCCCAACCGATTGGTACGCCCTGGGCACGCACCGCGGCGGCATCGACGAACGTTGGTTTGCCAGCACCACCGAGGCGGCCAACGACGGCCGCGCGGCCGACGAAGGGCTGAGCTATTGCGTCTTCGATGGGCAACGGTTCCTGTTGCGCGATGCGGTGGCCGAGGCCGGCGCACGGTTGGTCGGCCAGCCGATTTTCGACAAGTACCAGCGCTGGCCCGTGTACTCCAAGTTCTTCGACAACATGGGGCCAATCCCGCATCACATGCACCAGCAGGCCCGGCACGCCAAGCTTACCGGCCAGCAGGGCAAGCCGGAATCGTACTATTTCCCGCCGCAGCTCAACGCCGCCGAGAACCACTTCGACTATACGTTCATGGGCCTGGAGCCGGGCACGAGCAAGGCCGACGTCCGCCGCTGCCTGGAGCGCTGGGACAAGGGCGACAACGGCATCCTCGATCTGTCGAAGGCCTATCGTCTGAAGCCGGGCACCGGCTGGATGATCCCCGCCGGCGTGCTCCACGCCCCCGGCTCGATGTGTACCTATGAGCCGCAATGGGGCTCCGACGTTTTCGGCATGTACCAGTCGCTGGTCGAAGGCCGGGAAGTGCCCTGGGACCTGCTGGTCAAGGACGTGCCCCGCGAAAAACACCGCGACCTGGACTTCATCATCGAGCAGCTCGATTGGGAGAAGAACGTCGATCCCTACTTCAAGGAGCACAACTACGTCGAGCCGATCGTCGATCCGGATTGTTCCGGCGACGGTTATACCGACCGTTGGATCGACTACGGCAATTTCGACGGCGAAGAGCTTTTTTCGGCCAAGGAGTTGACGGTCCAGCCGGGGGCCAAGTGCGTCTTGAAAGACGCCGGGGCCAGCGGTTGGATCACCGTCCAGGGCGGCGGCCGGATGGGCCCGCTGCCGATCCAGACGCCCGCCATGATCCACTTCGGCGAGGAGCCGTGGGACGAGGTCTTCATCACCGCCGAGGCGGCCGCGGCCGGCGTGGCGATCGAGAACACGGGCGGCGAGCCGCTAGTGAGCCTGCGCTACTTCGGCCCGGTGAAGCACAAGAACATGCCGAACATCGGAGACCACAGGAAAGATGAATTAGCGTGAGACTTGCCTGGCTGGGGGTTCGGTGTAGAATCTGATTAAAGTAGCCACTAATGTGACCACTTTGCCGTGTACGAGATTCGCTGGGGCGAAAACGTGCGGGACGATATGCGGCACATGGGACTTCGCGCTTATGAGGTCAGACAGATCACCGACGCGGTGGACGAGCAGCTCGCACACGAGCCAAATCGTACCAGCAGACGGAAGAAGGTCATTCGTCCGGAGGAACATCTCCCTTACGAACATTTGGAGCCCGTTTGGCAGCTTCGGGTCGGCGAGTTCCGGGTCTTTTACGATATAGCCGCGTGCGAACCGGAGGCTGGGGAAACCGGACAACAAACCTGCGACGGGGTGGTCAGCATTCGCGCCATCCGGCGCAAGCCCGGACATAAAACCACAAGGGAAATCCTGTGAAATTGATCGGTTTGAAAGAAGCCAAGACGAACCTAAGCGCATGTGTGCAGGAAGCACAGCACCAGCGAATCCTGATTACCCGCCGCGGCAGGCCCGCGGCGCTAGTAATCGGGGTCGAGGGTCAGGACATCGAAGAAATGCTGCTGGCCGGCGATGTCGAGTTCTGGAAAATGATCCAAGAGCGGCGGCGCCGGGATGCCAACTTGACCAGTGACGAAGTCCGCCGGTCTTTCGGCATCAAGGCGGTGGCGAGGCGCGAAGCCGCTTCGCGCCCGAGGCGTTCGCGCGGCGCTGGCCGCGCGACCGGCGGCGCGGGGAAGTAGCTTCGCCTCGCCCCGGGTCCGCAAAACAGGCAGGGGTGATTGCGTCGGTGGGGCCCGTGATCGAGAGACTTGAAATGCACGGGTTCTACCTCGATGCAGCGCTGAAGAGCGAGGCCTTGCGGCTGGCGGGGGAATAGTCTGCAAATGGGCAAGCGTCGCGTTGACATCGGCGAGAACGCCGTGGTCCGCGAGTTCGTCGAGTGGGCCCAAAAGGCGAGTTCGCGAAAGGCGAAATGACGCGATGATTCACAAGGCGTTTGTTGCCAACAGCGACGAGATTGCCGCGTTTTGCCGGCGGCGCCACATCCGCAGGTTGTCGCTCTTCGGCTCGGTGCTCCGCGACGACTTCCGGCCGGACAGCGACATCGACGTGCTTGTGGAGTTTGAACCCGGCCAGACCATAGGCTTCGAGATTCTAGACATGGAACAGGAACTGTCGAGACTTTTCGGCGGACACAAAGTCGACATCGTGCAACAGAAGTATCTCAACCCGCGTCTGCGAGGGCGAATTCTCGCCAGCGCGGAGCTACAATATGCAAAACAATGATGATTCGCAATTGAACCGTCACAAAAAGGTAGCAAATGACCCACGAACAACAACCCCACAACTATCCCAAGCTCCACAACGCCACTTGGCCGGGACTGGTCGGCAAGGGCGACGGCGGCGAGCCGCCCATCGGCCTGGAAACCATGCTCGACCTGACCGCCGCCGCGGAAGTCGACGGCGTGAAGTTCGATGGCTTCGACATCTTCCTCTACTTCCCGCATTTCGACATCGACGGCGGCGAGGACGAGATCCGCCGGCTGGCGGACCTGGCCCGGCTGCGGAACCTGGAGATCGGTTCGGTCGTCGCTCCGGTCTATGCGGGCACGGGCGGCGGATCGCCCATCGGCGCCGCGGCCGAGCAGGAAAAATACCTCGGCCAGGTCCGCAAGGCCTGCCGCGTGGGCCAGCGGCTGCGGGAATTGGGCCTTCGGCCCAACGGCGTGGTGCGCATCGATTCGGCCTGTAGCGTCGCGGCCTGGTGCGAAGATCCCCAAGGCAATCAGAAACGCATCGCCGCCACCTTCCGCGAAGGCTGCACGATCGCCGAAGACCATGGCGAGCGTCTGGCCGCCGAAGGCGAGATCTGCTGGGGTGGCATGCACAGTTGGAAAAAGATGGTCCAACTGCTGGAAATGGTCGACCGCCCGCAAACCCTCGGCTTTCAGGCCGACATGTCGCACACGCTGCTCTATCTGCTGGGCTACAACGCGCCCGAAGACGCGCTGCTGCCGCAGGACTTCGACTGGCAGGATCGGCGGCGGTTCTACGAGGCCTACGGGCAGTTGACCGCGGCGCTGCGGCCCTGGACGATCGACTTCCACGTGGCCCAGAACGACGGCACGGTCCACGGCTCCGGTTCGCACGACAAGACCGGCCGGCACTGCCTGGCCGGCGATCGCAACGGCAAGCTGGACATTCCCCGCTGTGCCGGCTATTGGCTGCGGGACGAGAGCGGCCGGGCGACCAGGCGCGTCCGCCATCTCTGTTGGGACGGCTGCATGTTCCCCAACGCCGTCATGACAAAGCCGCAGACCTGGAACGACATCCTGCGGGTAATGCTGGAGGTGCGCGGGGAGCATGGCTGGCAGGAATAGTTTTCAGTGTTCATTTTACCGTGTGAAGTGCCGAGCAACGGGAACTGTCCGTACTGAAAACTGAACACTGAAAACTCTCGCTGAACACTTTACACGACACTTAGGATTAGGTCACATGTCAAAATCACTGAATGTTGCCGTGATCGGCTGCGGCTTCATGGGCCGCACGCACTCGAACGCCTATCTACAGGTCAGCCACTTCTTCCAGCGCGAGCATCGGCCGGTGCTGAAGGCCTGTTGCGCCCGGCCCGAGGAGAAAGACAAGCTGGAGAAGTTTGCCGAGGCGTGGGGCTACGAGTCGCTGGAGACCGACTGGCGGAAACTCCTCGATCGGGCAGACATCGATCTGATCGACGTTTGCGTACCGAACGTCCTGCATCACGACATCGTGATCGCGGCGGCGCGGGCGGGAAAGATGATCGTGTGCGAGAAACCGCTGGCCATGAACCTGGCCGAGGCCGAGGAGATGGTGGCGGCCGTGGAAAAAGCCGGCGTGGCCAACATGGTCTCCTTCAATTACCGCCGCGTGCCGGCCGTGGCCCTGGCCAAACAGGTGATCGACGAGGGCCGCGTGGGTCGCCCGTTCCATTACCGCGCCACCTATAACCAGGACTACACCATCTCGGCCGACGTGCCGCAGGGCGGCATGGCCCTGTGGCGGCTGGACGCCCGCGTGGCCGGCTCCGGCGTCACCGGCGATCTGCTGGCCCATTCCATCGACACGGCCGAATGGCTCAACGGCCCCATCTGCCGCGTAGTGGCCCATACCGAGACCTTCATCAAGGAGCGCAAACATGCCGAGACGGGCAAGGTCGAGCCGGTCACCATCGACGACGCCTGCATGTTCCTGGCCGTGTTCTGCAACGGCTCGCTGGGCACCTTCGAAAGCACCCGCTACGCCCGCGGTCGCAAGAACTTCAACACCTTCGAGCTCAACGGCGAGAACGGGGCCGTCTACTTCGACCTGGAAGACCCGCACATTCTGCAGTTCTTCCGCTATGCCGACCCGGCGACGGGCAAGAAGATCGAAGACCATCTGACCGGCTGGCAGCGGATCAACGTGACCAATTTCGAGCATCCCTACATGAAGAACTGGTGGGTGCCCGGCTGCACCATCGGCTACGAGCACACCTTCATCAACGGGCTGGCCGATTTCCTGGCCAGCCTGGAGGGTGGTCCGGCCTTCCAGCCCACCCTGCGAACCGCCATGCGGACCCAGAAGGTGTGCGACGCCGTACTGGATAGCGCCAAGCGCGGCGGGTGGGTCGAGATTTCCGCCTGAACGACAATCTCCCTCTCCCCGCGTGCCGCTGCGGCACGAGCGGGAGAGGGCCGGGGTGAGGGGGAATTCACATGGCACTTCCGGAGGTTATTCTTCCGCCGATCGAAAATCGAAGAGGCGCTTCGCGCTTATGAATTACCTCGCGCATGCCCTGCCGTTCCTCGACGATCCGTACTTCGCGGCCGGCACGGCGGTGCCCGATTGGCTGATGGTCGTTGATCGGCGGGTGCGGGTGCGGAGCAAACAGGCCGAACCGTTTCTGGGCGATCCGGACCCGATTTGTGCGGCCGTGGCCGGCGGCACGTTGCAGCACATCCTCGACGACCGCCGCTTCCACGAAAGCCGCAGTTTCGCCGAGACCTCGCTGGCCCTGGCCGTTTCCGCCCGCGACGCTCTCCAGGGAGAATCCAGTTTTCGACCCGGCTTCCTCGGGCACTTGTTGGTCGAAGTGCTGCTGGACGCCGCGCTGGCGGCCGAGCAACCGGCCCAGGTCGAGAGCTATTATCGGGCCTTGGAAACGGTCGATGCGGCGGCCGTCCAGCACGCGGTCAATCGCATGGCCTCACGCTCGACCGCGCGGCTGGCGCCCATGATTTCCGCTTTTTGCCGGGCGCGGATCTTGTGGGATTATCTGGAAGATGACAAACTACTGGTACGGCTGAACCAGGTGATGCGGCGGCTGACGTTCGACCCGCTGCCCGACGGTTTTGCCGACATCCTGCCGGCGGCCCGGCAACTCGTCGGCCAACGGCGTGGCGAGTTGTTGCCAAGAGTTTGAAGTGTTCAGTTTTCAGTTTTCAGTACGAACGCAAGCGGAGTTTGAAGTGTTCAGTGTTCAGTTTTCAGCACGAACGCTCAGCACTTCACACTGAAAACCGCAATCTGAAAACTGAACACTGAAAACTGAAAACTTAACACTTAACACTGAAAACTGAAAACTAGGAGAAGATCATGCGTTACGGTATGAATTTGCTGTTGTGGACCGATACCCTGAACGATGCGGTGCTGCCGGTGCTGGACGAGATCAAGCAAGTCGGCTACGACGCCGTGGAGATTCCGATTTTTGAGCCGGACGTAAAAAAGTACCGCGCCTGGGGCAAGCACCTCGACAATGCCGGCTTGGCCCGCAGCGGTGTGACCGTTCGCGGCGTGGAGGACAACCCGATGAGTCCCGACGCGAGCGTGCGGCGCAAGGGGGTGGAGGGGAACAAGGCGGCGCTGGACTGTGCGGCGGCCGCCGGCTGCGAGGTGCTGGCCGGGCCGTACCATTCGGCCTTGGGCTATTTCAGCGGCAAAGGGCCCACGGCCGACGAATGGAAATGGGCCGTCGAGAGCATGCGGCAAGTCGCCCAATATGCCGACGGGTGCAAGGTGACCTTGGTCCTGGAGTATCTCAATCGCTTCGAGTGCTACCTGCTCAATACGGCGGCCGACGGCGCCCGCTTCTGTCGCGACGTGGCCCATCCGCGCTGCCAGATGATGTACGATACGTTCCATTCGCACATTGAAGAGAAGAACACGCCCGCCGCCATCCGCGCCCTGAAGGGTTGCCTGGGGCACGTCCACATCTCGGAGAACGACCGCAGCACGCCTGGCGCCGGCAACGTCCGTTGGGAGGAGAACTTCGACACGCTGCACGAGATCGGCTACGACAACCTGATGGTCATCGAGGCCTTCGGGCTGTCGCTGGAGCGGTTGGTGCCGGCCACCAAGATTTGGCGGCGGATGTACAAGAGCGAGCACGACCTGGCCGCACAGGGCCTGGCATTCATGAAAGCCGAAGTGGCCAAACGCTGGAAGGTGTGAAGCGGCTGGGGAACGATAAAGGTCGCCCATGTTGGTTTCCAGGGGAACGTCGGCATTTCAGCGGATCTTCATCGTTATTCTTTGTGCCGCTGCGAAGCTGGCGGCCGGAGAAATGGA
This sequence comes from Thermoguttaceae bacterium, assembly GCA_049509675.1. Taxonomy (GTDB): domain Bacteria; phylum Planctomycetota; class Planctomycetia; order Pirellulales; family Thermoguttaceae; genus JBEKZQ01. The sequence continues at coordinate 1,840 of JBEKZQ010000170.1, read as the reverse complement.
ACGTGTGCGGGTTGCCGATGACAAACGCTCCTTTGTCCTGACGGCCTCAGGTGCGAAGTTCGTTCCTTGGGGATTCAATTACGACCACGACGAGAATGGCCGCCTTCTGGAAGATTATTGGGAAAGGGAGTGGAGCAAGGTCGAAGAGGACTTTCGGGAGATGAAGCAGCTTGGGGCGAACGTGGTCCGGGTTCATCTCCAGTTCGGCCGGTTTGTGACCGGCCCGGAGAAGGCGAATGAGGCCAACCTGGATCGGCTGGGTCGGCTCGTCGCCCTGGCCGAAAAGACCGGCCTCTATCTCGACATCACGGGCCTCGGCTGCTACCGGAAGCGGGACGTACCCCAGTGGTACGACCGGCTCGGTGAACAGGAGCGGTGGGGTGCCCAGGCCCGCTTCTGGGAGGCTGTGGCCGAGCGGTGCGCCAAGAGCCCGGCGATCTTCTGCTACGACCTGATGAACGAGCCGGTGGTTCCTGGCGGCAGCCGGAAGCCCGGTGATTGGCTGGGCCCGCCTTTCTTGGGAAGCGACTCCGGTTACTTCGTCCAATGCATCACCTTGGACCAAAAGGAACGTCCTCGCCCTGCCATTGCCCAGCGGTGGTGTCACAAACTGGTGGCGGCCATTCGCAAACAGGATCAGCGACATCTCGTGACCGTGGGACTGGTCCCCTGGAGCCCGGATCGTCCCGGCCCAACCTCGGGATTCGTGCCCGGGGAGATTACGCCCGAAGTGGACTTCATGGCCGTCCACCTCTATCCCGAAACGGGCAAAGTCAAGGAGGCCATCGAAATACTCAAGGGCTTCTCCGTAGGGAAGCCCGTCGTCGTCGAGGAGATGTTCCCGCTCGGATGCACTGCGGCCGAACTCGGATCGTTCATCGACCAGTCGAAAACCGTGGTCTCGGGCTGGATCGGCTTCTATTGGGGGAAGACTCCCGAGGAATACCGCAAGTCGAACACGATTCAGGACGCCATCGTGCTCGATTGGCTGGAACTATTCCAACGGCATGGTCCACCTGCCGCCCGGAGCCCTTTCATCCTCGGCGCCGACATTTCCTGGGTCCAGCAGCAGGAAGACGAAGGGGTGCGCTTCAGCGACCACGGCAAGCAGCAGGACATCCTCGCAATCCTCAAGCACCACGGTTTCAACTGGATTCGGCTCAGGGTCTTCCACGATCCCAAGGCCGAGAAGGGATACTCGAAGAAGGGCTACTGCAACGCCCGTTGATAACATGGCGGGCGGTTGTATAATAGCCGTCTGCCCGGGGCGTCCGGTCTTATGCCGCAGCAACGCGGTCCAGCATGCCCGGGTGAGACACAAAAACCATCATGGCTGCAAAGGGAGTGCTGATGCCTATTGCGATTGTGACCGGATCCGCCGGATTGATCGGCGCAGAAGCGGTGCGTTTCTTCTGCGGCAAGGGATTTCAGGTGGTCGGCGTCGACAATGACATGCGCAGGGTGTTCTTCGGCGACGACGCTTCGACCCAGTGGAGCCGGCGGGAATTGGAGGCCACGCTGCCGACGTACGCGCATCGCCCGGTCGACATCCGCGACCGGGCGGCCATGGAGGCGATCTTTGCCGAGTTCGGGCGCGAGATCCGGATTGTCGTCCACACCGCGGCCCAGCCGTCGCACGATTGGGCCGCCAAGGACCCCTATACCGATTTCTCCGTGAACGCCAACGGCACGCTCGTGCTCCTGGAATGCACGCGGAAGTTCTGCCCCGACGCCGTCTTCATCTATACCTCGACGAACAAGGTCTACGGCGACAATCCCAACAAGCTGCCGCTGGTGGAATTGGATACCCGTTGGGAAGTTGAGCCCGGCCATCCCTACG
>JBEKZQ010000017.1:0-24933 GCA_049509675.1 Thermoguttaceae bacterium | reverse complement strand
CCACTGCGGAAGGTCGCATTTCCAAACGATGCCGGAGCCCTCGTTCCAGGCCACCGGCAGTCCGCTTTCGTGGGTCACGCCGTTGCCCTCCGGCCCGCGCCATTGCGGCCAATTCTCCGCCCGCAGGGCAAGCGGAATCACAGCAACGAGCAGGAGAAGAAAAGCGGGCAGGCGTCGCAGAGGCATGATTGTCAGGATCCAGGCGGGGCGTGAGGCGGGTAGTAGTTTGTCCATTTCGACTTTGCGGGTTGGGTGCCACTGCTGGCTTGCCCAGCAGTGCAGCAAGACACGGTTGGGCAAGCCAACCGTGGCACCCGTAAACTGAAGTTGCACAGACCACTAGTCTTGCGAGAGAACACTTGCGCCCTTCTTGGGGGCGGCCGGATCTTACGATAACACACTCCGGCGGCAGCGGCAAGTCAGTAAAGACTTCTTGCAGGAGAACTGCAAAGTGCGCGAAGTCTTCCGCGCGCGGGTCCATTCCGCACACTAGCCCGAAGCGCCAGCGAGGGATCTGCGGCAATTCTCCCTCGCTGCCGCGTCGGGCTAGTGTCTCGTACCGCAACTTTGCAGTTTCCTTGGCCGACGAGCGGCGGGTGTTGGATGCCGTCGGACCGGATGGTACAATGGCCATTGGCATCCAGGGTTCGTGCATGACCTTCCCGCACACACATCTAACGCTGATCGTGCGGCCGGTGATCGGAGGTGCGCTATGACTCGCGGCAATTCTTGCTTGATGCTCCTGAGCGCTGTTGTGTTGGCCTTAGTGGCGGCTCCGCCGCAGGCCCGGGGTAACAGCGGTGCGGGGGGCATCGCCGTGGTGGACAACGTCGCTCTCACCACCGGCTTCGGAACTTCCGCCACCATCAGCCAGCCGTTCACAGTGACCGGCGGTGATGAGCTCGTCGTGGAAGTGAACGACCGTCGCTATACCCAAAATAACGCGGATCCCGCCACTATTGCCTGGGGCGGCGTGACGCTGACCAAGGCTGTCGAGCAATTGTCGGCCCTGTCTTCCTATCGCGACGTGGCTATTTACTACGCAAACATCGGCCCGGCGAATTACGGAACCAACAACATCAGCATGACGATCGGCGGCGACGTGACCCAGGCGTGGGTCACGCCCTTTACCCTCAGCGGCGTGAACCCCACCGTCGCGCCGCTGATTGCTTCGCAGGATACGGGGGGCCTTCTTCCCAACAGCGTCACCGTCAGCGGCGTTGCGCAGGGTGCCTTTGCAGCCGTCGACTTCAACTACAGCAACCCTGGCGGGACTCAAACCGTTGTGGCTGCCAACGGCAGTTCGTCCAGCGGAACACCCACGATCCACACGGATGGCGCGCAAGCCGGCAGTTCGGTGGGCATGGGCTATATCTCCAATCTCACCGCCGGCAGCACCGTCTTCACCGCCAGCAGCTCGCTCGGTTCCGGCAATTCCAACCCCGGCAAGAGCCCGTTCGCCGTCGCCGTCTTCACGCCGGCGCCGGCGACAAGCGCGCAGACCTGGATCAACCGAGGTACGGCGGTCTACCAGCAAATCGTCAACACGTTGGGCGTTTCCGGGAGCAGTCTGTTCGCTGAAGCGGCAGCGCTGGGCGGAGGCCAGTCGGGCGGATCGAACGGCACGGCCTATGCCTGGCCGCTGAGCACGATGCTTCGCGTCGAGAACTCGCTTGCCACCTTGAACCCAACTCAGTACGACCCCGTGCTGCGGAGTTTGTCCGACCAATTCTACAGTCAATACTGGAACGCCGCCGGCGGCGGCTACCGCAGCGGAACCGCGGCCAACTCCATGCTTTACTACGATGACAACGCCCACGTCGCCGTGGCACTGGCCGACGCTTACAAAATCACCGCAGACCCCGTCTACCTCACCCGCGCGGAAGCGACGATGGCCTTCGTGCTTTCGGGCTCAGACTCGGCGGGCGGGGGCGGAATCTACTGGAACCCATCGGACCACAGTCGCAAGGACACCGCCACCACGCTGCAAGCGGCCCGGGCCGCGCTGAAAATCTACCAGCTTACCGGGCAAACCGCCTACCTCAACGACGCCACCAGTCTCTACAACTGGGCTGCCGCCCACACGCAACTCCCCGACGGCCTGTTCGTGGAGGGGTACTATCTTACCGGTTCCAGCGCGAACACCGCGTACGGTTATGACCTGGTCAACATGGCGGGCTTCGCCCTCTCGGACAACATCGAGTTCTACAAGGCGACCCACAACCCGAGTTATCTGGCCGAGGCCGAGCTGATCGCCAGTGCCTCGCTCCCACGTTATTTCGATGCGGCGACCGGCCGCATCAATGATGAGGGATATTGGGCTTTCGAGCTCACCGATGGCCTGATCGACCTCTACCAAATGGATCACGACGAGCGCTGGCTGGACGCCACGGACGGCGGGCTGGAGTGGCTTTACGTCAACAAGCAGGACCCCAACGGCAATTATGGCACTTACTGGGGACGCAATGGCCCGCAAGTCGGACCCCTGTCGTCATGGGACCTCAACGATCAGGCGCCCGTCGCGCGCGCGTACTTGTACCTTGGCGAGGGCCTTGGCGCGCCCGAGCCTTCAACCTTCGCCCTGCTTTTCGTGGCCCTCGCCGCGTTGGTTGCACGGCGACTGCATAGCTGATCTATAAGCAAGGACCGAAGAACTTGCTATTGTCGCCACTTGCCGGAGCAGGCGAACAGGGCACCTTGGCCCCCCCGAACTACCGGCTGGTAACGATCGGACTGTCGTGCTATACTAGCGGCGAGTGCTATGCATTCTGCCGGACGATGGTCGGCTCCCCCTGTACCTTGTCGGTGGGCCGGGAGCTCGCCCATCCAGTCGGCCTTTTGTTCGAGAGAGGTGGTCTATGCTGAGGAACTCGATGAGGGGGTGGAAACTGTTGGGCTTCCTGGGGGTATTGTGCCTGTGCGGTTCGATTGCCAGTGCCGACTCGCAGTCGACGGCGGGCAAGACAGATGCCAAGACCGGCAGCCTGGATCCGGTGGCGCGGGCGTTCGCCCTGCCCAAGGGCACCGTGCTCAGCGCCCAGCAGAAACGGGCCTACGATAAGCTGAAGACCGAGAACGCGCCAGCGCTGCGGTCTGCCATCGACCAGACCAAGAGCGCGTCGAGTTCGGCAGACCAGACGAAGTATGCCAAGCAAGCTGCTCAGATCCGCACCAAAGTGCGCGCCGGCATCAAGCAGATCCTTGCCATGACGCAGATCGCCACTGGGCAGCAATCGCCCGCCGGCTATATGCGACCAGCCAGCGCACGCCCCGGCATGAGCGGACAGTCGGCGTCCGGCGCGTGTCCCTGCGGCAGGTAGCCAATCGCAATCGGGGACTGTCCCACTTTTCGTGTCAGCGAAAATGGGACTGTCCCCTTTGACGCTTGCGCTGCCCTCCACAGCACGGAATTCTGGACAGGCCCTGCAATCGCAGCGAGGCCGGCAATACGCTATGGGGAATCCTTGCCGCTCGGCCCTTCGAGCACCCATTGGATGGCGCGCCAACCGAGTTCCGTACTGCTTCCTAAATTGAGCTTGGCCTTGATCTTCTCTCGATGCGCCTCGACCGTCTTGCGGCTGAGTTGGAGTTTGACGGCGATGTTCTTCGCGGCCAGCCCCTGGCCGATCATCTCAAAAACTTGCAGTTCGCGGTTGGAAAGGGCCTGGATGGGGTCTTCATCGACCGATGGTCCATAAAGGATGTTATGCAATACCCGTCCGGAGAGGGTGTGGCTGAGATAGATGCGGCCGGCCAGCACCTCGCGGATCGCGCCGAGCAGGACCGCATCCGCTTCCTGCTTGTTGACATAGCCCATTGCCCCCGCGCGCAACACCCGTTCCGCGAACAGCGACTCGTCGTGCATGGAGACCACCAGCATCTTCGCGCGGCTGCCGGAAAGTCGGAGTTGCCGGATGAGTTCGATCCCGTGGCCCGCCGGAAGCGATAGGTCCACGAGGACCAAGTCGGGATCGGCCGCCTGGACAAGTCGCGCGGCCTCGATGGCATCTCCCGCCTCGCCGCACACTTCCAGGTCGGGTTCCCGGCAGATCAGATCGCGCAGCCCGCGCCGTACGATCGGATGATCATCGACGACCACGATCCTGGTCCGGTGCGTTTGCGATCTGGGGGCGTTTGCAGGCGCCATCGCACGTTCCCTTCCGGTGCCGCCCCGTAATCAGTTACCTTGTCTACGCTAGTTCGTTAGTATAGCTATCATACGCAGATACCGCAAGCTGCGCCAATCATTCACAAATTCCTATTCTTGTTGAACTTCATGTGGCCATCCACGGGCCGCCCCTTTCATCCCAATGGCCCCCCTTGAACGGTTACAACTTGACCACACTCTTACGCGAGTCATAATGAAGACTTATGAAACGCGAGTGACTGTCCAGATGCTTGCCCTTCGTCTTGTCGAATCTCTTGTTCCGTGCCGCGTGCGAAGAACGATGCTCTTTGCCCTGCTGCCGTTGGTCGTTTGCCTGACGGCGTGCAGCCCCAAGCCAAAGGCGGCCGCCAGAACGAGCGCCTTGGAGGAACAGATTGGGAAGGGGTCGACGACCGCCTCCACGCCGACCGCCGTCGACTTGACATCCCGTGAAATCACCGATGACCGCTTGGCGGAGTTCGCGTCGCAGATCAAGCTGACGGAACTTCGCTTGTTCGACAATCCGATTACCGATGAAGGACTGGCGCATTTGAAGCGGCTCGCAAATCTGGAGACCTTGGACCTCGGTTTCACCAAGATCAGCGACGATGGGTTGCAGCAAATCGAGGGATTTGCCAAGCTCACGGCGCTGAACCTCGAAGGAACGTCGCTTAGCGACGCCGGTCTGGTTCATGTCCGGAAGCTGGCGAACCTGAGAATCCTGGGGCTCGCCGGAACGGAACTCGGCGACGACGGACTGGCGCATCTGGAGGGCTTGAAACGACTCGAAAGTCTCGATTTGAGCTATGTCGCGATCACCGATGCGGGATTAGCGCACCTCAAGGGGTTGACCGAACTGAAGACGTTGCGGTTGTTCGCCACCCGAGTCGGCGACGCCGGACTGGTGCATCTCAAAGGGCTCAAGAACCTCAGAAAACTGGTGCTCGACAGGACCAAAGTCACTCCGGCCGGAGTGAAACAACTCCAGGCCGAACTGCCGGACGTCGAGATCTCGCGCTAGGGTACAAGGGGGTGTGGGAATGAAAGAACAGCAATCTCGTGCTCCTGTTGTCCGCGGCATCCGTGCCAACCGTGGTCCACGGTTCAGGGTGATGGCCGCCGCGCTATTATGCCTCGGTTCGAGCAACCTGGTCGTCCGGCCGTCGTGCGTGCGGGCGCAGAACGACACTCCGCCCTCCATTGGGCCGTCCTCCGTCGAGCAAGTGGAATTCGGCATGGTGTTGCAGGCCGAAGGCGGCAGTTTCAAGAACGTGTTCGGCACGGTGACGGTGCCCGCCGATTGGCCGGGCCAGCAGCGCGTGCGCGCCGTCAAAGAGGATCTGCCGCCGGGCGCCGCGGTCAGTTACCGGATGATCGACGACGTGGGCCGGCAGATGACGGTGAAGATTCCCTCCTTGCCGGCCGGCCGCGAGGTTCGGGCGGTGGTCACGTTCGAGGTGCAGCGTTTGCCGCCTGTGGCGTCGAAGCAGGCCGGCCCGTTCAAAGCGGCCGAGCGGGCGGCGATGGGCCGCAAAGTGGCCATGCACCTTCAGCCCAGCCCGAAAATCGAGAGCGACGATTCCCGCGTCCGCCAGGCCGCCCAGCAGGCGGCCGGCCGCAGCGACAACGCCTGGGACAAGGTTCAAGCCATTCACCAGTGGGTACATAAGAACATCCAGTTCGCCGGCGGCCTGGAGAACGTGCAAACCTGCATGCAGACGCTGGAATTGCACCGCGGCGTGTGTGCCGAAATGAACTCCCTCGCAGTGGCCATGCTGCGGGCGTCGGGTTTTCCGGCCCGGCTGGTCCGCGTTCCCGGCCATTGCTACTACGAGGTCTTTCTTCTGGACGACGAAGGCCAAGCACATTGGCTTGCCGGCGATGCGTCGCGGGATGCCGCGATCGCGGCGGACGGCGTACTCCCGGGCCTCATCCTGCAAAAAGGCGACAACGTCAACATCGTCGATCCCGCCACGAAACGCCGCAGCAAGGGGCGTTTCCTCACGGAAACGGTGCTGGGCGTGCCGCAGAACAAGGCCGCGCGCCTCCGCTTCCAGCCGGTTACGCCCGCCGTGCCCTCGACCGCCAAGCGCGAGGATCGGTAGGCAGCGGCAACTCGGAAACCCTGTTCGGGAGAGACAGGGTTGGGACCGGCGAAGGAATTAGTGTCGCACTTGCGAAGCTACCCAGAGGGTGCCCGGTCCCATTTTCGTCGAACGAAGATTGGGACACTCCCCCACTTGTTGTTTCGCCGGTGCTTGGGGACTCCCTCATGCCGGCATGACTTCAAGGGCCTTACTCGGCCTTGAGCATGGCGTCCAGACCCGCGATCTTGAACACCCGCTTGACGTACGGCGCCACGTTGACGATCTGAAACCCGTGGTCCGCGGCCTGTTGCTGTCCGTAGATGCAAAGCCGCAGAAAGGCGGAAGATATGAAGTCCACCCCATCAAGGTCGAAGACGACGGGCGTGCCCGGTGCATCCACCGCGGTGCGCACCTCCGTCTCAATTTTTGCGCACTTAGCGCTGTCCATGCTGCCTTCAAAGCGGATAACCAGTTTTTCCAGAGGTTCGCACGATTGGGGCATAGGTCTTGCCTTTCTCAGAAGTTCTTGTTGAAGGCCAGAGTGATGGCCGCGGCATCCAGCGATTCGTCGTAGTACAGGTTGAGATCGAACTGCTTCAGGCGTTGGTTTTCCCGCCGCCGGGCGATCCGCTGAATGTTGAGGAGATGAGAAGCGGTGACGTTGTCGGTGGTGATGTTCTTTCCGCCCGTGCCGCAGCCGAGAGTGAGTGACGGGTGCAGCATGTTGTAGATCCCGCCGACGGCGCCCTGGGACGACGGGGTGTTCACGATAATCCTTCCGGCGTTCATCAACGCGGCGAAGGCCTTGATTCGCGCGTCGTCGTTGCAGAAGATGCTGACGGTGTGTCCGATGCCGCCGTGGAAGTTCAAGTCGATGCAAAGGTTGACGGCGCTCTGGAAATCATCCACGACGTACCAGGCGAGAATCGGCGCCAGGATCTCCGAGGACAAGGGCCACTCGTATCCGACCCCCTTCTGCGGGGCAAGGAGGAGTTGAACGTCGGCCGGCAGGTCGAGCCCGGCCATCTGCGCGATCTTTGCGGCCGGCTGCCCGACCACGGCCGGATTCATCACACCCTGCGTGACATCAAAGGCAACACGCTGCAACTGTAGCACTTCCGCATCGGACAGGAAGTGCGACTTCCGCTTGCGAAACTCCGCGGCGACCTCTTCGGCGATGGCCTTCTCGACGACCACTGCCTGTTCGCTGGCGCAAATCGTGCCGTAGTCGAAGAGCTTCGAGATCATGATCTGCTCGACGGCGAAGGGGATGTCCGCCGACTGCTCGATGCAGACGGGCACGTTGCCGGCGCCGACGCCGATGGTGGGCGTACCCGAGCTGTAAGCGCTCTTGACCAGCCCCGCCCCGCCGGTGGCCAGAATCAGCGCCAGGGACTCGTGGCTCATAATGGCTTGGGTCAGCTCGCGCGAGCAATCGCTCAGCCATTGGATGCAATGCTCGGGTGCATCGGCCTGCAGCGCCGCGCGGTAGCAGATTTGCGCCGCTTCGTCGCTGCACCGCTTGGCCTTGCGGGAGGGGCTGAGAATAATTGGGTTGCGGGTCTTGAGGGCAATGAGGATCTTGAAGATCACCGTGGAAGTGGGATTGGTTACGGGAATAATCGCCAGAATCGGCCCTACCGGCTGGGCGATTTCCACGATCCCGGTGACTGGATCTTCACTGATGATGCCGACCGTCTTCAGATCTTTGATATCCTCGTAGACGAATTGGCTCGCCACCACGTTCTTGATGACCTTGTCCTGCCACTTCCCCAGGCCGGTTTCCTCCTGGGCGAGCTTCGCGAGCTTGACCCGCTGCGCAAAGGCGGCCTCGAACACCGCCTTCACGACCCGATCCGTCTGTTCCTGCGTGAACTGGCTGAAGACCGCTGCCGCGGCGCTTGCCCGCTCGAAGTACTGGTCCACGTCGGGCAGTGGACTGGCATTCGCTCTGTGCATGTTCTGCTCTCCGAAAAACGCAAGTCGGCGATTGCCGCCCGCCGCGTGCGCAGGCAAAAGGGGGACGACTGAACAAGGATAGGTTACGCTTGCTCTTGCGGCAAACCCGCATAGTCGCTTCCGTCGCCGGAATCGATACCCCTAACGGCGCCGTATAGTTGTTCTGGGAGGCGACCGGGCTGGTCGCCGGCGCGGTCTGAACGGCCTACTGCAGGAGACCCTTGTGAGGTTCTCGATCAGGACGAAGCTGGTGCTGGCCATCGGCGCACCTCTGCTGGCAGCCTACCTGGGCATGGCTTGCTGTGAATACCATTTGGGTAAACGCGAGGCGCTGGCCCAGATGGAGTCGCACCTGACGGAGTTGACTGCTCGACAAGCAGCCGAACTGGACGGGGAACTCTCTACGGCCGAGCAACTGGCCCGCACTCTGGCACGTGTGGTCACGTCCTTGCCCGCTCTCTCGGCCGATCAGATCCACGCGTTGCTCCAGGACAACCTGCGCGGGAATCCGAAGGTCTACGGAATGTGCATGGCATTCGAGCGGAACGCATTTTCCGAAAACGCGGCCTTGTTTGCGCCGTACTACTGCCGTGATCCTCGCGCCGGCTTGCGATTTGTAGACATCGCCGAGGCGTTTCCCGACTACGCCAGCTTGGACTGGTATCGTCCGGCAAGAAAGGGCGGCCGCCCTTTCTGGACGGAGCCCTACTTCGACACGGGGGTTGGGCAGCGCTTAATGTGTACCTACACGGTCCCAGTCTTCCGACACGGGGAGTTTTGCGGCGTGCTGACTGTCGATGTCTTGTCCGAAGACCTCCTCATGGAGATCGCGCGAATCAAGATCGGCAGCGGCTACTGCGCTTTGATCAGCAGAAAGGGCACGTTCATCTCCCATCCCGATCCATCGCTGGTCATGCGGGAATCCATCTTCAGTCTGGCCAACCGGCACGGCCTGAACGAACTGGCGGATGCGGGCGAGCAGATGGTTGCAGGCAAAGCGGGTGTGCGAAGGATACGCGACTACCGCACGGGAGAGCCGAAATGGATGGTTTATGCGCCGGTCGAATCGGCCGGATGGTCGCTGGCGGCAATCATCCCCGAGAGCGAGGTCATGGCACCCATCTACGTCCGACTGCTGCGTTCCCTCGGCTTCCTGGGGGCGGGCCTGGTTGTCATCCTGGGGATCGTCTTGTTCATGTCCGTTCACATCACCCGGCCCATTGCCAGGCTCGCCGCCGCCGCGGAACGGCTGGGACGCGGGGACCTCGATACCGGGGTCTGGGGGGTGTCGGGCGGCGATGAGGTCGCCCGACTTGCGCAAACCTTCAACACCATGGTTGCAGAACTGAAAACCAGCGTCGAGGGCCGTATTCGGGAGGAAACGGCGCGACGGGAGGTCGAGGCGGAACTGAGGGCAGCGCGAGAGATCCAGGCATCGCTGTTGCCTGGCATGCTGTCGCCGGATCAGGAGCGAGGATTTGCCCTGCACGCCGTCAACGCGCCGGCCAAGCTGGTGGCCGGCGACTTCTACGACTTCTTCTTCATCGACGACCGCCGGCTGGCGTTGGTCATGGCTGACGTGTCGGGCAAAGGCCTCCCCGCCGCGATATATATGGCCGTCACAAGGACGAAGCTCCGCGACTTCGCCGCACCGCACAAGACCCCCGCGCAAGTCATTACCGAACTGAACCGGAGCCTGGCCGCCGAAAACGACCGCTGCATGTTCGTGAGCCTGGTCTTCGGCTACTACGACGTATCGACCGGCAACCTGGTCTACGTGAACGCCGGCCACAACCCGCCCTGCCTGGTCCGAAAGACTGGCCGGCTGGATGTTCTTGATCCGACCGGCCCGCTGGTCGCCCCGTATCGCGACGCAATCTTCCACGACGCACAATGCCGCCTCGATCCCCACGACCTGCTGGTTCTCTTCACCGATGGCGTTACGGAGGCCAGGCTGGCGGGAGGCGAACTGTTCGGTGAGGAACGGCTCGAGGGGATGTTGCGGTCTTCGTTGGCAAGTCCGGTCGCCGATGTCTGCCGGAGGGTCATCCGGGCGGCCAGCGATTTCACACGCGGCAACCTGCCTGATGACGCAACTGTCTTGGTGTTGAAGCGGACCTGCCGGGAGGAATGCCTCGCAGAATACCCAACAGTATTTCCCTCTATTTGTCAACCGGCCGATGAAACCCTGGCGGCAATCAAGTATGGACCTTCGCGCACGTAATACTGTCGTCGCGCTGGTAGTCGCCAGCGTCACGTTCATGGAATTGCTCGACGCCACGGTCCTTACGACGGCTCTGCCGGCCATGGCAAAGTCTTTGGCGGTCACGGTCATCGATCTCAAGGCAGCGATCACGACCTACCTGGTAACCCTTTCCATATTCATTCCGATTAGCGGGTGGATTGCCGATCGCCTCGGAACCAAGACGACGCTGCTGGCCGCCATTTCCCTTTTCACGGTCAGTTCCATCGCTTGCGGGATGGCACGCAGCCTGGAAGCCCTAGTGGTATTCCGGGCAACCCAGGGCATGGGCGGGGCCCTCATGACGCCTGTCGCCCGGCTGGTCATCGTCCGGCTCGTCGACCGCACGGAATTGGTGCGCGTTGCGGGCCTTGTCGCCATGCCGATCGTGTTGGGTCCCGTCGTGGGACCCTTGATCGGCGGCTACATTACGACGCAGTACTCGTGGCCCTGGGTGTTCTTCGTGAACGTACCCGTGGGGATTGCGGCATTCGCGGCCATCGCCCTGCTGGCGGAGAACCATCGACCGTCGTGCTGCGCCAGGTTCGATGCCCGGGGCTTTCTGGCGGCGGGCCTGGGGCTGGCCATTCTGACCTATACGATCGAGTCGCTCGACAACCATTGCTTCTCCGCGGTGACGGTGGCCGGACTCGTCGCTGCGGGATTGCTGCTGCTGGTTCTTGCGATCGTTCATTGCCTGCGCTCCTCCGCTCCGGTATTTGATCTGTCGTTATTCGCGTCGAACACTTTTCGGATCGGGGTGCTGCAGGCAATGGTCGGAATGGTGGCTTGCGGTGGCATGCCCTTGCTGATCGCGGTCCTTCTCCAGTCGCAACTTGGCTACTCGCCGCTCCAATCGGGCATGGTTCTGTTCTGCTCGGCAGTCGGCGCGCTTGCCATCAAGCCCTGGATCGCAGGCACCGTCAAGAGGATCGGCACGCGCACCGTCCTGGCTGCCTATCCTCTATACCTTGCCGCGGTGCTGCTGCTTCTTGCGCGTACCGACAGTTGCACATCGCTATCGCATTTTGCTGTGCTCATGTTCCTCTTTGGCTGCGGCCAATCGGTCTTCATGAACATGGTCAACGCCGTTCCGTTTCTCGACGTTGGCCCCGAGCAGACGAGCAAAGCCACCAGCCTTCAGGGAACGATCCTGCAGTTCTCCATGAGTCTGGGAATCAGCTTTGCGGTCCTGCTTCTGGACTGGAGGCTCGACGCTGGACATCTCACGCTTGGCGCCGGGCCGCAGGTGGACGCGATTTTCGGCGGCTTTCACTTTGTGTTTCTGGTAATGGCCGCAGTTAGCGTGGCGAATTCGTGGGTGGGGTTGTCTCTTGCAGGCGATTGGAAGGATCCATCTCCGGCTCTTGGAACACCGGAAGCAAGCGTGCCGTAGGTATCCCGCCTGCTTCACCGCCCCGACGAAGGATACAGTTTCGGCTCAACCGAGACGATCGCGCTTCCCGACCGCCGGATTTTCGTAAGCGTCAATAAATCGCCGGCCTTGCGAGCCGTGGTAAGCTGGTTAGCGTCAAAATGGATAATCTCTCTTGAATTTTGGCCAAGAGATCGCGGACAATGTGGTCAGGCAGTTGCGGCCAGCGGGCCTTCAAGTAGCTGAAATCGGCCTCGGCGGTCGATTGTGCAGCAACTGCACCGGATCCTGCACCGCACGGGGATTGGGGTGCTGACGCAGCAAGACAATCCGGTCCGTGAAGTTCTGGGAAAGTGGAAAGTGAGGGATGTATGAAACGTGTATTGTCGGTGGTGGCTGGACTGTCATTGGCTGTTCTGGCAATTGCCATCCCTGTTTTAGCGGAGGAGGGCAAGTCGGCCCAGGAAAAGAAACCCGCCGCCGCAGGTCAGGAGGTCACGCTGAAGGGCGTGATGATGCTGGAAGAAGCCTGCACCCTCAAACCGGCGGCAGATGCAGACAAGACGATGGTGTTGTTTGCCTTGGAAGGCACCCCCGCGGTGGCAACCACATTGGACGCCATCATGAAGGAGAATTGGCCGGGCGACAGTATGGATGGGGTGCAAGCCCGACATTTGAATGATGCGTTTGGAAAAAGGCTGAAGTATTACTTCACCCCCGGTACACTCACCACGAAGAACTTGGGTTCCTGTAAGTGGGGCAATCCGCAGATGGCCGTGACCGGCATTGTCTCCGAAAAAGATGGAAAGAAATGGATTACGCCCAGCAAGATATTTGACCAGTATCCTGACAGAAAATCCGTCACCCTCAAGTCTCCGGAGAAGATGCTGGCGCCCGACAAACCCATCAAGATGACCAGCAAGGAACCGTTGATGCTGAAAGTCACCGATAGGCTCTCGCTCAAATGCATCCTCTTGCCGCGCGGAGCGTTCCTGTTTATGAAGCCCTATTACATTGTTCCCCGCTGGCAGGATGAATTTCCGCGTCTCATTACCCTGACCAAGCCCTTCTATCTGGCGGAGATTCCGGTGACACAGGAGATGTATGAGGCGATTATGGGCAACAATCCCAGCACACTGAAAGACCCCCAACGCCCGGTCCGGAATGTTTCCTGCGCCGACGTCAAGAAGTTCTGCAAGATTTTGTCGGAGAAGAACGGCCGAACCGTCCGTCTGCCCGGGGAAGCGGAGTGGGAATACGCGGCCCGCGTGGGCACATCCAATCCGCCACTGGATGCAAAATACAACGACCAGAAGAGCGCGGGACGCGCAAGGGGAGAGTGTCTTCCGGTGAAGTCCAAACAACCGAATGCCTGGGGACTGTATGACATGATAAGCGATAATGCGTACGAAATGACACGGGACGCGTTTGTTTTTCGCCGCATGGACGAGGTCGACCCATATTATTCGTGTGAGAAAGACGAAGCGTCCGGCAAGAAACACGGCCATTGGGGCAGAAATACCGTTACGTACCACGAAGCGGTGGGCGAAGCCAAGAACGATGCAGAGTACGGAAGCACGAAGTTCCGCGTCGTCGTGGAAGCCACGCCGGAAGAGATCGCCGCGATGGACAAGGCGGAGAAATAAGAACGGTGGGGAAAAGCATAAAGGGGGCCGGGAAAAGATGAAGAACGGCGGGGGTCGCAACAGAGGACGCAGCTAGTATTGGTAGCTTAAGACTGCGTCCCGCGGACAGGTCCGATATTGACAGCCACTCGCCCTACCGGCGTGGGCGACAAACGCGAACCGCCAGGAGGAAGACCGCAGCAACCGCAAGCAGCAGACCGCTCGCAGGCTCCGGCGCGGGGTTGAAGGGGCTGGGAAGTCCCTCGGTGGCTATTTGGCCCGCCTGAACGGTGGCCGCGTCAGTATGAGGAGGATACGGGCTGGTGTAGATCAGTATATTCGAGTAACTGCCGGCCGGCAAAGACGAACTGTAGCTCCAATCAGCCGACTGCGCAGGACGGCCGCCGGAAGGATACGTAAACGCCTCGCTGAAAGGCGGAAAACCATTCGGATCGCCAGGGAAGTTGGCAACGAAGCCGATATTAGCGGGCAACTTATCGGCTTCCTTGCCGGCGTCGCTGTCTGCCGCATCTGCAAGACCAACCGAAAAGCAAGCAACATTAAAGACGCCTACGTTGTTCAACTGATAGGCGTAAACGAACTCGCTGCCGTTGCTGGGATCGGTGGGGTTTCCAAGAGTCGTGGAAGCGTGGAATTGACCGGGCGCATACACGGCGTAATCCACGGCGACGTCAAGCAACCCGCCCGGCCCAACGAACGCCTGGGTTCCACTCCAAGTCCTCGTGCCGTCGTTATATGCATTGGGATCCAACGGCAACATGCTGCCCATTGCCGCGCCGGAACATGCAAGCATGACGACCAGCACCACGCCCGGCAACCTCGTGATTCGCATCGCCGATGCGTGCCTGAACCAGAACCTGCGGCGGATCCCCAGCAGGATAGCTGCGGCGGCCAGCAAGATCACGGTAGAGGGCTCCGGGGTCGAATGCAGGGAAATCGATGGTGCGGGCAGCGGATCGGCCATGGCCCCAAGACCGCTGCCGACCAACGAGCCGAACTGCATCTCCGGAGCGTTGGGGCTGGCATAGGCCAAACCCGCGCTCGCATCTCCAACAGGGATGCCGCCCGAAAAGTACCAATAGGCAGAGCCATAACCACCGCCTAATGCCGAGAAGGTAGCGGTTGTGGGCGTCAAGCCGGGGTGGCCGACCTGATCGGTAAGCGGAAACGTGCCAATGTCGTCGTACGGGCGGCCGCTGACAATCGCCGATTGCAGCGTTGACACGTCCGAGGCGCCCGCGGGGACAATCTGGTACGCGTATACCAGCTCGTTCGCAGGTGGTGAATAGGAAGATCCGGGAAATGCTTGAGCAAAAGCACCCGGACGAAACACCACCCAGTCCACTGAACCAGACAGTGAAAGACTGCCGAACGGAGTAGCTCCATACCAAGCCCCATTCGAATCAATGTACGCGAAGGTCGCGTAGTCCAAAAGCTCCGCCTGCAAGGGCAGAACCCAGACGCCAACGACCGCCACAACCAGGGCAGCAACCAAAGTCCTTCGTATCGCTTCCACAATCGTGCTCCTGAATCCAAACAAGTGAGAACTGATACCCACTCGCTCTCAGACAATCTGCAAGAACTCCCGGAACTACACGGACAAACACTTATCCATAGGTCTCATCCCACAAAATCGCAGAGCCGTAATCGCAACTCCAACTACGCGCAACGTGCGCTACGGACAGCACCCAAGGGAGAGGTACCCAGCTAAGAACGGATTGCAGCGCGCGGGCCTCTCTCTCGAGAGCTATCGCATCGGGCCAAATGGGCTTCGATTCCGCGCTGCCTGCTGTGGGGTCTGGGTCAGAAAGATACACACCGGGTGCGCCCTGAGGATCTTACGTCTTTCCCATGCCGCACCCACGAGTATCCGAATGCTACCATACGGCTACTAATCTTGCAAGGATTTTTTCTTTCAGCGTCCCCCCCAGCGGACGTAATTAACAGCTTTCTCAGACATAAATCGAACGCCGCAGTTCCGGGAACCATAGTTCCCGTGATAGAACAGTAGTTCCGGGGATGGGATAGGATACGGAATTATAAGCGCCGCAATGAGTTCCGCGTGCGGTCCCCGGAATTCCCTGAATTCAGTCCGCGAAGCCCATGGATTGAAGCCGCGGGAGCAACAAGTGGACGATGCCGGCGGCCGTCAAGTATGCCGACGCGGCCATGAGGAACGGTATGGCGTAGTCTTTTTCACCGTAGACCGTCTCGGTCCAGTCCAACAGCCAGCCCACGAAAGTCGAGAACAGGAGCATTCCGAGGCAGGCCGCAGTTCCCCCGATACCGATGACCGAGGCAACCGCCTTGCGCGGGACGGTGTCGGAGACGATCGTCATCAGGTTGGCCGAGAAACCCTGCTGTGCGGCCGCCGCCAGCCCCACCAAGAGCACGGCCGTCCACATGCCGGGCACGCGCGGGGCGGCGGCCACGGGCAGCGCGCACAGGGCACAGGCCAGCAAAGCCGTCTTGCGGGCGAAGTTGACCGTTCGGCCGCGGTGCATGAGCCACGAGGAAAGCCCGCCGCCGGAAATACCGCCCACGTCCGCCATGAGATAGACCAGCAGCAGGGGCCAGAAAACGTGCCGCAAGTCGATGCCGTGGTTGTTCTTGAGAAACTTCGGCAGCCAGAACAAGATGAACCACCAGATGGGACTCGTCAGGAACATGCCCACGGCATACGCCCATGTCTGACGGTGTCGAAGCAACGTGCGCCAGGCCAGGTGCGCGGGCGGATCGGGAGGATCGCTGCAGATGTACGCGAGTTCTGCCGCCGAGACCCGGGGGTGCCGCTGGGGGCTGTCGTAGATCAGGATCCAAAACACCAGCCACAGAAACCCCAAGGCCCCCGTCATGTAGAAGGCGGCCGGCCAACCCCAATTCATGTCTTTGACGATCCAGGGGACTGCGCAGGCGGCGACGATGCTGCCCGTGTCGCTCCCGGCGTTGAAGATGCCGGTCGCCAGCGCCCGCTCGCGTTTGGGATACCACTGGCTAACGGTCTTGATGGCGCCGGGAAAGTTGCCGCCTTCGGAAACGCCAAGGGCAAATCTTGCCGTGCTGAAGCCGGCGAGGGAAACGATCCGCGGCGTCAAGCCGCCGAGTGCCGTTCCGCCCAGCACTACCTTCCAGAACGGCAAGACCGAATCGACCAAGGGCCGCACCAGCCCGTGCATCATCGCCGCCGCACTCCACACCGTCACCACCAGCACGAAGCCCTTGCGGACGCCGAGCCGGTCCATCATCCGCCCCGCCAGCGAATAGCCGATTGCATAGGCCAGCGTGAAGGCGCTGACGATGAGACTGTAATCGCTCTCGCTCCAGCGGAATTCCTGCGTCAGGTCCGGCCCCAGCAGGGAGAACACCTGGCGGTCGACGTAGTTGATCGTGGTGGCGGAAAACAACAGGAGGCAAATCACCCAACGATAGCCGCTGTGCGGGCCGCGGCGACCATCGTTTGCGGGGACCGACCGTTGATGCGCGCCACGGATGTCCATTTGCCGCTTTCCTGCACGCGCCGCGGCCGAGTACGGCGACTCAGGGGGTCTTTCGGTAGTTTCGGTCCACTTCGTCGGTCTTGCGGTGAAAAACGATCCGCCGCGGTTCGTCCGACGGTGCGGTCGCAAGCCAGGCGTCGACGATCTCCTTGGCCGCCATCTCGCCGGTCAGCCGCATTCCGAGGACCAGGACATTGGCGTTATTGGCCAGCCGCGCGATCCGTGCGGTGTGCGCGTCGGGGCAAGGCGCGGCGCGGACGCCGGGAACCTTGTTCGCCACGATGGTCACTCCCGTGCCCGTGTTGCAGAAGAGGATTCCCTGCTGGCAGGCGCCGGAGGCGACGGCCTCGGCGACCTCCCGGGCGGCGTCGACATAATCGGCCGGTTTTCCCGCCAGGGCCCCGCAAGGAGTCACCGCGACGCCTTTTTCGCGGAGATGGGCAACGATGACTTCAGTCAAGTGGGTGATGCCGTCGCTTCCGGCCGCCATGTTCATTGCGAGGGTCCCGGGAAAAAGTGTTCTTTGAAGGCCGCCAGGGTCTGTTTTGCCGCCGCCGCAGCGGACGGCAGCGGCAGGGCCTCGGCCGAAAGATAGCCCGCATAGCCGATGTCCCGCAGCGCCGCGGCGACGGCGGTGAAATCGATGTGCCCCAAGCCGGCCGCCCGCCGATTGGAGTCGACGAAGTGTACGTGGCCGATCCAACTGTTTGCGCGGCGGATGGCGTCGGGGAGCGACGTCTCCTCGATGTTCATGTGGAAGCAATCGGCCAGCAGCCGCAGGTTCGCGGCCCCCGTTTTCCTGATCAGCGCGGCGCCCTCGGCCAGCGTGTTGATGCAGTTGCTCTCGTAGCGATTCAGCGGTTCCAGGAGCAGCGTGGTTCCGTGGTGCGCGGCCCTTTCCGCGAGTTCGGCCAGGGTCTCCGCCAGGCGTTTTTCGGCCGCCTCGCGGCCGACGCCGGGTGGAATCGAGCCTTTCATCGAGCCGATGACGGCCGGCGCGCCCAACGCTCCCGCGCAATCGATGACCGCGCGGATGAACCGCACGGCCGCCGCCCGCCGCCGCGGGTTCGCGGCGAGGAGATGGAGGCGGAGGAGGACATATCCCGCCCCCGTGCCGACCGCGGCCAGGGTCAGTTCGTGCCGTTTGAGTCCGCGCCGCAGCGCCCTTTCATCGAGCGCCGCCGCCGAGGGCGGAAAGATTTCCACCGCGCGGAACCCGCACGCCTGCGCGCGGGCCAGGCAGGACGCCAGTCGGCCGTGGAACACGAAGGGGCCGCGCCGAACTTCGGGCCCCAGCGCCGCGGTGATGCACGGCGTCGGGCCACGCGCCGCGTCACTGGCCCCTGCAATGACCTGGTGACGCAAATCGCGAGTGGGGCACCGCCAGCTTGACATTCCAAGATCATAAGCTGTGCCATGGGATCCTTCAAGCGCGGACCAGGAGAACGACAAAGTCTGACGCGAAGGGGTCAGGTCCATGTTTTCGGTCACGAGTCCGGCCAAATGGCAATGCCTATCAGCCGAAAAATGGACCAGACCCCGACTTTGCCGTTCTCCTGAAGCACGGACCGGCAAGAAAGCCCTCTCCTCTTCAAGTTCACTCCCGGCGATGCGTTATTCGAGTTCCGGAATCACACGGCGCTTCCCCTCGATGAATTCCGAAACGATCGTGTTGGCCAGGCGCAGCCGATCAGCGAGCGGAATCTCGTCCCGGCCGTGCAAGAGCATCATGCAAACGCTCAGAAGGTCGCCGGCGCCGGCGGTGTTCTGGTATTGCCGCACGGGAATCGCCGGGGCGACAGTCAACTGCCCGCGCTCATAATAGCCCGCGCCGTCAGCCCCCAGGTGGATCACGATCGCTCCCGCGCCCCAGGCCGTGATCTGCTGGAGAGTGGCGTCCAAATGGTTGGAATCGGCGAAGCGGTTCAACTCGCGGACATTGCCGTGGACCAGGTCGACCAACGGCAGAATGCGGCGCAGCGATTGTTTGCGCCGGGCCATCGTGGCCGCATCGGCCGAGCCCCACTGTGGGTCCCAGTTGATGTCCAGCGACGTGGCCAGGCCCCGGGCCCGGGCCGCACGCAACAACTCCTCGTTGCCCCCGGCCAGCATCGGTTCGGAGAACCACACGTCGGCCCGGAGCAGATGTTGGGCGCCGGCGAGCATCGCCGGATCGATGTCTGCCATGGCCAGCGCGTAGTTGTTCGGCTGGCAACTGAGGAAATGCCGGCAACCGTTCTCGTAGCTCAAGACGATCGAATTGCCGGTGGCCACCTGCGGATCACGGCGAAGGAACGTCGTGACGCGGCAACGGACGAGCGAGTGCTCAAGTCGCGCGCCGAGCGAATCTGCGCCGACTTTGCCGCACAGTCGCACGTCGGCCCCCAGTGCGGCCGCAGCCAGCGCGCTGTTGGCCCCGCCGCCGCCGATCGTCTCGGTGATGAACGCCGTCGGCGTTTCGCCGTCCTCCAAGAGGTGTTGGCCCGGGCGGAGCAACGCCGTCTTCACGTCGCGGCAGATGCCGCCGACGATCGCCAGACGCCGGCCGCGAAAAAACGTCTCATCGAGCACGGGCCAAAAACTCCTTTGCTTGGGCGGTCGCCTACGGAGCACGCCCGTCAGGGGCTTTCCTTTTCCGCCAGGCGTCGGCGCAGCAGATCCATCAACAGGTGTTCGATCACCAGGTGCATTCCCTCGGTCTGCGGCGTCGAGTCGACCGGGACGAGAATCGCACAAGTCGATTCCTGGTAGAGCGCGCCGCCGTCGCATCCGACCAGCGAGATTGTCGCCGCCCCGACTTGGCGGGCGTAGCGCAGGCCGCTGAGCAGATCGCTCGAAAAACCTTTGCCACCGTGTACGGAGACCAGGACCGCAACGTCGTCGGGCTGCAGCAGTCCCCGCATCTGGTTGGCAAAGACGTCTTCCCGCGCGGCGTCGTTGGCCCAGGCGGTGTAGAGCGAGACATTGTCGGTGAGACAGCGGGTGTCGAACGGCCGGACACCGGACGGGATCACGAACTTGGCCAGGTCGCAGGCGAAGTGCTGGGCCGTCGAGGCCGAGCCGCCGTTGCCCAGGGTCCAGACGCGCCCTTGCCGTCGATAGCAGACAAGCAGCAACTCGGCGGCCCGCGCGATGGCCTCGCGGTCGAGTCGCGCCAGCAGCCGTGCGGTTTCGGCCAGGTAGTCGTTGATCCAGCGGATTAGTTCGGTCATGGTCGCGCCAATGATTATCGATGTAGATACATAGTGGTACAGCAGGTTGCGAGTAATGCAATAGTTTGTATAATAGTTTTGCCTGCGTGAACGGTAGCAGAGAAGGCTTACCCCCTCACGTAAGTAGTAAACGGGTGGGACATGCCGTCCGGATTTGACCCTCATCGCGAGTGGCTGGGGATTTCAGCGCACGAACAGCCGGCAAACCACTATCGTTTGCTGGGACTTTCCCTATTTGAAAACGACCAAGAGACGATCCGCTCGGCGGCCACTCAGCAGATGTCCCATTTGGGGAGTTTTCGGGCAGGGTGGCGGGTGCCGATCGTCGAGCAGGTGTTGGCCGAGTTGGCGGCGGCGCGCGACTGTCTGCTGAGTCCGCCGGAGAAGGCGGCCTACGACGCCGAGTTGCGGAAGCAACTGCCGCTGCGGCCTTTGCGTAATACGCCTTCGGTGACGCCGCCTTCGGTGACGCCGCCTTCAATCGGCGAGCGATTGAGAACGCCGCCCCGAAACACGCCGCCTTCGGTGACGCCGCCCCCCATAAGGCCCGGGCCCTGGTCGGCTGCCCCTCCGCCGCCGCTGCGCAATGCTGTGGAGGCTGCCGCAAACGAAGTGGCCGGGCCGCTGGACGGCGAGGCATCGGTATCGATCAGCGGCGCGGGTGCTGCCGCTCCACTACCTCCGCCGCTGCCGCAACGTTTCGATGCGAGCCCGGTCACCATGCCGGAGGAGGCGGCGCAGCAGTCATCCGCCTCGGACGTCTTCGGCGATCCTCCTCCCGCGCCCCCGCCGGCGGAAGACGCACTGGACGCAGGTCTGATGGAAGTGGTCGAGGCCGCCGTTCATCAGTCGTCGATATCGAGGGTTGCACCGAAGGTTGCGGCTGATGTTCCCCCGCCGACCGGCTACTCGCTTGGGTACCGGATCACCGTGTGTTGCCTGGGAGTGGCCCTCTTGGCCTTGTCTGCCGGCATTCCCACGGCAATCCTGATGCGGCGGGCTCCACCGCCTGACGAGAACGGTTTGGCGAAAAAGACGGCCAAATCGACGGCAGGCGATGCGACCGCCGCCGCCGTCGCGCAGAAGCCGGAAGAGCAAACGCAGGTGACCTTCGACTGGCCTGCCCAACAGCGTGCGGCAGCCCGCTTGGAGATCGACGAGGCAGCCCAGCAGATTCCCGCCGCCGGCGCCGACGCGGAACATTTCTCGGTGTCGGTGAAGCCGGGCGAGCACACGATCCATGCCAGCGGCGACCACATCCGAGAACTGCGCCGGAAGATCAATGTCCTGGCCGGCCAGGCGTTCTCGATCTCCGTCCCGGCCAATACCGCTCCGGCGGAGCCGCCGAAGGAGCTTGCCGCCAACGGGCAACCGGCCCCGAATGTTGCCGACAACGCACAACAGAAGGGAGAGCCGTCTTCGGCGCCTTCCGCGGCAACCGCTCCCGCAACGTCGGGCGGCAGCCGGTCTGCCGCCGGCAAGAATCCGGTCCCGCTCGCCGCGGAGAAGCAGGCTGCCGGGGAGCAAATCGAGGCTCAGTACGGGCTATCCAAGGCCGTGACGGCGGCGCAGAAGGTCACCCTTGCGCGGGAGTTGTACGGGGCGGCGAAGAAGCCCGACCTTACGCCGGCCATGCAGTTCATGTTGCTGCGCAAGGGGGCCGAGTTGGCCGCAGACGGCGGCGATGCCTCCTTAACGCTGCCGATGATCGACGCCATCGTCGCCGAGTTCGATATCAGTCCGTTCAAGGTAAAGGCCCGCTTCCTCGGGCCGTTGGCCAAGACGACCACCGACAAGGCCATCCTCGGCCTGCTGCCGCAATTCTGCCAGGACGCGGCGAAAGAAGCCTCGGCCGAGGACGACTACGATTCGGCCGTGACGCTGCTGGACACCGCCTACCGTCTTGCGCTGCGGTCTTCGGACAAGAAGCTGCGCAAGGCAGCGCTCGACCGGAAGAACGAGACGAAGGCGGTTCTCGACCAGTGGAAGGATTATCAAAGTGCTGCAAAACTCCTGGAGGCCCATGCGGACGAACCTCAGGCGAACCTCACCGTCGGCCGCTGGCATTGCCTCCGCAAAGGCGACTGGAAGAAGGGCCTGCCGTACCTGGCCCGGGGAGCCGATGAACGGTTTCGAACGCTGGCCAAAGCGGAACTTTCCGAGCCGCCCGGCGAGGCGGGCGCTCAAGTCAAGCTCGGCGACAACTGGTGGGAATTGTCGCAGCAACACGTCGACAAGGCCGCGGTGATGCTGCGTCAGCACGCGGCCTCGTGGTACGAGCAGGCGCGGCCCAGGATCACCTCCGGAGAAGTTTCCGGCCGCATCCAACAGCGCACCGAAGAGGCTGCCCGACTTGCCGCCTTGGATGCTAATCCCGAAAAGGTCCCCGTTAAGGAAGACACGCGAGATCCGCGCGAGCCGGTCGGCTGCCTGCCCGTCGGGCAGGACGTCGATCTCCTGGCGCTGGTCAGAATCCCCCGGCACGTCGTTCAGGGAAGCTGGTTCCGCGTGGCCGACGGCATTTCGACGCTGCCGGCCGATAGCACACGGCTGATGTTCCCGATCGTCGTCCGCGGCGACTACGACCTGAAGCTCGAGTTCACCCGCACCGCAGGCGACGACTGCGTGACGGTCAACCTGCCGGTGGGCCAGCAGGATTGTTGCCTGCTGCTGAGCGGTTGGCACGGGGAGGCGAGCGGTTTGGAGGCCATCGACGGCAAGGGCGCCAACGAGAACGTCAGCACCAGGCGGGGGGGGGACGGGCTGGCGAACGAGCGCCGGCACACGCTGCTGGCCCGGGTCCGCCCCAGCCAGGACCCGGCAACCATCGACGTGGTGCTGGATGGTGAACCCTATATTCACTGGGACCGAACGCAAGGGGCGCTGTCCACGTCGCGAGTTTGGAGTCTGCCGCAGCCGAATTTGCTCGGCCTGGGGGGGTGCCAGGTGGGCCTCACCGTGCATGCGGTCCGGCTGAGCGTGGTCGCGGGCAAGGTGTATCCCTTGTCGCCGGACAACGCGCTGGTCGAGCCTTACGGGAGGACCTGCCTTAGCGGCGGCGCGGTCGGGTGGCTGTTCAGCGAAGTGGGGCCCGCCGGGCAACGCCTGCTGGGGCTGCAGATCGCCCAGGAAAAGGTCGTGCGCGGCATTCAGCCCTTCTACGGCACCACCACCTTCGACGCCGTCGCCGGACCGTGGCATGGACGCGAAGCGGGCACCAAGCAAAAAGAAATCGCCAAAGACGGCTACGCCGTCGGCGGCCTCCGCCTCCGCGTGCAAAACCAGGTGGAAGGCCTGCGGGTGATCTTCATGCGCGTCAAGAAAGAGGGCACGCTCGATCCCAGCGATTTCTACGAGAGCCGTTGGACCGGCGGCAGCGTCGGGCCGGAGGTGAGAACGGCCAGTGACGGACCGGCCGTGCTCGGCCTGCACAGCTCGGCCGGCGATTCCATCGACGCCCTCGGTTTGCTCCTCGACCGCGGCCCGGCGGCGGCCCGGCCGGCGATGCGCCTGGTCGACCAGTTGCCCCTGGCCAGTGGCGGCGGCAACGGCCTTTTCCTGGTGAACACGGCCTTGCGGGACGTGTGGCCGCTGATCCCGCCCGATGCGGAACCTTGCACCGAGTACCTCTTCGCCCATGCGCCCTCGAAGCTCGTGTACGCCGTGCCGTCGGGGGCGCGGAGCTTTTGCGCAGTGGGCTACTGCGTGGCCAGCCGCTCGGTGGCCTTCGAGTTGCGGTCGGAGGGGAGACCTTTTTACCGCAGCGAGCAGGTGGGGATCGCGCGCGTTCGCGTCGACCTCCCGCCCCGCACCAGAATGCTGGAGCTCGTGGTCGACGACCTGGGGGACAAGGCCCGCGATTACAGTTTCTGGCTCTTCCCGCGTTTCTACGCGCAAGACGTTTCGCAGTTCAACGGTTTTGCCAGTTCGGCCCGACAGTGGCCGCTCACGAATCTCCGTCCGCTCTCGGCCACGGTGGGCCACTCCGTGCCCATGGTCAATCGCGTGGAAGGCGCGGTCCCGCCGCTGAAAATGTCTCAACCGGAGTGGTGCGACGATTTCATCCATGCGCAGGCGGGCCAGCACCTGGTGTTCGCCGTGCCGGACGGCGCCAAGCAGTTCACCGCCTTCGCCTACTGCGTCAACGCAGGGGAGGCGGCCGCCGCCTTCTGCGTGTCGATGGACGGCAAGCTGCGACAGAGGACGGCCAAGGAGGGGATCGTGCGGATCGAACTTCCCATTCCGCGCCGCACCAAGGAGCTGGAACTATTTACCGAAGTGCCCGGCGACGCCAGGAACATCGCCGCCTTCTGGTGCTATCCGCGCATCAGCCGGTAGAGAGCGGCCAAGCTTGAGCGTAGCGATTCAACCTCGGGGGGTTTGTGCTGCAAATGCTCTTGCCCCGGAGGGGCACGTGAAAATAGCCCAGCAATTTATTGCTGGGGAAGGATGGTCCTGATCCGTGTTGAGAGTCCCGGAGGGACGATTGACGCTGATCCGTGTTGAGAGTCCCGGAGGGACGATTGACGCTCCTTTACAAGCAGCCTGTACCACTGCGCCTTCAGCACCAAGGAGCGCCGACCATGCATCACGGCCGATCTGCAATCGCGGCTATGGCCGTACCTCGGCGGGATCGCGCGTGACAACCCAGGGCCAGCGCGTACTAACCCTTTGTTCCGGTAAGGACTTGGAGCATGTATTCCTCGTTCCAACCACAAGCGCGGCGTTTCATGGCCACGCTGTCTTTGTCAGGGTGCTGCTTCAGCAG
>JBEKZQ010000169.1:0-12250 GCA_049509675.1 Thermoguttaceae bacterium | reverse complement strand
GCCATGCCATTCTTGTCGAGGTGCCTTGACGAATGCAGAAATGATGATGCAAGTGTTTATAACACCAAATGTTACGTTGCTTCGCCCGGTTCGCTTCCCGAAACAGGCCGAGGCACCCGAGGGCCGGCCCGGATGTAGCATTTTGCAACAACCCTGAGCCAGGCCGCTGCAACTGCGCGGTCCGATCAGGTATATTGCGGGGCGAAAGGATCTCTGCCGGTGGAAACGCCTGTTTCAGCAGTACCCCAAGATGCGACCCAAGTCGTGGTTTTCGTGAATGTGAAGGCCGGCGCCCGGCCGGCCATGCCTCGCGTCAAGAGGCTGGCGGAACTACTCGTCGAGCGTGGCTTCCACGCGGAGGTCTTAAGCGATTTCGACGCTGCGGCCGATCGAGCCAACCGAGCCTATCAAGCGGGCACACTCCGCGCGCTGGTGGCGGCCGGCGGCGATGGCACGGTCGCCGCGTTAGTGAATCGAACGCTTGCGGGCGTACCCATCACCGTGCTGCCCAGCGGCACGGAAAACCTGCTGGCCCGGCATTTCCACCTGGGCCGAAGGCCGGAAAGCTGCTGCCGCACCATCGCTGCCGGCCGCGCCCGGGGCTTCGATGCGGGCAGTGCCTCCGGCAAGCTCTTCCTGCTGATGGCCGGTTGCGGATTCGACGCCGACATCGTGGCCCGCGTCCATCGCCAACGCACCGGGCACATCGACCGCACCAATTATTTCAAACCGATCTTCGAGACGATCCGTAACTACCAATACCCTGAGTTGCGTGTCGAGTGGCTCCAGCCGGGCGACGGTTCTGCCGGGAGCGAGACGGCCGTTACCTCGGCCCGCTGGTTGTTCGCTTTTAATCTGCCCCGGTACGCCGTCGGGTTGCGGGTGATCCCCGACGCGGACGCCGACGACGGGCTGTTGGACGTCTGTACGTTCCGCCACGGCGGATTGCTGCACGGTTTGTGGTACGCCGGCGCGGTGCTCCTGCGCCAGCAAGAACATCTGGCCGACTACCAGCGGCGACGCGCTTGCCGGTTGCGGGTCTCCTCTGCGGCAGAGGTGCCGTACCAACTGGACGGCGATCCGGGCGGAGTGCTGCCGGTGGAAATCGAAGTGTTGCCGGGGCGACTGACGCTGTTGACGCCGGCCGAGTGAAAACGGAGTGGAAGACCCCGCTATGCCCGACAATCCTGCAATCATCGGACCTTATCGCTGCGGCCGGGGCCAGCCGCTGTTGATCATCGCCGGCCCGTGTGTCTTGGAAAGCGAGGCGCTGGCCCTGCACATCGCCAACGCCTTGCGGCAGATGGCTGCGGACCTGTCGGCCCAAGTGATCTTCAAGGCCTCGTTCGACAAGGCCAACCGGACGAGCATCCAGTCCTACCGCGGGCCGGGACTCGCCGCCGGCCTGGCCATTCTGCGTCGCGTCAAGGAGGTGACCGGCCTGGGCGTAACCACCGACATCCACTTGCCCGACCAGGCGGCCGCGGCGGGCCAGGTGTGCGACCTGCTGCAAATCCCCGCCTTCCTCTGCCGCCAGACCGATCTGCTCGTGGCCGCGGCGGCGACGGGCCGGGCCGTCCACGTCAAGAAAGGACAATTCCTGGCCCCCCGCGACATGCGGCACGTGGTGTACAAGCTCGAATCCGCCGGTTGCCGGAATATCCTGCTGGGCGAACGGGGCACGTTCTTCGGCTACGGCCGGCTGGTCAACGACATGCAGTCTATTCCCGCCATGCAGGCCTTGGGTGTGCCGGTGATTTTCGACGCCACGCACAGCGTTCAGGAGCCCGGCGGTTTGGGAACCGCGACCGGCGGCAATCGGGCCATGGTCGAGCCGTTGGCCCGGGCGGCCACGGCCATCGGCGCCGACGGCCTGTTCTTCGAGACCCATCCCACGCCCGACACCTCGCCCAGCGACGGCGCCAACATGGTGCCGTTGGACCAACTGGCCGGCCTGCTCCGCCGCTTGCTGGCCCTGCGGCGAACTTTGGAGGAACTTCCATGAGACTTGCCCGATCTGCCCCGCTGGAGAACTGCAAAGTCGCGATGCGCGGCACTAGCCCGACGCGCCAGCGAGGGAGAATCGCCGGAAATCCCTCGCTGGCGCTTCGGGCTAGTGTGCGGAATGGATCTGCGGGCGGAAGACTTTGCGAACTTTGCGGTTCTCCTGGATCTGCCGCCCTGGCGGCCCTGCTCCTGCTGCTGTTGATCTCCGCCGGCTGCCGCCCGTCGAGCCCGACCTCCGCCACCGAGGGCCAAAGCCGGGCCAGCAGCGCCGATGCCTCCGGCCAGGAGCGGGACGAGCTCTTTGCCTTTGCCGTAACCAATCTCAACCGGCTGGAAGAGTTCGATTCCGGCCAGATGCTCGAGCAGATCCTCAAACGCTGGGGCCGGCCGGAGCAGGCGAAACTTGCCTCGGCCGCCCAAGAGTACGACCCGCTGCTGGCAAGTTGTCCGCAACCGAACATGCTGCGGGAGATCACCAACCGCATGAGAAAATGGGCCGCGACGCAAACGCCGCCCGATTGGAAGCCCGATCCGCTGCTGGCGACGCTCCCGCCGCAATTGGCCGGCCTGCCCGCGGCCACCACGCTGGACTCGCTCCAGTTCGTGCCCAGCGACGGCTACGGCCTGGAGGAAGCCGTCTGGCTGCGGGACCTCTCCAATTGGGCCCGCGGTCCCGAACTGGACGACCTTCAGCGGGCCAGTCGCTTGTTCGATTGGACAGTCCGCAACATTCAACTCGAACCGAACGATGGTGAACAGATCCCGAAACTGCCTTGGGAAACACTGCTCTGGGGCTGCGGGACGGCCTCCGAGCGCGCCTGGGTGTACCTGTTGTTGTTGCGACAGCAAGGGATCGACGCCGGCATCCTGGCGATTGCCGACGCTACGGCCGGCTCCGGGGCGTCGGTGCAAGCGTGGTGCGCGGCGGTGCTGGTCGAGGGGAAGTTGTATCTGTTCGACACGTCGTTGGGCCTGCCCATTCCCGCTCCGGACGGCATCCAAGCGGGTCGGGTCGGGCAACTGGAGATTCGCCCGGCCACGCTCGATCAGGTGCTGGCCGACAGCAAGCTGTTGCGCCGCCTGGATCTCGACGCCGAGCACCCCTATCCGGTCAACAAGCTGGACCGGAAGCGGCTGGTTATGTTGGTCGAGGGTTCGCCGCTATCGCTCTCGCGGAGGGCCAAACTGGTGGAGGCACGGCTGGTGGGCAAGCAGAAGATGGTGCTGACCGCCTCGCCCACGGCCCAGGCGCAGCGCTTGCAGGCCGCGGCCCATGCATCCGGCTCTCGTTTGTGGCCGCTGCCCTTCGCCGCGTTGCGGCGCCGCTCGGAATTGGACGCCCGCTTGGTCGAGCGGCGCCTGGTGGCCATGATACCGTTTTATGCGATCCCTGCCGCGCCGCTGCACCAGGGGCGGATCCTGCACCTGAAGGGGCAGTTCGTCGCTGAGCCGGGGGCCATTCAGTGTTATCAGAATGCGCGGCTCTCGCTGGAAGAAATCGGCGCCGCGCAGGCGAAACACGCCCAAGAATATTTTGCGGCCCAGTTCGGGCGGACCTCCGCAGCCGATCGCGACGGTGCCCAACCGTTGATTCAGGTGGAGGCCCGGGCGCTCGCCGAAACGGAAGCCCGGGCCTGCCTGATTGGCAAGCAGAACGCGAGCTATTGGCTGGGGCTGATCGCCTACGAGCAAGGCAACTACGCCTCGGCCGTGGACTATTTTACGAAACGCACGATGGAGGCCATGCCTAACGGTCCCTGGACGCACGGCGCCCGCTATAACCTGGCGCGGACCTACGAAGCGTTGGGCCAGGGCCAAAAGGCCGTGGACGAATATGCCGCCGACCTCAACGCGCCCAACCAGAACGGCAACCTTTTGCGGGCCCGTTGGTTGAGCGCCCTGCTCGATGCGGCCCAGGCCAGGAAAGCCGCCGAGAAGAAGGCGGCGGAGAAGAAGGCCGAGTAGGGGCAAAGCCACCCGCCGGGCAGGTGGACCATAAAATGGCATTCCACGCGCCCTTGCCGGCGGCTGCGGGCAGCGGTAAACTAAGGGATTCGCCAAAGCCGACGGGGGCGGTCGCAGTGCTCGCCGCCATCGCGATTAGAGAAAAAGCAGACAATTGCGCAAGCGATGAGGAGCTAAATCATGAAAGACGGCGTTCATCCCAAATACGTGGTGACCAAGGTGACCTGCGGTTGCGGCAACACGTTCGTCACGCGCAGCACGCTGCCCGAGCTGAAAGTCGATATTTGCAACGCCTGCCACCCCTTCTACACCGGCAAGCTGAAGTATGTCGATACGGCCGGTCGCATCGAGAAGTTCCAAAAGAAGTTCGCCGGCACCGAATATGCCAGCCTGCAGCGCGGCAAGAAAAAGGCGGCCGAGCCGGCTGCCGGGCCGGAACAAGCCTAGCGGCCGTACGAGAACAAGTGGATCGATCATTGTAGGACGGATTGCCAATCCGTCCTGCGGGCAACTGGCCGCGTCGTTGATGATCGAGCGAGGCTTCCAGGCGGCACACCGCGACGGTTGAGTCATGCGCGATCAGTTGGAACAGAACCTCACGCGATTCGAAGAACTGGAGCGGCAACTCGTCGATCCGGCGGTGCAGGCCATTCCGGCCCGCATCTCGGCCCTGTACCGCGAACACGGCGCGCTGGCCAAAGTATCGAAGAAATACCGGCGTTTCAAGGATCTCAATGCGCAGATCGCCGAGGCCCTGGAGATGCTCAAAGGGCCGGACCCCGACCTGCGGCAACTGGCCGAGGCGGAACTGCCCAGTCTGAAGGCCGAACGCGAGGGCTGCTGGAACGATCTCTTGGACCTTAGTGCCGGCGGCGAGGACGCCAACCGCACCCGCTGCCTGATGGAGATCCGCTCCGGCACCGGCGGCGATGAGGCGGCGCTGTTCGCCCGCGACCTCTACGAAATGTACAAGCACTATGCCGAAGGCAAGCGCTGGAAGGTGGAGATCCTGGACATGAGCTCGACCGAGTTGGGCGGGTTCAAGGAGCTTATCCTGGGGCTGGAGGGCGAAGGCGTCTTTCGCCGCATGCAGTACGAAAGCGGCGGCCATCGCGTGCAGCGCGTGCCGGAAACGGAGGCCAAGGGCCGCGTGCATACCTCGCTGGCCACCGTGGCCGTAATGGCCGAGCCGGAGGACGTCGAGATCGACATCAAGCCCGACGACTACCGCCGCGACGTGTTTCATGCCAGCGGCCCGGGCGGCCAGCACGTCAACAAGACCGCCTCGGCCGTGCGTCTGACGCATTACGCCTCGGGCATCGTGGTCTCCTGCCAGGACGAGAAGAGCCAGCACAAGAACATGGCCAAGGCGCTGCGGGTGTTGAAGACCCGGCTCTACGAGGCGCATCGGGAAGAGGAGCACCGCAAGCGCTCCAGCGAGCGCAAGGACAAAATCGGCTCCGGCGACCGCAGCCAGCGCATCCGCACCTACAACTTCCCGCAGAACCGCCTGACCGACCATCGCGTCAATCAGAACTGGAATCTCGAAAACGTGATCGCCGGCAACCTGGACCCGCTCATCGACACGCTCTTGGAATTCGAGCGGCAGGAGCAGCGTGCGGCGTTCGGGAACATGGAGTAAAATCTGAGATCTCAAATCTCAAATCTCAAATCTCGACTCTCGACTCTCGACCCTCAACTCCTCCCCATGCCCAGCGAGCCTTGGACCGTCGGTCGCCTGCTGCAATGGACGACCGACTATCTCAAGGCCCACGGTTCGCAATCGCCGCGACTGGACGCGGAGGTGCTGTTGGCCGAGGCGCTGGGCTGCCAACGGATCGAACTGTATACCGAGTTCGAGACGGTGCCGGAAGAGAAGCGGCGGACCGCATTCCGGGAGTTGGTCCGTCGCCGGGCCGAGGGCACGCCGGTGGCCTACCTGGTGGGCCGCCGCGAGTTCTATTCGCTCAGTTTCCGCGTCGGGCCGGAGGTGCTGATCCCGCGTCCGGAAACGGAG
This sequence comes from Thermoguttaceae bacterium, assembly GCA_049509675.1. Classification (GTDB taxonomy): domain Bacteria; phylum Planctomycetota; class Planctomycetia; order Pirellulales; family Thermoguttaceae; genus JBEKZQ01. The sequence goes on along the minus strand of JBEKZQ010000169.1, from coordinate 6,261 downwards.
TTGTTGGTCGTGGCGCTGCTGGATCAGGCGAAGAGCCGCGGGAGCGGCGCGCCGCTGGCCATCGCCGACGTGGGCACCGGCAGCGGCATTATCGCCATCTGCGCGGCCAAGCTTCTGCCCGCCGCGCGCGTGACGGCCATCGATGCGAGCGACGCCGCCTTGGCCTTGGCCGTCACCAATGCGGCCCAACATCAGGTCGCCGACCGGATCGAGTTCCTTTCGAGCGATCTGTTCAGCGCGGTCCCGGCCGAGCGGCGATTCGATTTCATCGTGAGCAATCCGCCCTATGTGGCGGAGACGGAAGTGGCACATTTGCCCCGCGACGTTCGCGACTTCGAGCCGCGACAAGCGCTCGTGGCCGGTCCGCGCGGCACCGAGGTGATCGAGCGGCTATTGCCGCAGGCGGTCCAGCGACTTCGCCCGGGCGGGCATCTGCTCATGGAGATCGGTCCGGCGATCCATGAGGCGGTCCGCGCCCTGCTGGCGGCCGAGCCGCAATTGGAGCCGGGCCCCGTGATCAAGGATTTGGCGCGTTTGCCCCGCGTGGTGCAGGCGCGCAAGAGAGAAAGGATCGGGGAAGAAACACCTCTCGATCGATCGTAAGCAACTGAGGTGAGTTGCCATGTCGTACCTCAACATCCTCGGCGGGCGCCCGCTGTGCGGCACGGTGGCCGTGAGCGGATCGAAGAATGCGACACTGCCCATGATGGCCGCCGCGCTGCTGGCCGACGGTCCGGTGCGGCTCCAGAACGTACCCCGCGTGACCGACGTGTGGACATTGTCTCGGGTACTGGACGATTTGGGCCTGGCCGTCACGCGAAGCGGCGACGAACTGCTGTTGGAAGTGGTCGATGTCGCGCCGATTCGCGCCGGCTACCGGTGGGTGCATCGCATGCGGGCCGGCTTCTGCGTGCTTGGCCCGCTGCTGGCCCGGCGAGGGCGAGCCGTGGTCCCCTTGCCCGGCGGCTGCGCCATCGGCGATCGGCCCGTGGACCTGCACCTGAAGGGACTGGCCGCCTTGGGCGCCGAAGTGCGGCTGGAGCACGGATACGTGGTGGCCTCGGCGCGGCGGCTGGCGGGCACGTCGCTGGATCTGACCGGCCCGCGCGGACCGACGGTGACCGGCACGGCCAACGTGCTCAGTGCGGCCGTCTTGGCGCGGGGCACGACCGTCATCCGCGGCGCGGCCCGCGAGCCGGAAATCGTGGAACTGGGCCAGTTCCTCCGCGCCATGGGGGCCCAAATCGATGGCCTGGGCACCGGACGGATCGAAGTCACCGGCGTCGCCGGACTCCGCGGCGGCACGCATCGTGTTACGGCCGACCGCATCGAAACGGCGACCTTGCTGATCGCGGCGGCCATCAGCGGCGGGTCGGCCACGATCGCGGGCGTCGTGCCGGAGCATCTCGAGAGAGTGTTGCAAAAACTGCGGGCCGCCGGCATGCGCGTGGCGGTGGACCGGGACCGCGTCTCGTTGGCCGCCGATGGACCACCCCTGCCGGTGGACCTTTTGGCCGAGCCCTATCCGGGCATTTCCACCGATCTGCAGGCTCAATGGACGGCGTTGATGTCGTTGGCCCACGGCCGCAGCCGGGTGGAAGACCGGGTCTTTCCCATGCGTTTCCGACATGTGGCGGAATTGAACCGCCTGGGGGCCGGGATCGTCTGCGGCAGCGGCGCAGCCTGCATCCCCGGCGGCGCCCGGCTCAGCGGTGCCCAGGTCACCGCCTGTGACTTGCGCGCCAGTGCCGCGTTGGTCCTGGCCGGACTGGCGGCGGCCGGCCGTACCGTGGTGCGGCGGATCGATCCGATGGATCGAGGCTATGAGCGGTTGGATCGCAAACTCAGGCAACTGGGCGCGCATATCCAGCGCGTCGCCGGGCCGTCGCCCACGCGCGTGTCCCCTTGAGAGATCGCCCCGCATCGATTAACATCGTGCTGGTTGACGAGCGTCGTAGGACGGATTGCCAATCCGTCCCGCAAAACACCGACGGATTGGCAATCCGTCCTACAGGCAACTGGCCAAGTTTACGGCGCCCATGAGCCGAAAAATGGACCAGACCCCGACTTTGGGCGTTTTCGAGGAACTACCATGAAACTGATTATCGCCATCATCCAACCGCACCGACTCGAGGCAGTGAAGGCCGCCCTGGCCGAGGTGGAGGTCTTCCGCCTCACCGTCATGGACGTGCAGGGGTTCGGTCGCCAGCGGGGACACAAGGAGGTCTACCGGGGCCACGAGTTCGCCGTCAACCTGCTGCGCAAAGTGCAGCTTATGATCGCTGTCAACGAGGAGTTTTTGGAGCCCACCATCGACGCCATACTCCGCGGCGGCCGCACCGGCACGGCGGGCGAGATCGGCGACGGCAAAATATTCGTCCTGCCCTTGGAAGATTGCATCCGCATCCGCACCGGCGAGCGCGGCGGCGAGGCGATCTGATCGGACGGTGCAGCCACTTGGTCCGCCGGCCCACCTTCACCCCTTCGCGTCTTCCAGCAAGCAACTACTTGCTCGCTGCCAGGTGACCGGAAAAGAGTTCTCGGACATTCAGTTTTGGCAGGCGATTGCGTCGGCCCTTTCGCAGTCCGATCCCCGACGCCTCAAGTGTTGCATTTGCTGCCTTACGAAATTCGCTTTCAATGGCACTCGTTCTTCCCTCGCCGTGCAACTGGCGCATTTGACGCTTCACGTCGTCGATGGAATATGACCCCTCAATCCCAATCGACAGGAGGTCCAAGTACTGGTGGTAGCAATCCTCTGCCTTTCGCTTCTTGCGCAAACGTTGGAAGCAAACCCCCACTCGATACACGCAGTCGGCCTTCAGCGAGTCGGCCCATTCTTTGCTCTCCCAGCAAGGATCGTCATCAGGCGACCTCTTGCTCAGGAGTAGCCACGTGTAGATTTGGATAGCACTGGCGTGCTTCCCGAGCGAGTCGAGACTGCCAGCCAGATTCCACAGCGTGAGTGGACATTCCGGTACGATTTTTTGCGATGCCAGGAACAACTGGAGAGCTTCCTCGTATCGCCGCTCCTCGTAGAACGTAACGCCAAGTTGCGTAAGTACCCAGTGGTTGTGCGGGTCCTTTTCGCGCTGGCGTTCGAGAATGCGGCGAGCCTCCTCCCACTGCTCGCGCCGGAAGAGATTGCCGATCTTGCCGTTAAGCCTATCTTCAGCCATAGCACTTGTTCTCCCGGTTAGGGGCGCCGCCTCCTGCGATGTTGGCCTCTGCGTCGCTTTTCCGCCGCCTTTCGAGCCTCTCTTTCCTTGCGTGCCTGCCCCTCCTCGTGTTTCTCGCGACTGGAGGGGCGGGCATTCTTATCGTGTTCCTCGCTCATCGCATGTAGTTGAACCGAGCAGTCGATCCCAATCGGCGTCGTTCGCCACAACGTCCAATTAGAGTTTACTCCGCCGACGAAAATTTAGAAAGGGCTATCGCTTCGCGGTGCTGATGCCACTGGCCGATTGAACGCGGCACGGGCAAGCCCGCGGCACCAGACCGCCGCCCGCGCAAAAGCCTGGGGAATTCGGTGCCTGCTACGCGTCGAACCGGCTGCGTTGCTCTCTGGGCATGAAGCGGCACAAGAGCACCCCGCCGAAATAAAGCGCCGTCAGCGGCATTGCCATCAAGAGCATGCTGTACGGATCGCCCGGCGTGAGGAACATCGAGAGGATGAAGATCACCAGGATCGACATCCGCCAGGACGACAAATAGGCCTGGACCGTAAAGATGCCGATCCGCTCCATGAACAGCATCGCCAGCGGCAGTTGGAAGCTGACGCCGAATCCCAGCGGCAGCAAGAGCACGAAGCCCATCCACTCATTGATCCGCACGTAGGGATTGATCCCCAACCAGGCGTTGAAGCTGAACAAGAAGTTCAGCACGGGCTTGAAGACGAAGAAGAACGCCGTCGACGAGCCGGCCAGGAATAGGGCCACGCTGAACGGCAGGAAGACCTGTACATAACGTTTTTCGTGGGGATACAGGCCGGCGGCCACGAACGACCAGATTTGGTAGAAGACCCAGGGGCTGGCCAGGATGGCCCCCACCAGCAGCGAGGCCTTGATATAAATCATGAACACCTCTTGGGCGTTCATGCTATACATTCGCGTCCTGGGGTCGTCTTGCAGGGGGTGGTAAAGGACTATCGGCACCACGGAATTCGCGTCCGCCTCGGCCTGCTGGCTCTCGCTGAGAGCAGGCGCCATTTCCGCTGCCCTGCCCTGCTTCTGATTGGGCTCGCTGGCATGGACCTGCCGGGCCAGATCGCGCGGGTCGACGTACACCACGTCCAACGAGAACTTTCTCGCGGAAATAATCTCTTTGACGCGCTTGATGTCCTCGGGATTCTTGTAGCCGGCCTCCCGAAGCCGGGCCAATTCCGCTTCATCGGCCACCCCCTTGTTCGACTCGCGCTGGTAGTAGTCGATCATGGCATTGTGAATGGGGGTCTGTATGAAACGGACCACCCTGTCGCCCACTGCCAGCCCTACGCAACAGCCGATGACCAGGCCGATGATCGCCCGGAACAGGCAGAACCGCAACTCTTCGAGGTGCTGCCCGAAGGTCATGGTGCTGTTCTGGAAGAGGTCTTCGTCGCTGGCCCGATGAAACATAGTACGGATAGGTGGTATGTGCGAGGTGCCGAGTCGGGCGTGCGGTTGTCCCCGCAAGGACGCGAGCACTGGCAAAGTCAGTGGCACACCGCCGGCTATCGCTGAATCTTCTATGATAACTCTGGGGGGACCGTAATGAAAGCGTTATGGTCAAGAACCGTACAGTCGCTACACATTAACGTGCAAGTCGCTCCGGCAAAAAGACTTATGCGCGAAAGCCGCATACGCCGATCTGATGCTTTGGGGGCCAATTGCGGGTGCGGGCAAATGTTCGCCTTTTTCCCAACGTAAGAGCTTCGTATAATCCGCCGCTCCTCGGGAACGCCCGGTTGTCTGAAAGTGGTCATCATGCTCCGCGTGATGAATTCCATCTCGCGGAGCGAGATGAGCACGATTGTTCGGGACTATGCAAAGGAACACGGCTATGACATACTTGCGAACCGCTCTTGGGGGCGTTATTCTGCTGGCCGTCGGCGGCTGCGTGGCCGGGCCGTCCCTGGAACATCCCGGACCGGAGCGGGTGCAGCAGGCGCGGGCGCAAAAATTCGATCCCTACCCGGATACCGAGATGGCGCCACCATTAACCGGCGCACGACCGGGCGAATACGCCAATCCGCCGCCCGACATCTATCACGTGCAGCAGCGTACCGATCCGCCTCCCCCGCCATTGCAGTGGGGACCGTGAGAGGGACTGAGCAGGCGAGCAGAGGAACAGGTGAGCAAGAGAACAGGTGAACAGGCGAAGAAGCCGTTCCTCGCCTGTTCACCTGCTCGCCTTCTCACCTGCTCATTCTATCGGGTATCATGGAGGGGTTGTTGGCCCTGACCCTTTGGCCCATCCCCCCGAGTTTTCTGCCATGCCCGGCAATTTTCCACGTAAGAAAGGCGGACGGCGCCGGCCGCCGCGCAAAGGCCGCACGGGCGGCACGTCGCCGCGGGGCAAGCCGCAGCGGCCGGGGGCGCCGACGGCGCCCCCGGCGCGCCCGCCTGCCTCACCGCACGGCGATGGCCAGCGGCTGCAAAAAGTGCTGGCCGCCGCCGGGTTGGGCAGCCGTCGCAAGTGCGAAGAGCTGATCACTTCCGGCCGCGTCGAGGTGGACCGCCGGGTGGTGATGCAATTGGGCACCCGCGTCAATGCCGCGCAACAGGAGATCCGCGTCGACGGCGAGCCGCTGTCGATGGGACATCGCGTCTACTATGCCGTGAATAAACCGGTCGGCGTGGTATCGACGAATTGGGATCCGGCCGGCCGGCCGCGGATCGTGGATCTGCTGCCTTCCCTGGGCGCCCGGCTGTTCAGCGTCGGACGACTGGATCTCAGCAGCGAAGGGCTGATCGTGATGACCAACGACGGCGAGTTGGCCAACCAGCTTACCCATCCACGCTACGGCGTGGCCAAGACTTACCTGGTGCAGGTCGCCGGCCGGCCCAGCGAGGAAGTGCTCGATACGTTGCGTCGCGGCGTTCACCTGGCGGAAGGCGTGGCCCGGGCGGAACAAGTCACGATCAAGTCGCACTATAAAGAAAGCAGCCTGCTGGAGATGGTGCTCCGCGAGGGTCGCAACCGCGAGATCCGCCGTCTGCTGGCCCGCGTGGGACACAAAGTGCTGCGGCTGGTGCGGGTTGCCATCGGGCCCGTGCGGCT
>JBEKZQ010000168.1:0-12260 GCA_049509675.1 Thermoguttaceae bacterium | reverse complement strand
CGAGCAAACCGTTGTACTGGTGGGGCTTCGGTCGCTTGCCGCCGGTCTGATTCGTTTACCGGGTGCGGAGCAGAGTTTCGTCGGTTTGCGAGCCCCACCATAATGTTGCGCGACCTTGACCCTACATGAATAATCCGGGCTAATCCGTCCGGCTCCCAGGGACGGATTAACAATCCGTCCTACTGGTCTGTCCAACTTGAGTTTACGGGTGCCACGGTTGGCTTGTCCAACCGTGTTTCCAGCACTGCTGGGCAAGCCGGGCACCGACCGGAGGTTGGTCGTGGCGCCCAACCGGTAATGTCGAAATGGACAGACCACAACAACCTAATTTACGAGCTCTTACGCCCGGGGATGGAACTTCTTGTGGACCGCCTTCAGCCGCGCGGGATTGACGTGCGTATAGATCTGCGTCGTGGCAATGCTGGCATGGCCGAGCATTTCCTGCACCTGGCGCAAGTCGGCGCCGCCGCTGAGCATGTGGGTGGCGAAGCTGTGACGCAGCGTATGCGGACTGACTTCCGGCGGCGCCCCCACCCGCAAGGCATAACGCTTCAGTAATTCCCAGATCCGTTCTCGTCGCAGCCGCCGCCCCCGGTACGACAAGAAGACCCACGAGGCGGCGGGCGCGGCCTGCGCGGCCAGCGGGCCGCGCTGGTGCTCAAGATAGCAGCGAACGGCCGCATCGGCCCGAGCCCCAATCGGCACCATCCGTTCCTTGTCGCCTTTGCCGCGGCACATGCAATAGCCTTCCGCGAGATGCATGTCGTGCAGACGCAAATTGGAGATTTCCGACGCCCGGCAACCGGTGGCATAAAGCATTTCCAACAGGGCCCGATCGCGCAGATGGCAGCGGTCATGGGCGTTGGGGGCGTCCAGCAGGCGGGTCACCTGTTCCGGGCTGAGGATTTTGGGGACCCGTTCCCACAACTTCTGGCTGCCCAGCAACTCGGCCAGATTCTCCTGCAACACGCCTTCCAATTGCAGGTAGCGAAAAAAGACCTTCAGCGACACGAGGTGTCGGGCGATGCTCGCCGGGGCCAATGTCCGCGCGTGCAGCCAGGCGGCGTAGTCGGCCAGATCGCGGATGTTCAGCGCGGGAATGCTGCGGTCCTCGAGCCACTGGCCGAATCGCACCAGGTCGCGGCGATAGGCCGCCACGGTATTCTCGGACAAATGGCACTCCCCGGCCGTGTACTCGACGAAAGCCTCCATCCACGTCTGCGAGAGGCTGCGGGCGGACGGCGGTTTGGGCCGAAGCGGCCGGCGGGGGATCAGGGCCATGAAAACAGCGAAAACAGGCAAGATTTATCGCAAAGACCGGTAGGGTGGGCCGAGCGAAGCGGGTTCCACCACCTTTTCGGCAGATTCTCGACTTCCGCTCCCCCGATGTCTGCTCTTCGGGTAGAAAGGTGTTCCAGCTTCACTTTTCACTCTCGCCGCGCGTGGGAATTATGCAGACGTTACGTATGAAAGGTGGCGCGCCGCGGGAAACCCTACGCCGCTTCTTTCTCGGGCCGGGCCGGGCGTTTCTTGCGGGTGTCCTTCCAGCGACGGTGCAGCCACCAATACTGATCGGGAACCGAGCGGATCGCCTCCTCCAGCTTGCTCGTGTACCACTGGGTCAGATCGCGGACCGACCCCACTTGGCTGCCGGCCTGGCGCGGATCGATGATGCCGAAGTTGGTCATCTCGAATCGCATGGGCCGATCGAGCCGCCGGGCCGCGCACACGGCCACCGGCGCATCGTGCTCCAAAGCCAGCAGGGCAATCGCCTTATGGGCCGAGGCCGGCCGGCCGAAAAATTCCACCCAGCAGCCCTTCTCGCCCGCGTACTGGTCGGCCAGGAAGGCCATCGTGCCGCCGCCGTGGAGGACTTCGAGGATCTGCTCGTAGCCGCCGTTCTTGGGGATGATGTGCTGGCCCGTGCCGCCGCGGAAACGATTGACAAAGCGGTCCAGATACAGATTATCGAGCGTCCGCGCCACGGTGTAGGTAGGGAAACCCAGAATCCCCAGGGCGTAGCCGCCCAATTCGAAATTGCCGAAATGGCCCGTCACGATGATCACCGGGCGGGGACCCATCAGGAGCTTGACCAGCGGCGCCACGTCGCGCAAGCGGACGAACTGCCGCCAGTTCGTATCGTGGATCTTTCGCGGCGTGTGGGCCACTTCCACTACCAGCAGGAACAGGTGCTCCCACATCCGCCGCGCCAGATTGCTTCGTTGCTTGGCCGAAAGATCGGGGAAGGCATGCACCAGGTTCTCGTCGATCACCCCGCCGCGCAAGCGAATGACATCGTTGAGCAGCCAGGCCAGGCTGCGGGCCAGCGCCCGGCCGGTCTCCAGACGGATCGCCTGCGCGATGCAGATCAAGATCCGTATGAACACGTAGACGAGGAAGTCGGTCAACCTCTTGCGGCGCATTTTGGGCGGTCCTTGCCTGGAGACAAGCCCCCCTCTCCCTTCGGGAGATGGGCAGGGGGTGGGTCCCCTGAGCGCCATTGTCGCAAGAACGGCACCGCGGGCCAAGAGCGAGTGGTGAGTTTTCAGTGTTCAGTTCTCAGTAGGAAGCGATATCACTCCCCTCTCCCCTCGCGGGAGAGGGGCAGGGGTGAGGGGGCCGGGCGGCAAGACGCGGTTTCGTCCCCTGAATGCCATTGTCGCAAGAACGGCACCGCGGGCCAAGAGCGGTTCTGCCGCCAACGCTCACTTGCCCGGCGTCTTGCGGGCCTTCAGCGTCGGATCGCCGGCCAGCGGCAAACGTACCGCCCGGCCGGTCTCCGCCGCCTTGTAAATGGCCAAAATGATCTCGACCGAGCGGCGGCCTTCCACCCCATCCACCAGCGGCGAAGTGCCTTTGCGGATGGCCTGCACCACGTCGCGGAACTGCCGGCTGTGGCCGTGATGTCCGATGGCGGCCGGATCGGCCGCGCCGCCGCCGCCGCTGACCTTGTGGCGCATCTTGTCCAACAGCGCCCGATCGCCTGGCTTCGGACGGACGAAGTCCCAGCGGATCAAGTCTTCCTCTTCCATGACCGCCGAACCTTCGATGCCGTGGATCTCGATCCGTTTCAGATAGCCCGGGTAGATGGCCGTGCTGGCCTCGATCACCCCCAAGGCCCCGTTGGCGAATTGGACGGTGGCCAGGGCCACGTCTTCCACCGCGATCCGTTGGTGGGCCAGGCAGGCGGTGCGGGCGCGGACCTCCGTGACCGGGCCCATGAGCCAGGTGAGCAGGTCGACGCTGTGGATGGCCTGGTTCATCAAGGCGCCGCCGCCGTCGAACTGCCAGGTGCCGCGCCATGCGCCGCCGTCGTAATAGGCCTGGGTGCGGTACCACTTCACGATGGCGTCGGCGACGGTCAACCGGCCGAAGCGGCCGCCGTCGACCGCCTTTTTCAGTTCCCGACTGGAGTCGTGGAAACGGGAGGGAAAAATCGTGGAGAGCGTGCGGCCGGCCTGGCGGCACTCCTCGATGATCGTATCGCAGCGGCGCAGGGTGATATCCAGCGGCTTCTCGACGATCACGTGCTTGCCGGCCCGGGCGGCGGCCACGGCCGGCTCCATGTGCGCCCCGCTGGGCGTGCCGATGGTGACCACCTCGACGGCCTTGTCGGCCAGCAGGGCCTCCAGATCGTGATAGGCCCGGCAGCCGGTCGTCTGGGCCAGGCGATCAGCGGCGGCCGGCACGGCGTCGTAGCAGGCCGCCAATTTCGCCCCGCGCACGTCGGCGATGGCGCGGGCATGAAACTGCGCGATCATTCCACATCCGATGATGCCAAAACCAGTTGCCATGGAAGTTCTCCGTGATTTGCCAAAGGCGCTGCGCGAGAATAGGATGCTCAGCTACTGTAGGACGGATTGTTAATCCGTCCCCGGAAACCGGACGGATTAGCAATCCGTCCTACAACCTAGCGCGAGTTATCTCGTGACGGCTCCAAAGGGGTGATTATAGCAAGAATGCGGCGAGCATGCACTGCCTTATCTGGCATGGCCGGATTGCGCCGATTACAATGCGGGCTGGGTACTGCCCCGTTGGGCCATCACTACACATTGAGAATTGGAGACGACGATGATCCGCGCTAGTCTGCTGGCGGCTTTCTTGGCCGGGACACAAATCGCGGCGGCGGCGAAAATCGTTTGGCAGCCGCTGGGCCTGACCGGCAACGGCGGCATGTTCGCCCCGGCCATCAGCCCCCTGGACCCGAAAATGATCATGCTCAACTGCGACATGAGCGGGGCCTATCTCTCCCGCGACGGCGGCGCCCATTGGCGCATCATCTACCAGGGCCAACTCCGCTCCAGCACGCGCTGCCGCGGCGCCTTCCATCCCAGCGACGCGCGGATCATCTTCGCTGCCCAGGCCGGACAGGGGATGAAAGTCAGCCGCGACGGCGGCGAGCATTGGCAGGCGGTGCCGGGCACGCCGCAGGACCTGTGCGGCGAGATCGCCATCGATCCGGGCGATCCGCAGCGGATGATGGCCGGCGACCGGCAGTCGGTGGTGCTCTCCCGCGACGGCGGCAAGACCTGGCACGCCTGCCAGGGACCGCACGGCCAGACCGTCGCCTTCCATTTCGGCCCGGCCGGCCCGGCGGCGCGGCGCTGTTGCTTTGCCGCCAGCAGCGAGGGCGTGTGGCGCTCCGACGACGGCGGCGCCACCTGGACCGAGAAGACGGCCGGCCTGCCGTGGCGGGGGATCCGCTCGTTTGCCGGCGGCTCGCGGCCCGACGATGGGCTGACGATCCTCTACTGCGCGCTGCCCAGCCGGATCGTCGACGGCCGCTTCGGCGGCGGCGTGTTTCGCTCGACCGATCGCGGTGAAAGCTGGACCAGCGTGATGGGCGACCGTATCAACATGGACATCACCCCCGCCGACCAATGGGCGCACGAGCCCATCGCCCAGTACCAGTGGGTCTTGACCACCAGCGTCGATCCGCGCATCGTCTACGCGCTGAACTCGAACACCGGCGTGCATCCGCCGCACCACACGGCCGATTTTCGCAGCGACGACGCGGGCGAGCATTGGCGGGCCACGTTCTATCCCGATCCGCGCTTCAAGATCTGCAACGCGGAACCGGATTTCAACACCGTGGCCGACGGACAGTTCTATCAACAGCCGGCGTTTGGGGCGGCCATCGATGCGGCCAATCCCGACCACCTGATCCACGTGAGCGACTGGGTGTACTTGACCAACGACGGCGGCAAAAGTTGGCAGTGCGGCCATGCCCGGCGAGTCGGCGGCGGCCGCACCGACGCCACCTGGTCGTGCAACGGCCTGGTGGTGACCACGGCCTGGAATTTTTACATCGACCCATTCCAGCCCCGGCGTCACTACATTGCGTACACCGACATCGGGCTGGGCCGATCGCTGGACGCCGGCCAAACGTGGACCTGGTGGGGGCGGAGCCGCTCGCCCTGGCGGAACACGTGCTATGAACTGGCCTTCGACCCGCAAACGCCCGGCAAGATCTGGGGCGCGTTCTCCAATACCCACGACATTCCCAACGGCAACATCATCCACGGCGGGCACCGCGCCAATCTGCCGGGCGGCGTGTGCCTGAGCACCGATTTCGGCGACACCTGGAAGCCGATCGGCGCGGGACTGCCGGCGGCGCCCTGCCTGTCGATCGTGCTCGATCCCAAGAGCCCTGCCGGCCGGCGAACGCTGTACACCAGCATGTTCGGCCAAGGCGTCTTCAAGTCGGCCGACGACGGCCGCACGTGGCGGCCGGCCAGCGCGGGCCTGGGCGCGCCCGCCAACATGCGCGTGTGCCGCCTGCAACTCCACTCCGACGGCAGCCTGTTTGTGCTCATCACGGCCATGAAATCCGGCGGGCAGTTCCTGAAGGAGGGCGCGGGCCTGTACCGCTCGACCGACGCCGCCGCGCACTGGAAACTGGTCAACGCGGCCCGGCGCTTGTATTGGCCCAAGGATTTTACCGTCGATCCCGATGATAGCCGGACGATCTACATTGGGGCCGCCGACGGCCGCGCCGACCAGGCCGGCCTGTGGCGGACCCGCGACGGCGGCACGACCTGGCAGCGGCTGGCCAAACGCGGCCCGGAACATTTCGGCGCCTACCTCCATCCGGCCCACAAGGGTTGGATCTACATGACCCTGACCGAGGACGCACCGGGCGCGGGGCTGTGGTTGAGCAAGGACGACGGCCAGACGTGGACGCCCATGCGGCTGCCCTTCGCCAACGCGCAACGCGTGTCGTTCGACCCGGCCGACGACAGCGTGATCTATGTCGCCACGTTCGGGGGCAGCGTATGGAAAGGCCCGGCATCGGAATAGGGAGCCGTCAAGAAACAACTTACGCATTAGGCTGTAGGACGGATTGCTAATCCGTCCCTGGAAACCGGACGGATTAGCAATCCGTCCTACGGTAATCGAGCAACGTATTCTCGTACGGCGCCTAAAGGCTTTTTTCCCACACGGAGAATGACTATGCGACTCTTTCCCATCTTCTTGGCGGTTGTCTTGTGCGGGGCCGCGGCGTCGGCCCGCGCGGAAGTCTGCAATATCAAGGTGCTGACCGACGCAACGCCGGACTATACCGACATGCCGAGCATGATCCGCAGCATCACCGGCAAGTGGTCCACCCCCGCCGAGAAATGCTGGGCCGTATGGTACTGGAATCACTTGGGGCGGCGGCAAACCATACCCATGTCGCTGCACGGCCTGGACGTGAGCGATCCGATCCGCCAGTTCAACGATTATGGCTACACGATGTGCAGCACCGTGGCGGGCATCAATTGCGCCACCTGGTACAACATGGGCCTGAAGGTCAAGTACTGGGACGTACACTCGCACACGGTGCCGGAGGTGTTCTTCGACGACCGCTACCACATGTACGACGACTCGATGTCGGCCATCTACACGCTTTGCGACGGAAAGACGATCGCCGGCGTGGAAGACATCGGCAAGGAGGGGGCCTGCGCGGCCTCCGGCGGCAAGAAAGAGATGGGGCATATTGCCAAGTATCACTGCTTGACGGCCACCAGCCCCAACGGCTGGCTGACCGGCGCCGATTGCGCCCGCTCGCTGCAGGGCGAGGCCGGCTGCTTCTTTCCCAAGGGGATCGCTTATCGCTACTATTACAACGATTGGGACTGGGGGCACCGCTACGTGTTGAATCTCCGGCCCGGCGAAATCTACACGCGCAGCTACAAGCGGCTGGACGGCTACGACGCCAACTGCATCCACGACGCAAAGCTGTACAAGTCGGACCCGCGCTACTACGTTGCCAATCGGAACGTGGAAGGCGCGGTGAAAGACCCGGAAATCGTGAACCAGCGGTTCTTCATTCGCGGCAACGGCACGTGGGTCTATCGGCCGCCGCTCTCGGCCGAAGGTTTGCGCGACGCCTATCGCTGCGACAACATCACGGCCGCGCAGGGCTGCCTGCAACCCGCCCGGCCGGGGCTGCCCGGCGAACTCATCTATAAGATCCAGTCGGCTAACGTCGCCACCGGTCAGACAATCGCGGCCGGCTTCTTCCGCAAGTCGGCCGAGACCGACGCCCGGATCGCGGTGAGCACCTCCAACGGCCTGCACTGGACGGAGGTCTGGCGTGCCGGCGGCACCGGCCGCGTGGCCGCGAAGATTTCCCTGGGCAGCGAGGTCAACGGCGCTTACGAAATCCTGGTCCGCATCCGCCTGGAGGCCAAGGCGGCGGCGGCCGACATACGGCTCGAAGATCTCGAGATCCGCACCATCACCCAGATCAACAGCAAGACCCAACCGAAGCTCACCCTGGGCGAGAACACGATCTACGTGGGCGCCGGCGAGCAGAGCGAAACGCTCGTCTTCTGGCCCGATCTCCAGGGCGACCGTTACCGGCAGTTGATCGTCGGCGAGGAGAACATCAAGACGAAACCCGCGCACCAACAATGGAACGCGGTGCTCGAACCGCGCGATCCGGCCCGCGACGCCTATCTGGTCTACAAGCTGGAAACGCCGGGCGACGTGCTGCGGATCGTCTATGGCGGGCGGTTCTACAATCGCGACCCCCAGGGCAGTGCCGAACTGCTCTACTCGACCGACGACGGCAAGAACTGGCAATCCGCCTGGAAGGCCGCCAATCCCCAGAGCACGCCGCCGTGGGACCTTATGCACTATCAAAACGTCGACCTGCGCCCGGGCACCCGCTCGGTGCTGGTCAAGTACCTGCTGCGGAAATGGGGGCTGTATGCCTTGCGGGCCGAGGCCGACTACGCGCCGGCCGATGCGGCCTTTCGGCCGTTGGAAGTGACCTTCCGCTGGACCGAGCGCAACGGCGACGTTTGGGGCAAGGGGCTGGTGCCCCGCAGTCACACGCAGTTGCTCGATCACCTGCCGGCGCGCTATGCGATCCACGTGGGCGGCGACGACCTGCCGGACGTGGCATCGCTGGAGGTGCGCCTGCAAGGGGCCGTGCCCAACGTCAAGTACGGTTACGCCGACGGCCGCGACGCGGGCGGCCCAAAATTCCTTGGGCAACGGATGACTTCCGGACGGAACCTGGCCCAGGGCAAGACGTATAGGGTGAGCTGCCCCTCGGTGACCGATTATAACGCGGCGCCCTTCGACGGCAAGACGCTGACCGACGGCATCGTCGGCCCCTGCTCGCTCTGGAGCTGGTCGGCCGGGAACCTGTGGAAACCGAACACGAACCCCGCCATCACGCTCGATCTGGGCGGCCCGGCGCGCTGTGCCGCCTTCGGGCTGAATTTCCTGGACATGGGCGATCTGCTCAAGGACAACCTGGCCGTGCGAACGAAAATCAAGGTACTGGTCTCGGCCGACGGCAAGGATTACCGGCCGTTGGGATGGATCGACACCCGGCTGCACTTCAAGGACGTACCCGTCAACTATATGCTCCCCGACGACGAGATGTTCGGCGCCTATTCTTTTTATCTGCGGCCCGACAGTCCGGTCACGACGCGCTACGTGCGTTACGAAGTTACCAGCCCGAGCTTTTTCTGCTGTACGGAGTTGCTCGTGCCGGAGACGTTGAAATACGAGCCTTTCGATCTCCGCCTGAAGCTGCCGGACGAGCAGTAGCGGACCCGCCTGGACAGGAGCTTCTTCATGGCCGAATCGCAGGAATCAGCGGGCAATGTGCGCGATCGCCGCACGTTCTTGGCCGAGACCACGGCAATGACGGCGATGGTTGCGGGAGTGGCCGCCGCGCTCCCTGCGGCAGAGACCGGCGCAACGCCGGCCACGCCCGAGCACTTTCGCCAAAAACTCCTTCAGTCGCTGGGCGGAGCGTGGCCTGAGCCTTGCGATCTGCGTCCCAAACTGCGGGAGACGATCCGCAAGGACGGCTATCGCATCGAGTCGGTGACCTACGAAGCCGAGCCCAACGATCCGATCCCGGCCTGCCTGCTCATTCCCGACGGGGTGGACGCCAATCACCCGGCCCCGGCCGTGGCGGTGTGGCATCAGCACAACGGCGCGTGGCACCTGGGCCGCGTCGAGCCGGCGGGCCTGGCCGGCAGCCCCATGCACCACACCGGCGTGGCCCTGGCGCGCTTGGGCTACGTGGTGTTGTGCCCCGACGCCTTGTGCTTCGGCCAGCGGCAAAGCCCGCACTTGCGCGGCGGCGATTACGAACGCTACGAGTTCCTGCGTTACGTGGTCTCGGGCAAGTGCATGGCGTGGAAAAACATCTTGGACATGCGGCGCTCGATCGATTACCTGTGCTCCCGCCCCGAGGTGCAGAAGGACCGCGTCGGCTGCTTCGGCCACTCGATGGGCTCGACCCACACCTGGCTGGTGGGGCCGTGGGAGCCGCGTCTGAAATGCCTGGTGGGAAACTGCTGCCTGCCGACCTACGCCGCCATTCATCGCCGCTACCTGCTGCACTGCTTCCCGAACTTCATTCCGGGGCTATACCAGTATGGCGACACGCCCGACGTGGCTGCGCTGATCGCGCCGCGGGCGCTGCACTTGAACTTCGGCGAGCTCGATTCGGGGCCCGAGGAGCGGCAGGGCGTCGAGACCATCGCCCGCGCCTACCGCAATGCGGGCGCGGCCGAGCGGTTCACCTGGTTCTTCCAGAACGGCGTGGGCCACGTGCTCTCGGAGGAGATGTGGCGGTTGGCCCGGGAGTGCTTTCAGAAACATTTGCGGGGGTAGCGAATCTGCGCCTGGCAGGCTAGCCGAAGGCCTTGAGTGCTTCCTGCTCGGTCGTGCGCACGTCGAACAGTTGGCCCAGCTTGGTGGCCGAGAAAACCTCCTGGATCTCGGCGCCAACCTGGCACAGCTTGAGTTCAGCTCCCTTGAGCTCCATCTTCTTCTTCAGCATCAGCATGTTGCCCAGCATGGCGCTGCAAAGGCCCACTACGCCGGCGAAGTTCAGCAGCAAGTTGTGGCATTCCGGCCGGTCGGCCACGCCGTGCATCTCGGTGCCGATCTTGTGGACGGCCTGCTCGTCGAGAATCTGGTGCTCCCCGAAGCGGATGATCGTGACGTTGCCCTGCTTCCGTACGCCCAGGTGATGGCACAGGGTTCTAGCCGCTTGCGGCGGTTTCTCCTCGGGCACCGGCACGGTCCAGCCCGATAACGACATGCCGCACTGCGGGCAGGTCTCGAACGCCATTGAGACGATATCGCAGCAGCGCGGGCAAACCTTCTTGCGGCGAAAGACGGCGGAACTCTTCGATTCCTCGCCCCGCTTTCCCTTTGCCCTCTCCTTTTCCTTGGCCCGCTCGCGCCAGGGATCGGGATCGAAGACCTCCTCGGCGGGGACCACGGGCACGGGCGTGGCTTGCGCCGGCCCGATGATCGACAGGATATCATCGTCGGAAACCTGCTCGGCTTTCGGCACCTGCACGCGGGCGCCGCAATGTGGGCAAAAGCCGGTCTTCCCTGCACACTGATCCTTCAGTTGCAAGGCGTGTCCGTTGGGACAGGTAACTTTGATGGCCATTTTCCACCCCCGTCGGAGCGATCTGGTCAGACATGCTCGGTTGGAGATGATATCGGTGAGGAGAAGCACCCTATAGGCTATCTTCGCGCCAAAAAGATGTCAATAACTCTGCGCCCCGCTCAGGGGGGGTTTTCGTCGCCGCCACGCTCGATTATTCTGACGCCCAGCGTCAAACCGTAGGAGTGGCGGCCTCTCTGTTGCTCGGAAGAGGTCGGACGCTAGAATCCAACGAGAGGCGAGCGGCGGCCCTCATGGTTCGTGGTCGGGGGCGTTCTCATGGGTGAATCGGACTGTCGCGGGTCCCCGGCTCGGGTATCCGAGGAACAAAGGGACCCGCAGGGTGGGGAAGTTGCGCGTCTGCGCGCCGAGGTCGAAGACCTCCGCGCCAAGCTCCGGCACAGCGAGGTGCTGGCCGATTCTCAGGCCCTGTACTCTTCGCTCGTGGAGAACCTGCCGCTTGAGGTGGTCCGCAAGGATTTGCAGGGGCGGTTCGTGTTTGCCAACCGCGGCTTCTGCCAGGCGATGGGCAAGCCGGCGGAGGAGATCCTGGGCCGCACCGACTTCGATTTCTACGCGGCCGACGTGGCCCAAGAATATCGCCGGGACGAGCAGGCCGTGGTGGAAACCGGCCGCATCCTGGAGACCGTCGAAGAAGTTCGCCAGGGCGACCAGACCGGTTGGGCGCAGATCGTCAGATCGCCGGTCCACGATGCGGCGGGGAAGATCGTGGGGGTGCAGATGGTCTTTTGGGACGTGACCGAGCGGAAGAAGGCCGAGGCCGCCTTGGAGCAGGAGCGTTACCTGCTGCACGCCCTGATGGACAATTTGCCGCACAACATCTACTTCAAGGACGCCGCCAGCCGTTTCATCCGCATCAATCGGGCCATGGCCGCCTTCTTCGGCCTGAAGGATGCCTCCGAGGCGATCGGCAAGGACGATTTCGACTACTTCACGGAAGAACATGCGCGGCAGGCCATGACCGACGAACAGACCATCGTGTATACCGGCGAGTCGGTGGTGGACAAGGAGGAAAAAGAGACCTGGCCGGACGGCCGGACCACCTGGGCCTTGACGACCAAGATCCCGCTGCGCGACGAATCGGGCCGCACCGTCGGCATCGTGGGCATCTCGCGCGACACGACGGAACGCCGGCAGGTGGCCGAATCGCTGCGCGTGGCCAAGGAGGCCGCCGAGTCCGCCAGCCGCGCCAAGAGCGTCTTCCTGGCGAACATGAGCCACGAGATCCGCACGCCCCTGAACGCCATCATCGGCATGAGCGAACTGCTCTTGGACAGCCAACTCTCCGCCCGGCAGCGCGAGTTTCTCACCACGGTCC
>JBEKZQ010000167.1:0-12360 GCA_049509675.1 Thermoguttaceae bacterium | reverse complement strand
GATGGACGGTCAATCCGGCGGCCAGGACCGGCATGGCGGCCAGGGCCGCCGGCAGAGAAAGCCGGTGCAAGAGCGTGGCAAGGCCCGGCTTCGCGATCACCTGCGCCACGAGCACCCCAACGGCCGCCGCCAGGGCAAACGCCGTGACGCCCAACAGCGTGAACAATCCGACGATCGCCGGCGCATCGAGCCGGCCTCGTGCGGGCCGGACGCCGGCGCTGCCGGCGAGCTGATAGAGATGCGCGACCACGACGGCCGCGAAAAGTCCTGCCGAGAGGCTGCCCGCGGTGGTGATCCTCCAATCGGGCGAATCGACCGTCACGAACCGGGCCACCAGCAACTCGGCAGCCGAGTTGCCCAGCACGGCGGCGACTACGAGATGCCGCGCGCGCGGCACAAGCACTCCCGCGGCCAGGCCCACCAGCCAGGCGAAGAAGCCCAGCGAAAGGCACTCGAGCAGGGGCGTTGCCGGTGACCAGTTCTCTTTCGACAGGCCGGTCATTGCCACGAAATTCAGCGGCACCAGCAATATGCCGATCAACAGCAGGCCCTGACTCGTCGACGCCAGTTTCCAACGATGATGGGCGTACAGTCCGATCCCGAATACGGCCGACGAGACCATCACGAAGATCCAGAACTGCACGTACGGAATACGGTGCAGTTGCTCCCAGAAGCTCACCACCAAGGCCGCCGAGCAGCACACGATCAGTAACCCGCCGATCAGTTCGCCCCAGCGGATGTTGCGCTGTTCCATGAAGCCGGCCAGAAGCTCGCTCCACGACTTTCGCGGCTCAGCGGGCAACCGTTTCGCCGCAGGCAACACTATTGGCGGGGGCGGCTCGACAGGAGCGGACGGTTGCGGCCGGGAAACTTCTCCTGCCTCGCGACGCGGCGCCGTCGCCGCCACTTTCTGAAGGATCGCGTCGACTTCTTCTTTTGGCGTCGGCGTCGGACGCGGCGCGGGCGCGGCGACCTGCGAAGGTTCGCGTCGAGCCTCATGCCCCGGGGCCGGTTCCGCCACCACTTCGGCCACGACCGCCGGCTCCGTCGTCGTCGCTGGCGTCAAGAGCTCATGGCGATACGCCTTGAGCCGCGCAACAAAATCAGCGGCGGTCGCCGTGTCGAGTGTCTCGTTCTGCCGAAAACGCTGCAATTGCCGCTGGACCGCCGCGAGGTCGAAAAGTTCGGCCGCCAGCGGAGTGTTCAGTTTCCGGCCGCACTGGTCGCAACGCTCGCTCGCACGCGTCGGGTATCCGCAAAAGGGGCACTTCCGCGGCGGAGGCTTGGCCGCCTTGTGTCCGAACAGCAGCGCCACGAGGACCCATATTCCGTGGCCGACAACGGTGATCAACCCCACCAGCACCAACGTCAGGATCAGCACGATGGGCACAAGTTCGTTCATGGCGACCTCCTTGGCGTTGCGAAAAAGTCAGCACTGGCAGAACCAGTGGCATCCGGCCAGTGGCCTCAACGCTGCCTGTGGGATGGCCCCCGAGGTTCACGGAACAAACCGATTCTACTACGGAGACGGCCGAACATCAAACTCCGCAACTTCTTGACAGCAAACGAGAACCGGACTATACAATAGGGACAGTGCTGCTGCCAACGCGTGCCCGCCTTCCCTCTTGCTCATTCTCGAAAGCTTCGTATCCCGCGAGGAGAGTCCATGAAACAGCAACCACTGAATGCAAAGAACACAAGTCAATCTTCCCTCATGGCGCCGGCGGCGATCGCCATGGCCCTGGCACTGCTGGCCGCCCTTGCTTCCGAGGGAGTCGCAGCGGCTCCCTCGGCGGTTGCCGCGGACGACGCCGGTCCGCATCCGTATGCCGCGCCGAAACCGGGTACGGCGGCTCAGTTCGGCGCGGTCGAGGCCTCGGGCCTGCGCTGGCTGCACTTGAGCAGCCGCCACGGCGATTTGCCCGTGCCCACGACCTCTCGGCAGCAGACCGCCGCCGTGATCGCCGACCTGGACAAGGACGGACGGAACGATTTCGTGCTCGCCTTTCGCGAGAAGGGGCCGGCCCTGGTGTGGTACCGCCGAACCAACACCGGTTGGGATCGTTACGTGATCGAGAAGGAGTTCCTCACGATTGAAGCGGGCGGAGCGGTCGCCGACATCGACGGCGACGGATATCCCGACCTCGTCTTCGGCGGCGACTGGCAGAGCAACAAGATCTGGTGGTGGCGGAATCCAGGGAAGGATTGGAAGCCCGACGTACCCTGGGAACGCCATACCATCAAGAGGAGCGGTGCCACCCAGCACCACGACCAGTGCATGGCCGACTTCAAAGGCACGGGCCGGCCGCAACTGGCCTACTGGAACCAGAATGCCAGAACGCTGTTCGTCGCCGACATCCCGCCAAGGCCGCGGGAGGTCGAGGAGTGGCCGGCCGAGGTGGTGTTCTCCGGCGCCACCGAGAAGTCCGGCCCGTACCCCGAAGGCATGTCGGCCTTCGACATCGACGGCGATGGCCGGCCCGAGCTGCTGGCGGGCAATTCCATGTTCAAATACGTGGGCAAAGGCAAATGGTCGGCCACCAAGATCGGCGAGATCGGCGGCCTGATCTTCGCCGGCCGCTTCATCAAGGATGCCAAATACCCGCAGATCGTCATCGCCCCCGGCGACGGCCAGGGGCCGGTGAAGTGGTACGAGTGCAAAGGCAGTCCGCTGGATTCCAAGAGTTGGATCGGGCACGACCTGGTGGGGCGGACGATGATCCATCCGCACTCGCTCCAGGTGGCCGACATCGACGGCGACGGCAATCTCGACATCTTCGTCGCCGAAATGGCCAAGTGGAGCGAAAACAAGAAACAACCCGACAACCCCAAGGCCCATGCCCTCATTTTCTTCGGCGACGGCAAGGGCAACTTCCGCAAGACCGTCTTCCAGACGGGCATGGGCTTCCACGAAGCGCTCGTGGGCGACCTCGATGGCGACGGCAAGCTCGATATCCTCGGCAAACCGTACAACTGGGATACGCCCCGCGTGGACGTGTGGCTCAACCAGGGGCCCGTGCGCGCCCGCGCCAAGGCCGTCGGCACAAAATGAAACGAACCACTGGCAGAGCCAGTGGCGCGCTGCGCGATTGAGCGCCGCGCCGACTACGCCTTCAGCGCCGCCAGGATCTGGTCGGCAACTCCTTGCGGACCGAGATGCTCGACGTTGATCACCAGATCGTAGAGGTGCAGGTCGTTGATGTCGTGGCGGAAGAACCGCTCGACGAATTCGTGGCGGCCCTGGTCGGTCTCGTGCAGGAAGCGGCGGGCCTGGATCTCGCTGAGCGCCTGCCGGCGCATGATTTGCGCTAAACGGTATCTTTCCGAGGCCGCAATCCGCACCGCCAGCGTCTTATCGCGCGGCAGAAGGAACTGCGCCCCCCGGCCCACGAATACCGCACTGCCGTGCCGCGTCATGGCCAGCACCACGCGACTCAACTGGGAAACGAACTTCTCGTGGGGCACGATGCGGCGGTCCATCCACGTGCCCAGCACGTCGTACACCCAATTGACGCTCGTTTCGTCGACGAGGTCCAACATCGTGCGCGATTCGTGGAACCGCTCGGCAATCTGGTCCAGGAGGTTCTTGTCCAGCACCTCCCAACCGAGCTGCTCCCCCACCAGACGGGCGATCTCGCCGCCGCCGGCCCCCGACTCGCGCGAGATGGCAACATAGGTCAACGTCTGCTGTTGCTTGCTCCGGCGCTGCGAGATAAGCGCCCGATCCTTCAACTCCTGGGTGCGAACCCAGGTTTGCATTTGCCGCTCGGCCGCGGCCACGATCTTGGGGTCGTCATGAGATTGAACGTTCATGGCCCACCCCCTTCTTGATGAGAAAAAGGAAAAGGGGAAAAGGAGGACCCAGCGCTAATCATTATATACAAGTCGCGCGAAAAATGGAATCATTTTTGTGCGATTCTGTGACGGCGCATCGTGGGATGGTACGTCCCCGCCTCGGGAGGTAACGCGGGCACCTTCTTGGACCTCGTCTTCTTGGACCTCGTCTATGGGATAGCGTGACTGTAGCTGGTACAATGGCGGCCATCGTGTTCATTGGGGAAAATGTATGACCGTTCTTGTAGTCTTCGGACGTTGCGTCGAGGCAATCCGGGGGGGCTTGCTCATCGAACGCGAGAGCAGCACGGACAAAGAGTTTCACTTCCAGAACTGGTTCAAAGCGCGACTCGCGGAGACAAGGCAGCACTTCGAGATCGGCGGGAGGAATAGCTACCCGGACTTCCGCATGGTCGCGTCAACCGACGGCTACGAATTGAAGGGCCTGGCCTATCCCGGCCGCGATGCGAGTTTCGACAGCAACAGTCAGGCTCCGTCAGGCTTTCACAACGGGCGAACGATCTACTACGTCTTCGGACGATACCCGAAGAGCCCGGATGGGAACACCTATCCCGTGCTTGATCTGGTGGTATCTCACGGCGACTTCCTGAACGCCGACCACGAATACGTTCACAAGAATAAGAGCGTCAAGGGCTTCGGGAGCTACGGCGACATTCTGATTCGTGATCGGAAGATGTACGTTGTGCCGACTCCCTTCCGCCTCGTCGATGGCGTGGCCCACAAGCAGACGCTTATTCTTCCTGCCGAGGTAGAGCCCGGCAAGGGGTTCCTTGAGGTTGGAGAACTGCGCCGCCGTGAGGCCGTGGATCTCATCGTTGGCTATTCCTTCGGACTGAAGACCAACGAGATCGTGCCCAAGAAGATTCCGAACCCCGGCGCCGGCCGGGAGCACGTCTTCCGCGCTTGGCGTCTGAAGGGCTCGCCGCAAGAGCGCGTTTCCATGCGGTCCCTGGCCCCGGCGGAGGCCGTTCCGGAACCCGACGAAACCCTGGAAACGTAGCGTGCGACTGATCGAATCCGACAGATTTCCGTTCGAGTTCCTTTCCCAGCTTGCCGAGCGAGAGAGCTGGCGCAAAGAGGTTCATCGCCCCGTCTATCACGTTCACAAGTGGTGGGCGAAACGTCTTGGCTCGGTTTTCCGCGGGATCCTGTTGGGCTGCTCACTACCGGAGGATGGCGATCTTGCAGCCGACTTCTATCGCCCCCACGCCTTCACGAACCTGACCGTCTTTGACCCGTTCATGGGATCGGGCACAACCATCGGCGAAGCGCATAAGCTTGGTGCGACGGCGATCGGCCGCGACATCAATCCCGTGGCAGTCGCAGCCGTACGCACTGCCTTTGGTCCGATGGACCGCAAGGGGATCAGGGCGGCATTCGAGGAACTATCGGAAGGCGTCGGACAGACGCTTCGAGCGATCTATCGGTCCAAGGACTCCACCGGTCGGGACTGCGATGTGCTTTACTTCTTTTGGGTTATGCGAGCGAATTGCCCAACATGCCAGCAGATGGTGGAGCTTTTTCCTTCCTGGGTAATCGCCAGAAACGCCAATCCTGGCAAAAGGCCCGAAGTGCAGGTTCTCTGCCCCTCGTGCGGCGACATCTTTTCCGGCCGTTATGGCCAAAACAAGGCAACCTGCCCCTCGTGCAGTCACCAGTACGATCCCCAAACCGGACCGGCGAAGGGTGCAAAGGCATTGTGCCCCCACTGTCACGGAATGTTCACCATCGTCGACGCCGTCGCCCGCAACAAGTCACGGCCGGCATTCAAACTCTACGGCAAACTGGTTCTCAGGCGGGACGGAGCCAAGGAGTACCTGCGGGCCACCGTCGAAGATCAAGCGGCCTATCAGGCGTGCTCTGCGAAGCTGAGGGAGGAGGTCGAACGCGGGCGAATTCTGCTGCCCACACTCGAATTGGAGCACGGTTACAACACGCGTCAGGCCATGCGCTACGCCTTCACGAGTTGGCGTGACTTCTTCAATGACAGGCAACTCCTGGCTTTAGGTTCGCTTCGCAGCGCGATTGTGCGAATTTCGGACAAGTCCACGAAGGACGCGCTGCTCACCCTGTTTTCTGGCGTCCTGGAGTTCAACAACCTCTTCGCCTCCTATAAAGGGGAGGGCACCGGGGCCGTCCGACATATGTTCTCGCACCACATTCTCAAGCCCGAGCGAACTCCGATCGAAGCCAACGTCTGGGGAACACCGAAGAGTTCCGGTTCCTTCTCGAACTTGTTCCGAAGCCGGTTACTGCGGGCAATCGACTATCGGCTTGCGCCAACCGAGTTGAGTGGCGGAAACGGCGGCACGGGTCGGCTGTGCGCGCAGCCATTCACGGGAAAACTCGAAAAGCAATGGCCCGAGGATGGGGTCTTCTCTCCGCGCGCCGTTTACATTTCATGCGGCGATTCCGCCGGTACGGGGCTGCCCGACCGGAGTGTTGACCTTATCGTGACCGATCCTCCGTTCTTCGACAATGTTCATTACTCCGAACTCGCGGATTTCTTTTTCGCGTGGCAGCAACTAACAACAAAGTCCGACGTGAACCTGGCGTCCACAACCCGTAGCCCGTCCGAGGTCCAAGACTCCGATGCCGACCACTTCGCGGCGAAACTAATGGGGGTCTTCCGCGAGTGCCGGCGACTCCTGAAGGATGACGGGCTGCTTGCCTTCACCTACCACCATTCGCGCCGCGAAGGATGGAAAGCCCTGGCTGATGCTGTCCTGGGCGCCGGGTTCAACGTCGTGAACTCCCAGCCGGTCAAGTCCGAGATGTCGGTTGCAACACCGAAGTCCCAAGCAAAGGAGCCCATCCAACTCGACATCATTATCGTCTGCCGTAAAAAAGACTCGTCAGAACCATATAGACCCCAGCCCGTCTCCGCTGCGATCAAGTCTGCAAGGCTGAAACTCGGGCGACTCCGGCAGGCGGGATTCAACCTCTCTCGCAACGACCGGAAGATCGTTCTCTTCGGGCAACTCTTGCCGACCCTCATGAATGCCAACGATGCCGACGCCATCGCTCGAACTATCGAATCCGAGGTTGCGACCACGATGGGTGAAGAATGGATTCCCCCCAAACGGGAATCGCAGCAACTATTATTCGGCGATGCGTAAGCATCTGTTCTCCTGTCAGTCCGTCTGGGCCAGACCATTTTCCTCGACGACTCTGCCCTCTCACATACCAAGAGTCTCGCCTATTTTACCCATCCTGACTCGGGAGCCAGCGTCGACGCGTCGACCGCGTGGGGCGAACTTCGCCTTGACGCGGGGGCACGGTAGCGGCCATAATCCCGCCCTGCTACTGCCGGGCGTCAGCGTGCGCCCGGCGTACAGCCCCGATGCGCGCCGACGTGCGCGACGCGCAGCGAACACCCGATTGGCCTTTTCATGCGGCGGAGCCGGTTACCTCTGGCATGGCTCGCAATAGCTGCCTTCGTGTGGCTATCCCCGTCTGCGCGCGGTCAACAACCCGATGGGGAGCCGCAGCAGGCACCCGCTTTACGGTACCCGGCGCCGCACGGATTCCACGATGCGGTCAACCCGCCTTATTCTGCGGGCGCCAATGACGTGGACCCGCTGGTGATCGGTGCGGGGCCGGCGGACGCCCAGCCGCAACCTCCTGCGGAGGGCGGCAGCGAGGCACAACCCCCTCCCTTATGGCGCGAAAGCTGGCTCTATCGCCCTTGGAATTTTGGCGGCTTTCTGGGCGTCGCCCAAGGCAGCCCGTTGATCCAGAACTGGGTGGGCATGAATCAAGGCGTCTTCGCCGGCGTGCGGCTGGGCCGGGATTGGAATCCTTGCCTGGGCACGGAAACCCGCTTCGCCTGGAACTCGATCAATTTGTACGACAGCGGCCGGGAACTGGACGCCCAGATCGCGGCCGGCGCCGCCGGCGGCTACGATCAACTCAACCAGTACGGCACCCATCGCGTGGCCACTTCGTTCGTGTGGGACCTGGACGTGCTGTTCTATCCCTGGGGCGATCAGAAATGGCGCCCCTACTTTTCCGTGGGTGCGGGGACCTACAGCACCCATTTCTCCGATCTGTTGGGCAACGGCTATCATCGCATCGGCTTCTCCGTGCCGCTGGCCCTGGGAGTGAAGTACCGCTGGACCGACGCGATCGCCTTCCGGCTGGAAGCCGGCGACAACCTGGAATGCGGCGGCCAGGGCATCGATACGGTCCAACTCGCCTCGCTCACGGGCGGCATCGAGCTGCGCTTCGGCGGCACGCGCACCGCCTACTGGCCCTGGAACCCCAGCGCGCATTATTGGTGAGAACCGGTGGCGCTGAGGCAAAGAAGCGTCGGACAAGAATATGGACGGACAGGAAGATCGACAAGACATCCATTTTCCTGTCCACCCATATTCTTGTCGACCGGCTTAAGACGGCGAAAGCCGTCTATAATTGGGTGGAGGGCCAATTGCCATGACGAAGACATTCACCCCCGCGTGGGAGGGTAATCGCACAGACGAGACTCGTCAAGTCGAGGAAGTCCTTAGGCGCGCCGGATTTCAGCAGGTCGACGCCTACCGCTACAATTCTGCGTCGATTCGCGTTCGGGTGATCGATTCGCGATTCGAGGGGCGCTCGCGCGCGGACCGGGATGCGATGGTCGAGCCTCACCTCGATCACCTCCCGGAGCGCACACAGGCGGACATCATGAACCTGTTCACCTTCGCCCCGTCAGAAATCGAGCAAACCCCCAAGACGTTCAAGGAGTTCGTCTTGAACACTGAGTTCGAGGACCCAAGCCCGTCAATGTTGTGAGGCAATTTTCCTGTCCACCCATATTCTTGTCGCCCCGTCTCTGCCCCCCTCATTTCGCGTCGGCGGCAATCGCAATCAGGTGATCGCGGGTGGCGACGTAGAGCGTGTCGTCCACCGCGACCAGCGAGGTGTAGACGGCGGCGCCCACGGCGTTCTTGGCCAAGAGCTTCAACGTGGGGGCGCAGGCGAAGATAGCCACGTCGCCGTCCTCGTCGCCCAGAAACACCTTGCCGTCGGCCACCAACGGCGTGCCCCACACCTGCGACAGCGTGTCGTAGGTCCAATGGGCCTGGCCCGTCTTGGCGTCCAGGCAGTGCAGCAGGCCGGCCAGGTCGCTGATCAGCAGCAGGTCGTCGTGGACCACAGCCAGAGACAAGGTGCGGTGCATGGACTGTTTGAAATCGTGGTCGTCCTTTCCGGCGGCGCGGCCCGCATAGCGCCAGACGACGGCCGAATTGGCGTTGCGCCGGACCACGTCGCCGGCCTTTAGATCGGCGGCTTGCAGGCGCCGCGGGGCGGCCGGCTTGCCGCTGCGGTCGAAAACCAGTTCCGCGCTGACGTCGCCGCGCTTGGTGCCGTCGATGCACCACAGGACGCCCGGACCCTCGCCGAATTCCGGATCCTCGCCGGTCGCGATGTACACCCGGTCGCCGTGGATCATGGGGGTGGCGACCAGCGTGGCGCGATCGCCCTGCCCCATGTCCTTCCAAACCGCCGTCTTGGGGTTACAGTCGAATTTCCAAAGGAGTTCCGGCTTGCCGTTGACGGCCGCCGCCGCGCGGAAGCTATACAGCCAGCCGTCGCCGCCCGCAAAAACCGCCTGCGGCACGCCGCCCATCACGGCATAGGCCGGCGAAGCCCATTGCCCGTGCAGTATATTCCGGCCGGGCGAGCTGTCGCTCCACACGAGTTTACCCGTCTCTCGGTCCAAGGCGATGAAGCTGGGGGCCGCGGGGGCCGGCACCTTGCGGTGTGACTCGTCGACGCCGTTGGACGTATTGACCAGCAGCAGGCCTCCGGCGGCCGTCACCGAACAACTGCTCATGTTATGCGGGACAACGCCCAGCCGGCCGGCCATGTCGAACGACCAGAGGATGTTGGCCTCATGGTCGCTCGCGGCGTCGGTGGCAAGGCACAGGACCTCGCAGCGATTGGTGACCAGCCATAGACGCTTGCCTTCCGCCAGCGGGGCGCAGCAGATGCCTTGCTCCCGATAGTCTTGGGCATCGCCGGCCGGGAGTTTGGGTCGCGAGAGTTGCCAGCAGAAGCCGCCGTCGTTCTGTTGGAAACACAACAGGCAGCCCAGGTCGACGCCGGCGGGGTACCGTTTGAGATAGGCGGCCTTGTTGTTGGTGCCGCAAAAAACCTTTCCGTCGGCGACGATCGGCGTGCCGTAGGTTTGCGAGCCGAGCCGGGCCACCCAACGGACATTCTTGGCCGTCTGCCGCAGCCAACGGCCGGTCTTCTCTTCGAACTCGCCCACGTTCCACTGGTCGGGGAGTTTTTTGGCCGTCGAGACGTTATTGCGCTGGGGTGAACCGGCCCATTGCGGCCAATCGGCGGCCTGGGCCGGCAGTTGCAGGGCGGCCCACAGGACAGAAACTACACAAGCGGCGAAGACTTTCATGGCGTGATTCTCGGGGGGTGACAATGGAAGGGTGGACAAGGTGGTTTTGCGGGGCATTGCGGGCCGGGCGGGGAAGCGGCCGCACGTGCTTGAAGACGGGGGAACTTTGCCGGTTAGCGCGAGCTTGCGACCTCGCTGGCGGCGGTGGTGGGACGTATTATCCGTCAAAGTTTGGCTGTCTTCCGGGCGCGGTAATGTTTGCGCCATAGGAGTAGTAAACCTTTTGCTGAAAATAGCTTCCGTAGTTTCAAGGGCCATTCGCAGGGTAGCCGATACGGTATTTGACCCTTAACGAAAGCCGCGTGCCGCGGTGGCACGCAGCGAGGGCGCGTCAGGCAACCGGATCGGGTGTCTTCGAGCCATGGAATGGTTCGACGGTCCTGGCGCAGTACACCGTGCGAACCGTTGTGCGCTGACCCACCTTCCCGGCCACGCGATCAACAACCACGCCTGAGTCGGTTCTTACCCATGGGAGGACCCGCCCAAGGTTTTGGGGTGAAAGCCTCGTGCCACACACTCCGGTTTGTGATTCGCGAGCGTCGGGACGCCAAGCCCACAAGGTTCATTGTAAAGGAGTGATTGCTCAATGAAAAGCAAGACATTTGTTGGAGCGCTCCTGTTGAGCGTGGCCCTTTGTTG
This sequence comes from Thermoguttaceae bacterium, assembly GCA_049509675.1. Taxonomy (GTDB): domain Bacteria; phylum Planctomycetota; class Planctomycetia; order Pirellulales; family Thermoguttaceae; genus JBEKZQ01. The sequence goes on along the minus strand of JBEKZQ010000167.1, from coordinate 1,463 downwards.
CCAAGGATTCGCCATTGAACTGGGCGGAAACTTGCTGGGCCTGAGGTGCGGTGGCTGCGGCTCGTGCGGCTGCTGTGAACCGGCGGCGAAATGCTGCGCCCCCGAGCCCGCACCGACCTGCTGTGCCGCCCCGGCACCGACCTGCTGTGCCGCCGCCCCGACCTGCTGTGAGTCGAAGTGCGGCTGCCAGCAAGTCACCCCGGTCCGCGACCTGTTCTGCGGTCTGAAAGACCTGTTCGATTGCCACAAGTGCGGTTGCGGTTGCGGCTGTGCCGCGCCGACCTGCTGTGCCGCCCCGGTCCCGGCCTGTTGCGCCCCGGCCCCGGCCTGCTGTGCTCCGGCCCCGGCCTGCTGCGAGAAGCCGGCCTGCTGCTGCAAGCCGTTGTTCTCTTGCTGCAAGCCTACTTGCTGCGAGAAGCCGGCCTGCGGCTGCGGCTGCGAGAAGAAGTGCTGCTGCCATCCGTTGGCCGACCTGGTCAACGGCCTGTTCGCCTGCCACAACTGCTGCAAGCCGGCTTGCGGCTGCGGCTGTGCGACTGGCGGCTGTGCGACCTGCGGCGGTGGTGCTCCGGTTGCGGCCCCGGCTCCGGCCCCGACCACGGCTCCGGCTCCGGCCCCGGCCCCCACCAAGGAAGAAGCGTTGCCGAAGGCCCCCAAGGCCACCGACAGCAACCGGCCCAACGATCCGTCGGCTTCCTTGCTGCACCGCGGCAACATGTATCAGACCAGCCCTTCCGTGGTTCTCAACTAGAGCGTGTGTGCTGAATCTTAGTTAAAACCTTGCAAGGCCTGTCGGAACGCAATGTTCCGGCAGGCCTTGTGCTTTTGCGCGCGCTTTGCCATCATGCACGCATGACACCTGCACTCCCACCCGCGTGGCAGCAGAGCCTCGTGATGCGCGCCATCCGCCGCGAGCCGGTGCCACGGGCGCCCGTCTGGCTGATGCGGCAGGCGGGCCGCTACCTGCCTGAGTATCGGGCGGTGCGGCGCAAACTGGGGTTCCTCGATCTCTGCAAGACCCCGCAGTTGTGCGCGGAAGTCATGCTCTCGACCGTCCAGCGGTTGGGAGTTGACGCGGCAATCCTCTTTTCCGACCTGCTGCTGTTGCTGGAGCCGATGGGCCTGCCCTTGGCCTTCTCCGCCACGGAAGGGCCGGTCCTGGGCCAACCGCTCCGCCAGGCTGGTGACGTCGACCGGCTGCGCGAGTTGGACTCGTTGGAGGCCCTGGAGTTCGTCCTGGAGGCGGTGCGGCAGACGCGACGCGGGCTGGCCGAGGAGTTGCCGCTGCTGGGGTTCGCGGGGGCCCCGTTCACGCTGGCCGCCTATGCCATCGAAGGCGGCGCCAGCCGCGACTACCGCCATACCAAGTGCCTGATGTATGGCGACAGCGGGGCCTTCAGCGCGCTGCTGGCCCGCCTGGGCCGGGCCGTGGTGCGGCTCCTCTTGGGCCAAGTCGCCGCCGG
>JBEKZQ010000166.1:0-16120 GCA_049509675.1 Thermoguttaceae bacterium | reverse complement strand
CGGATGAGCCGCAGCCCGCCGACATCCCCACCGCCGCCCCAATAGCTAACGCCGCAAAACAATATCTGCCGAGCATAGCACTGTCTCCCATGTACCAGGATCGTTACCGAGTATACCTTTTCATAACATAAGTCAATTAGGAGGATGTTATCAGCAGGTTAGAAACGTGTCAAACACCCCCGATTAGAGCTACTGATTCGCGTTGGCCTGCGGCGGCTCCAAGGGCAGCTTGTAGCACGCCGCCTCTTCCGCATTGCGCACCAGGAGAGAACTGCCGCACAGCGCCAGATTGTTCCAGGTCATTCCTTGGATCGCCTGGAACCGGCCCAGCACAAGGTTGCCGCGTTCCGGACTGGCCTCCACCAACGCGACCTGCCCGGCCTCGGACGACACCAGCAACAACTCGCCGACGCGCAGCAGTTGACCGTGTTGGTAGCGGCCGCCCTTCCACATCTGCCGGCCGGTCGCCAGTTCCACGCATTCCAGGATGCCGTCGGACAGTCCGTAGGCGTAGCCGTCTTTGACGGCGACGTTGGTGAACTTGGTCCGCATCAGCCTGGCGTTCTTCCACGCCGCGGCCGGGCTCAGGGCGCCGTCGGGCCCGGGGGTCAGTCGCACGAGCATCGACCCGCCGCCGTAGGCCTTCGAGACAAAGACGCCGTCGCTGGAGACCGGCACCGGCTGGGCGACGTTCGGAAAGATGCTGTTCTGGCCGTCCCAGGGGAAGTCCCAGAGGAGTTTTCCGGTCTTGGGATCGTGGCCGCTGACCGAGTCTTCGTTGACGCTCAGGACTTGCTCCACCCCGCACAACGTGGCCAGGGTGGGCGAGGCGTAGCTTACTTGTCGCCGGCCGCTTTCCCAGGCCAGCGCGCCCGTCTTCTTGTCGTAGGCCGCCAGCGACACGCGCCGTCCGCCGGCCGGACCGCCGGCGGGCACGATCAGCAGCCGGCCCGCCACCAGCGGCGAGTTGGCGCGTCCGTGCTGCACGGCCGTTGCTTCGTCCTCGGCACTGAGCCCGTAGTCGTTGAGCAGGTCCTTCTCCCAGCGGCATTGGCCGGTGGCGCCGTCGAGGCACACCAGGTGCCCGGTCGCACCCAGGGCATACACCAGGCCCTCGTCGATCGTGGGCGTGGCGCGCGGCCCCGTGCCCGCCGGCACGGTCTCAAAACGTGCCGCATAGCAGTAGGACCACTCCAGGCGGCCGGTCGCAAGGGCGTAGCAGGTGACCATCTCGGCCGGGCCGCGCTGCTCCATGGTAAGGGCGTGCCGGCCCACCACGGAGAAGCCCGACCAACCGGCGCCGATCTCCTGCCGCCACAGCAGTTGCGGCGGCTGCGCCTTCCAATCGCGGGCCAGGCGAACCCCGCTCACGCACAACCTGCGACCGGGTCCCAGGAACTCGGGGAAATCGGCGGCCGTCGTGCTGCGCAGATCGACGTGCAGCACGGCCGTCCCGCGGGGCGGCTCGGAGGACGGGAGCGCGCGGTCCGGTTTTTCCGCAAACCGATAGGCAAAGCTGGGCAGCATTTCCCCTGTAAATCGTTCCAGGCGAAACAGCAGGAAGAACGCCGCGACCGCGACGAGGCTGCCGGCCGAAACGGCCAAACGGACAGCCTTGGGGTAAGCGCTGGAAAGTGAGAACCAGGCGAGGAAGATGAGCGTAACCAGCAGCACGACGAGCATCGTCAGCACGTTGGCCTTGCTATGATCGGCGGCCAGATCGGTGCCCTGGAGGAAGGCAATTGCGGCGACCGCCAGCCCAAGCACGATCCACAGCCAACGGGGCGGTCGGCGGCGTCGCTGCGGCACGCGCGAAGAGGTCGGGTCCATGGGCTTTCCAAAACTTTACCGGCCGAGCACTTGCTTTGCCGCGGCGACCACGTTCTCGACGGTAAAGCCGTAGTATTTTAGCAACACGCCGACGGGGGCCGACGTGCCGAAGCCGCTCATCCCCATGAAACGGCCGTGATCGCCGACATACCTGTCCCAGCCCTGTTGGACGCCCAACTCGACCGCCACCCGGGCCGTCACTTGCGGCGGCAGCACCAGATGGCGATATTCCGGCGGCTGGGCCTCGAACAGTTCCCAACTGGGCAGGCTGACCACGCGGGCCTTGATCCCCTCGGCCGACAACTGCTCGAATGCCGCGACCACCAGGCTCAATTCGCTGCCGGTGCCGATGAGGATCAACTCCGGCTTGCCGCCGGGGCAATCGGCCAGGATGTAGCCGCCGCGGCAGACACCGGCGGCCGGCGCGTATTTCGTGCGGTCCAGCGTGGGGATGTTCTGCCGCGTCAACACCAGGGCCGCCGGCTGGCTCTTCAAGGCGAGCACGGCCGCATAGGCCGCGGCCACTTCGTTGGCATCACCCGGCCGAAGGACAATCAGGTTGGGAATCGCACGCAAGGCGGCCAGGTGCTCGATCGGCTGATGCGTCGGCCCGTCCTCGCCCACGCCGATCGAGTCGTGCGTGAAGACATAAATCACCGGCAGTCCCATCAGGGCGGCGGCGCATGTAGTCGCTGAAGACGAAGAACGTGGCGCCGTAGGGCCGCAGGCCGGCCAGGGCCAGGCCGTTGAGGATCGTGCCCATGGCGTGCTCGCGGATGCCGAAGTGCAGGTTGCGGCCGTCGTAATGTCCGGCCTGAAAATTGCCCGCCCCTTCGCAATCCAGCAGCGTTAACGTCGAGGGAGCCAGGTCGGCCGAGCCACCCAGCAGCCAGGGCACGCGCTTGGCGATCTGATTGAGCACCTTGCCGGAGGAAGCGCGGCTGGCGAGCCCCTTGGCGTCGGCCGGAAAGGCGGACAGTTGGCCGTCCCAGTCCTGCGGCAGTTCCCGGCGGAAGATCGCTTGCAGTTGCGCGGCCTCCTGCGGATACTGCTCGGTGTAGGCGGCGAGCCTCTCTTCCCACGCCTCGGCGCGCCGTGCGCCCCGTGCGTGTTCTGCTTGTTCGGCGATCCCCAGGCAATCACGCTGCGGACGATGATCAGCGTGGGTCGATCGCGGGTCTCGCGGAAGGCGCCCAGCGCGGCCCGCAACGCCGCCAGGTCGTTGACGTCGGCCACCTTGAGCACGTTCCAGCCGTAGCCGGCGAAGCGCCGAGCCACGTCCTCGCTGAAACTCAGCGACGTGTTGCCCTCGATCGTGATGTGATTGTCGTCATAGAGCCAACAGAGATTGGAAAGTTTCAGGTGGCCGGCGATCGAGGCGGCCTCGCCGCCCACGCCTTCCATCAGGTCGCCGTCGCTGCAAAAGGCGTAGACCGCGTAGTCGAACAGGGGAAAGTCGGGGCGATTGTATCGGCTGCCCAGCCAGCAGGCGGCCATGGCCATGCCCACGCTGTTGCCGATGCCCTGGCCGAGCGGTCCGGTGGTTGTCTCGACGCCGCTCGTGTGGCCGTATTCGGGATGGCCCGGACAACGGCTCTGGAGCTGCCGGAAGCGGCGCAGATGCTCAAGCGGCACGGCCAATTCGTCCGCTCCGGCCTGGCCATCGGTCTGTTTCACCTCGCACAGGTGCAGCATCGAATACAACAGCACCGAGGCATGTCCGCAGGAGAGGACGAAGCGGTCGCGGTTGGGCCATTGCGGCCGGGCCGGATCGTAACGCAACACCTCGTTGAACAACACGTAGGCGGCGGGGGCCAGGGCCATGGGCGTGCCGGGGTGACCGCTGTTGGCGGCCTGCACCGCGTCCATGGAAAGGGTGCGGATGGTGTTGATCGCCAGTACATTACCGGTTGGGTGCCACGACCAACCTCCGGTCGGTGCCCGGCTTGCCCAGCAGTGCTGGAAACACGGTTGGACAAGCCAACCGTGGCACCCGTAAACTCAAGTTGGACAGACCACTACCCTATTATTGAAATCCCCAATATAGGGCCGCCGCAACACCGCGTCAACGGCGAGCGGCGGGTGGCGGGTGGCGGGGCGGCGGGTGGTCGTGTTACAGTTTGGCCGGAAAAGTCGCGGAGTAAAGCAGAAACCAATGAGACCCCTAAAGTGTGTATTGACAAAACTGCGTATTTCTGTCAATATGTAGCGCATGACCATTGCCGCATGCTACGTGACATCGGAGGGGGTTATCTTCGGGGCAGACAGTACGACGACAGCTATCGGCCCGACAGCCAGGCATTACGATTATGCCCAAAAGCTGTTCCAAATTGGCGACACGGAGGGGAGCTTGGGGTTTGTCACAAGAGTTTGCGGGACGCCATTTCTCTGCCGTCCATAGCAAAGGAATTAGCATGAGCGACAGTATTCAGGAGCGGTTCTCATTGGAAGAACTCCTGAGGAATCTTCCTGAGGCCGATTGGGTGCGTGAAATGCGAGAGCATCTTGCCGATACCGGCATGTTACGGCCGGAAGATGTTTCGCGCATTCTGGGCGACCCGAGCCGCGGCGTTGAAATGCCGCGACGGCCGGATTGCCTCGGTGACTTTGGAATCGTCTAGCGTTGCCGTGCCGTTGTCGGTCGTTGGGCCGCCAAACGGCAGGCCTAGCGGACAGAGGGGGTTACGATCCCGACCGCGCAGTCGCGGACCCCTCCGGCGGGCTATAAGGCAGATGCGCCACCAAGACGCGGGGTGCTCTCCCCGCAACATAATGAACGGCCGGTACGACTACGACGACACAGATCGCACAAAGGTTCCGCAAGATTTCAGATTGGACTTTTCTTGCCATAGACTATTTTGGTACAATAACTTAGGCAAGCTGTATGTCTCGGGAGGTGTCGTCATGGCTGGCTCACAAGATTGGCTGAAACTAGAGCTCGGCGAGGCGGACAAGCCCGTCAATGCCGATGCGTACGCCGCCGTTTTCATAAATGCCATTGAAGCTCTGAAGGCAATCAATCGGCACCTATCTTCTCATGGGGCCGAAACGATTCAATGGGAAGTCGTTGGCGCAGGATCGAGCAGTCCCATCTATGCGATGATCCGTGGCCGAGACCAGACCGCCAACGGTCAATATGGCCAACAGGTCGTAGATACATTCACTCGGGGAGTAACCCACCTCAATGACAGCAATACGTGCCCAGAGTTTTTTGACCGCCGCAGTTTGGCGGCAATCACGAAAATGCGCGATGGTGCGGCGCCGTATGGTCTACAACCAGTCTTTTCCACTCCGAGAGCTACCGGAGTCCGCGTAACTCCATCTGTTGGAGTGAACGCTGCCTTTGCCATGAGGTCCCTACGGTCCCGCAAGAATCTCTTTTGCGAACACGGGAGCCTTGAAGGGTATTTGCGAGACCTGAGCGGGGCGGCCGACCGCGACAAGGCGGTTATTATTGACCCCCACACCAACCATGAAACGCCGTGCAATTTGAATCCAGATAACCTCGTGGAGTTGGAAAAACAAGTGCGGGTTGCATGGAAACATCGCGTCGTGGTTATTGGGACAATTACCGTCGATCGTCGAACTCGCCGCCCCACGCATGTGGTGGCGGACGATATTAGGATTCTGCGCGATCGGTCGGAATTGCCCCAGATGGACGATTTGCACGGCATCAACATCACGGAAGGAGTGGAGTCGTCTGAGTATATTAGAGGGCTTCGCGATGCCGAGTAAGGCTAGAATCTATTGGGATAGCTGTGTTTATATTTCATGCATCGAGAAGACTCCAGATCGCTATCCCATCCTGCAAACGATCATACGGGAGGCCCAGGCTGGCTCTTTAGTGCTCGTTGCATCGACGTTGGTTATTGCGGAGGTTGTTAGGCTGAACGGCTCGACTGAGCCAGAGCGGGAACAAGCCAATCGCATTCAAGAGTTTTTCGAGAACGATTACATTGAGATTCGTGCCGTTGACCGCTTGACGGCAGAATATGCCGCCGAAATCAGCCGTACACATGGATTGAAACCGCCGGATGCAATTCATGTCGCCACCGCGATTCATCATAAATGCGATTGTCTGCAAACATACGATGGGCAACAAGGGTGCCGCGGCAAGCTATTGGCCCTCAATGGCAAGATTGGCTGGCCAGCACTTAGTATTCAACTTCCGAGCAGCCTCCCCAAGCAGGAGCGTCTCTTCGACTCTTGACCGCGTAGTAGTGGGCAGTTTTGGCCATCGCTAATAGCGCATCTAATTAGCGTCAAAATCAGTTGCGGCACTATCGCCAAACTGTACCACTACCCGGCGTGTAGTGGCACACCGCGTTTTCCAACGGCTGGTCAGGCCCGATGCGAAGGGTTTATTTCGTGAGCACAGGAAAAAAGCTGCGTCATCAAGCCGGGAGCGACGATCGAGGTCCTCGGCGGCGGTATCCCCGACACCGCGTCGCTCACCCCGCCCGCGGCCCGTGAGCCGTGCCGGGCACGCTCCCGTACTGCCGGGTGTGGCCGGCATTGTCGCGGACTTGATTGAAATAACGAGGATACATGCCCACAATCACGCCGTCGATCGGCTTGATGTTTGCGAAGGCGTACTGGAACGATTCGGCCACCTGCTTTTGGCTCCAGCAATAACGGCCGGCGGCAAGGATCTTGAACCCCAGGCAAGGCTTTGCCATCTGCCTGATCACGGCGGTCATCTCCGTGCGATCCGACTCGAACATGGGTTCGTCGACGGGCACCATGCCGAACTGCTTCTGCATTTCCTCCCGCGGCCGGCTGAGGCAGAAGAAGCAACACATGAAGAAGTCGTTTTCCCATCCCTCGTCGGCAATCCGCTTGATGTTGTCGGGCTTGTGGGCGGAGACGGCCGCCAGAAGCCCCAGGTCCTTGACTTTCTTGACGAAATCGCGGACCTCCTGCGACTTGCCTTCACGAAACTTGGCGTCGGTCACCCCGCCGTGATGGGCAATGGCGAAGGCCTTCGTCTCGCGAACGACCGTCCGCAGCGGGGCATCGTGTTCGCGCTCGGCATGAAGACAGAACGCCTTGGGCTCGATTCCCTTGTCCCACAGCTTCCGCAGCGTTTGCACCGCGTGGGGCTCGTGATCGAACTGCCAGGCGTTGATGCCGTTGCGCATGCAGTCTTCCAGAAGCGCCGCCGTTCGGTCCACGGTGAACCACTCCTTCATGCCGTTGCTCAAGTCTCGGGTCGCGTGCGAATAGCCGCCGATAGGGTTCCAGCCGCAGACCAGGCGGCTGATGCGGTGCGGCCCCAGTTGGATCGAGGGCAAGGGGACGGGGGTCGTGGCGGGCGGCGCCGTCCGCGTGCTTTCCGCCGCCGTAGCCCCGCGCAGACCGACGGCCCCGGCGGCCGCGGCCGCCGAAACCTGCGTCAAGAACTCCCTGCGTCCTGTCCGATCGTGATGAACCATGGCAAAGCCCTTTCTTCACGCGTCTGGTGGTCGTGACACCCACAGTATATCAAGCACGCGAGGAAAATGAAATCCTTGGCCGAGCTTTGCAGCCGGAAGAGGCCCGGGAACTGCCGAACACCGCCCGCCGCCGGGTCCGCTTACGTCTGAATCACAGGGCACAGCGACATTTCGTTGACATCCGCGGCCTGGTCAAGCTAGAATGGACCTAGTGCATCGCAAAGTACAATTGGAGTCCTAATCATGGCACGCGAGAATCAAGGGTTGCAGATCGCGCTGATCATCTTTGTCATGCTCACCATCGTCTTGGGCGTGACCACCTTCGTGGGCTTCAACAAGTACGGCGAGGCCCTCAAGAACGCCAAGGACAATAGCGAGACGGCCACCAATGAGATGAGGCGGGCCAACAACCTGAACACCGAATGCGGCGAATTGAAGAAGATCATCGGCTTTGCCCCCAGCACTTCGTTGGTGGACGTACAGAACCAATACAAGACCGACATGGACAAGTACCAGGGCGCCCTTCCCGACGAAGCGGCCCGATTCTACCGTCCCGCCTTGGAACAAGTGTGGGCAACGCTCGGCCGCAAGACGGACAGCCTGCACGACGCCGAGCAGGCGCTGGCGGAATTCACGGTGAAGTACGAAAAACGCGAGGGCATCAAGGACAAGCAATTCGAGAACTACGTCGCGTCGATGAAGAAGGCCGGCGAGGAGGTGAAGATTCTGGAAACCGGCTTTGCCGGCGAACGGTTTAAGATCATCGCCGACGAAGAGAAGCTGGCGAGGGCCGCCGATCAGGCCCGCAAGGATGCCCAGGCCGCCACCGAGAAGGCCGAACAGCAGGTCGCCCTTGCCAGGAAGACGGCGCAGTTGGTCAATCAGCAGCTTGACGAGGCGGCGGGCAAGCTGGCCAAGTTCAGCAATCAGACCATGGACATGCCCGCCGGATCGATCAGTTGGGTCAATCAGCATAGCGGCACGGTGTGGATCAATCTTGGCCGGGCCGACTCCCTGCAACGTCAGGTCACTTTCAGCGTGTATTCCGCCGACACGACCGATTTGAGCAAGGCCGCCAAGAAGGGCAGCATCGAAGTCACCCAGATCCAGGGCGACCACATGGCCGAGGCCCGCGTGGTCGACGACAAAATCTCCGATCCGATCCAGCCGGGCGACAAGATCTTCACGCCCCTCTGGTCGCCGGGCGAGCAGACCCATTTCGCCCTGGCCGGCATTATGAACATCGATGGCGACGGGCGAAACGCCCTCCAAACCATCCGCGATTTGATCACCATGAACGGCGGCGTAGTCGACTGCGAGTTGGACGGGGCCAAGCGCACCGGCGAAATGACCTTCAAGACCAACTTCCTGGTCGTGGGCGACGAACCGAAACAGGCCGAGTTGGTCCAGCCCTTCAGCCGCATGATCGGCGATGCCGAGCGGTTGCACATCCGCAAGATGCCGTTGACGGAACTGCGGCAGAGGATGGGCTACAAGAAGCAGACGACGCTGCAGCAATTCGGCTCGGCCGGGGCCCCGGGCGCCGGCACCTCCCAGACGCCGGGCGCCGCGCCCAAGACCTCCGCCGCAGCGGGCAAAGCCGGCGGCGATGCGGCCGGCAAACGCCGCCGTCCACCGCCCGCCGAGCCCAAGGAAGACGCGGGGAATTAGGGAGAGCGTGAAGCGTGGGGCGTGAAGCGTGGGGCGTGAAGCGTGGGGCGTGAAGCGTGGGGCGTGAAGCGTGGGGCGTGAAGCGTGGGGCGTGGGGCGTGAAGCGTGGGGCGAAAAGGCATGTCGCCTTCGCCCCACGGCCCACGCTCCACGGCCCACGCTCCGCTACCCCCGCGTGGCGGCTTCTTGCAAGGGCACCCAGGGCGGAATGTCCAACATCGGACTGGGCGCCGGCGGCAGCAACGGCGTTACCGGCGGCAGACCCTGGCCGGGCTTCGCCGACCGCGGCGGACTCTTCTCTTCGCTGGGCGGCTGGAAGAACAATTCGCTCCGCAGCGCGTCCAGCCGAGGCCATTGTACGGCCCAACTCCGATCCAGCCCAAGCTGATCGTACAAGGTCGGCTCGAGAAACACGCGGGCGGGATCCGCCAGTCGCCGCGACTTGGCAAGCCGCCACAACAGCCAGCGATCGGACCAGGGCAAGGCGTGGATGCGGCACAGGGCAAGGAACAGTTTCCGCGGGCTATTGACGGTGCGGCGTCGCTTTTGATAGGCCAGCAGCCGGGAGAGAAGCCAAATGGCCACGATAATGCCGGCCAGGATCAACAGGCCGGAGAAGACTTCATCGTGTCGGGCGCCGGCGGCGCGCTGGCGGAACGTGCCGCTCAGGTTGTCCAGGCGACTCCGCTCTGCCAGCAGCAGGCCCTCGTGCAGCAATTGGTTCATCGGCGTCGCGTAGGGATCGTGGCCATGAGTTAGTCGCGCGGATCGAACAAGTATTCGCGTCCCTGGTTGAATTGTGCTTGTTCGTCGAGGCTTCGCTGGGCGGCCTGGCGAACCATCTCACTGGAGTCGCGGCAGGCCACCTTCAGCGCCTCGCGGCTATTGGGCGTAGCCGATCGCGCCAAGGCCGTGGCCGCTTCGACCCGCACCATGTGGTCTTCGTCTTCCAGCAGCCCGAGGAGCGAGTCCTCCAGAACGTGTTCGGCGGCCATGGCCCTGGCGATGCTCACGGCCCGCAGCCGCCGGGTACGCGCCGGAGAGCGCATTTCCTCCTGCAACAGCGGCAGGCTCTGGGGGTCGATCTTCCGCACCAGGGCGGCCGTGTTGCGACGGATCTCCTCGTCCAGGCCGTCGAAGGACGCCAGGAAGCGTTTGAAGCTGAACTCGCCCAGGCTTTCCCGCGCGGCACGGCGCACGACCTCGTGGGGGCTGTTGATTTGTTCCAGCAGGCGCGGCAGGATGCCCGGAATGCCGCGATGCCGAAGCTGGACGATGACGTTCGCCTGCACCTGCGGATCGGCGTCGCCCAGGGCCTTCATGGCCAGGGCGTTGGCCTCCGTGCCGCTGAACTCGGCCAGGGCCCGGGCTGCTTCCCGCCGCCCGGCCGGCTTGCCTGCCACGAGCAGTTGCTCCAGCGCGGCAAAGGCCAGGGCGCGCGGCATGCCGGAGGCCATTATCAACCGCACCGCGGCGTGCTGGCCGGCATCGTCGAGTTGTTCCAGCAACGGATGTCCGCTGCGGAGCCAGGGGATGTTTTCCATCCGCTTCAGGTTCTGCGCCACGGCAGGCGACGGCTCGCGGCCGATCTTGCGCAGCAGGTACTGCACGAACTTCAGGTCGATGCGGTTGGCAATGACCGACAGGGCGGCCGCGGGCACGTGCGGATCGTCGAGATAGCTCAACAGCAAACGGATGACTCCGCCATGGAGACTTTTGGCGAGCACGTCGACCACGGCGGCATAGGCCGCATGATAGGGATTCTGCAGGATCTGCTTGAGGGTCACGTTTTCGCGGCCCACCAGCAGCAGGAAGCATTCGACCGCCTCGCGCCGCTTGTGTTTTGCGAAACGCTGCACCGACAACTCCAGGCGGCTGACCGCGTGCCGGCGGATCAGTTGCGGATCGCGGCGGTTGGCGGCGTTGCGCGGGCCGGCCAATTCCTCGTAGAGCAGCCCGACCAGTTCGATCAAGGTGCGAACCGCCGTCTCGCCATTGGGGGCATGGGGATCGTCCAGGGCGGTCAGTAGCGTGGGGATCAGGTCGTACTCGTGGAACGCCACGGCCGCCAGGCAGGCGTTGTTGCACATCGGCTGGTCGTCTGCCAGCAGGGCGTCGCGGAGGATGTGCGTGAGGCGGCCCGGATGCAGGCGAATGATGGCTTTCCAGGGCTCTTTCATGCCCGGCATGCGGCGGAGGATGTCGCGGCCGCCGCTGAGCGTGCGGCGCTGCAGCAGGGTGCTCAGCGCCCCTTCCTGGACGGCGGGCACAGGGCAGTCCAGGGCCGCGACCAAGACCCGGGCCGCGGCTTCATTTTCCGTCTTGGTCAAGAAATCGAGTGTCGCAGCCAAGCCCCGACTCACGGCGGCGGTCCCCTCCTGGAAACAATACCCCGTAGTCTCTATCGGCACATAGCGCGGCAACAGTTGACAGACGGCGCGTGACTTCCCCTGCTTGTGGGGGTGGCGAGCACGACACTAGCCCGGATTATTCATAAACATGTAGGGTGGGTCGAGCAAACCGTTGTACTGGTGGGGCTTCGGTCGCTTGCCGCCGGTCTTATTCGTTTACCGGGTGCGCAGCAGAGTTTCGTCGGTTTGCGAGCCCCACCATGATGTTGCGCGACCTTGACCCACCCTACATGAATAATCCGGGCTAGCCCGACGCGCCAGCGAGGGAGTGTGACGCAAGGGGGTCAGCTCCATGTTTTCGGTCCAGGTCCAGTCCGGTGGCCGTGCCTATCAGCCGAAAAATGGACCAGACCCCGACTGTGCCGTTCTCCCGCGTTTGCGTCCGCCCGCCTTGCATTTGTGGGCGCGGCGCGTCAAAATCGAGTACTTGGGCTGAGAATCCCGGTCCAATATCTGAAATCTGAAATCTGAGATTTGAAATCTGTAATTCCCATGACCGCCACACAAGTTCTGGACCGCGAGTTTCTCACCGTCCGCGCGCGGCTGATCGACCTGGCCGCCGCCCTGGACCGCATCGGCCGCACCGCAGGTCCTGCGCCAAGCGACGCCCGGCTGACGCAAATCCGCCGCAGTTTGCAGGTTCTCGCCACCGACGGACCCGATCGCGCCGAGCAGATCCAAATGGTCTTTTCGCTTCCCTATGAGGACAAGTGACACCGCCATGCACTTCTTCGACCCGCACATTCACATGGCCTCGCGCACGACCGACGACCTGGCGGCCCTGGCCCGGGCAGGCTGCGTCGCCGTGGGCGAGCCCGCCTTCTGGATGGGTTTCGATCGCAGCAGTCCGGTCAGCTTCCGCGATTACTTCCGGCAGCTTTGCGAGTGGGAGCCCAAGCGGGCCGCCAACTACGGCATCCGCCACTATTGCTGGCTGGGCATCAACGCCAAGGAGGCCGAGAACACCAGCTTCGCCCGCGAGGTCATCGCCCTGCTGGGCGAGTTCCTCGACCGGCACGGCGTGCTGGGCATCGGCGAGGTCGGCTTGCACAAGAATACCCGCAACGAGATCGCCACGCTCGTCGAACTGATCGAGTTGGCGATGCAGCGCGACGAACAGTTGCTGTTCCACACGCCGCACCTGGAAGACAAATACCGGGGCACGCGGATCATCCTCGACCTGCTGCGTGCCGACCGCCGCGTGGACCGCAGCCGGGTATGCATCGACCATTGCGAAGAGCACACCATCCGCATGGTGCTGGACGAGGGCTATTGGGCCGGCCTGACGTTGTATCCAACCACCAAGTGTACGCCGGAGCGGGCCGCCGACATGGTCGAAATCTATGGCCCGGAGCGGATCCTGATCAACTCTTCGGCCGATTGGGGTCCCTCCGACCCGCTGGCCGTGGTGCAGTTCATCTTCGTGATGCGCCGTCGCGGGCACGACGAGTCGTTGCTGAAGCGCGTGGTGTACGACAATCCGCTGGCCTTCTTCAACCAGAGCCGCAACTTCCAGTTCCAGGGATGATGGGCTTACAGTTCCGCGCACACCAGGTCGCCGACCTGGGTGGTGCTATAGCCCATGCGGCCGGCGGCCTGGCTCTTCATTTTCGTGCCGGTGACCTTCTGGATGGCCTTCATCACGCGGGCCGCCGCCTGGGGATAGCCGCTGTGCTCCAGAAGCATGCTGCAGGCGCTGATGGCGGCGATGGGATTGATGACGTTCTTGCCGGTGTACTTCGGGGCGCTGCCGCCCATCGGCTCGAACATGCTGGTCCCGCCGGGTTCGGGATTGATGTTCCCGCCGGCCGCTACGCCCATGCCCCCTTGCAGGATGCCCGCCAGGTCGGTGATGATGTCGCCGAACATGTTCGTGGTCACGATCACGTCGAAGTATTCCGGATTCTTGACCATCCACATGCAGCAGGCGTCGACGTGGTTGTAGTCGGCCTTGATGTCCGTGTACTCGCGGGCCACGTCCTGGAAGGTGCGCCACCACAGATCGTGGCCGTAGGTCAGCACGTTCGTCTTGGCCACCAGCGTGAGCTGTTTCTTCCTGCTGTTGCGGCGGCGGGTGAAGTCGAAGGCCCAGCGGATGCAGCGCTCGCAGCCTTTGCGGGTGTAGATGGCCGTTTGCAAGGCGACCTCGTCGGGCGTGCCCTTCTTGAGGAACCCGCCCACGCCGCAGTACATGTCCTCGGTGTTCTCGCGGACCACGACGAAATCGATGTCGTCGGGGCCGCGGCCGGCCAGCGGCGTCTCCACGCCGGGGAAGAGCTTCACCGGCCGGAGGTTGATGTACTGGTCGAAGCGGAAGCGGAGTTCCAGGAGCAGGCCCTTTTCCAAAATGCCCGGGGCCACGTCGGGATGTCCCACGGCGCCCAGCAGGATGGCCTTGCAGGTTCGCAGCTCGTCGAACGCGCCGGGGGGCAATATCTCGCCGCTGCGCAGGTAGCGCTCGCCGCCCAGGTCGAAGTCCCGGATCTCGTAGCGAATGTGTTCCAGGGCGGCCACGGCCTTGAAGACCTTCACCGCCTCGGCCGTGACTTCCGGCCCCGTACCGTCGCCGCCGATGGTTGCAATCTTGAGAGTGTCGCTCGTGCTCACGGTTCGATTCCCTGCACCCGGTTGGAGTGGTGGCTAATTCTTGCTGAAGCCGACGGCAATGGCCGTTTCGCGGCCCAACGGATTCTTCACGAACTTCTTGCGGCACTCCGGACAGAGATCGAATCGCAACTGCTGATAGACGTCCTCGCCGATCTGATCGTCCTCGGCGTCCTCCAGACGTTCGAGAATATCCTGGATTTCATCCAGATGGTCGCGGTCGTCGGCGTCGGCGCCGCCGGCCATCGGATCGCAGGCGGCAAAAACTTCCATCTTCACCACGTAACGGAGATCATGCTCGGAATCCAAGTCGCGCTTGCACAGATCACAAGAGTATCGAATCATCGCGGGCGCTCCTGAATGGGACCTTTCGGCGTGGACCGATCCTCATATACGTTGCGCGGTTTGAAATGATCCCAACCGCGACAATAGCGAACGGATCGTATCATTACAAACCGTTCACGGTAAAGCGTGCTAGCCCCATCCTAATGCCTGACTCGGAGTCGTGGCAAGCCTTCTTAGCGAAAAATCTTCTTGTATTGGCGTATTGTTATTGTTAGCAGAAGGTGCAAAAAATGCGGCAGTGATCCCCCCCCAGGGCAAGTAGCAAGGCAGCCTCCGCACTCTGCTTTGACGCGTGTATGGCACGCTTGCGATAGATCGGATACAATGGGCTTGTCGAAGGGCAAGTTTTCCGACGCTTGGGCAATGCCAATGCCTGAGCAAAGCCGAGGGTTTCCCCCCATGCCCCATGTCCACGCGGCCAATCATCGATTCGCCCGGGCGCACGGCCCGCGAAAGGTTGCCGGCGCCGCGCGCGATGGGGCCCCCGCGCGCAATGCGCCCTCATCCGCCTTGCAAAGCAGCGTTCTGGTGCTCAATCGGCTGTACATGGCGGTCCACGTGATCGGCGTCCGCCGCGCCTTCGCCTTGCTCTGCCGGGAACTGGCCGAGGTGGTCCATTGCGAAGAGGGAATGTTTGTCAACTACACCTTCGATTCGTGGCGCGAGGTCAGCCGCCAGCGGTCCCGTTTCAAGCAACCGCAGGACGACTGGATCCGGGCGGTGAATTTCGAGATCCAGGTTCCGCGAGTCATCCGCCTGCTGGTCTTCGATCGACTGCCGCGGCAGCATTTGCACCTGAACCGCCGCAACGTGTTGGCCCGGGACGGACATTCATGTCAGTATTGCGGCCGGCATTTTCCCATCCACCAGTTGAGCCTGGACCACGTGATTCCCCGTAGTCGCGGGGGCGGCACGACCTGGGAGAACATCGTGTGCGCATGTCTGGCGTGCAACGTGAAGAAGGGCGGCCGCACGCCGCATGAGGCCAAAATGACCTTGGTCCACCGGCCGGCCAAGCCGCAGCGCAATCCGCTCTTGCTCCTGAAGTTGGGCAATCCAAAGTATGAAAGCTGGCGGACCTGGCTGGACGCCGTGTATTGGGATATCGGCACGCGGGACTGAGGGGGGAGGAAGGGATTGGGGATTAGGGATTAGCCGCAAGCGGATGGAGGGCCGGAGTCTAATCCCTAATTTGCTAATCCCTAATCCCTAATCCCTTCTGCATCCCTTCTACTTCAGCGGCTTTTTCTGCTGATTGATCATCGGCAGCCTGGGCGACTCCTGGGCGTTGATCTCGATGTAGCTTTGCCACTTTTCGGGAACCTGGTCCTCGCTGAAGATCGCCTCGACCGGACAGACCGAGACGCAGGCCTCGCAGTCGATGCATGCCTCGGGATCGATGTATAGCATCATGTCGCCTTCCCGAAAGGCCTCGACCGGGCAAACTGGGGCACAGTCGGTATATTTGCAGCCATAGCAGGGTTCACAAACGACATGGGGCATGAAGGATCTCCTTCTGCGGCTGGGGGGACTGCCGATGATTCCAAGTGCTTGCTCCAAAAGCACTTCAATTCTCGACCACGACGCAAATGCGTCCCCAATGCTAACTGTGCCCCATCACTGAGTCAACCCCCCGAGACAACACACGTTAAGACGGCGGGAGGCGGCGCGAAACGCAGGGCGACCGTAGTGGTCTGTCCAACTTGAGTTTAGGGGTGCCACGGTTGGCTTGTCCAACCGTGTTTCCAGCACTGCTGGGCAAGCCGGGCACCGACCGGAGGTTGGTCGTGGCACCCAACCGGTAATGTCGAAATGGACAGACCC
>JBEKZQ010000165.1:0-12472 GCA_049509675.1 Thermoguttaceae bacterium | reverse complement strand
AGTGGTCTGTCCAACTTGAGTTTACGGGTGCCACGGTTGGCTTGTCCAACCGTGTTTCCAGCACTGCTGGGCAAGCCAGCAGTGGCACCCAACCGGTAATGTCGAAATGGACAGACCACTAGTGTCGCGCATCGCGACTTTGCACTTCTCCTGGGAGACGGTCCCAGCCGGGTACCCGTTTGACCGTGGCCGCCTTCTTCGTACAATGACGGTCAAAACTAGCCACGGCGCACGCGATGAAACCAGAAACCACTGCCAAAGCAATTCTCCCCGGCACCGTGCCGGTGCTCGCCCGCGACGACGACCCCCGGGAAACCGCCGAATGGCTCGACGCACTGGATTACGTCTGCCGAACCGAGGGGCATGAGCGGGCCCAATTCCTGCTAGAGAAGCTCAAGGAGCGGGCCTTCCGGGCGGGGGTGCCCTTCGCGTCCAGCGCCGTCACGCCCTTCATCAATACGATTCCCGCCCATGAACAGCCGCCCTATCCGGGCGATCGTGCCCTGGAACGGAAAATCAAGAGTATTATCCGCTGGAATGCCATGGCGATGGTGGTGCGGGCGAACCAACAGAGTCCGGGCATCGGCGGGCACATCTCGACATTCGCTTCGGCCGCCACGCTGTACGAAGTGGCCTTCAATCACTTCCTGCACGGCAAACAAGGCAAGAAGCCGCCCGACCAGGTCTTCTTCCAGGGGCACGCGGCCCCGGGCATTTACGCCCGGGCCTACCTGCTGGGCCGGCTCACCGAAGAGCAACTGCTGCATTTTCGCCGCGAGTTGGCCGTTGGGGGCGGATTGTCGTCGTATCCGCATCCCTGGCTGATGCCCGACTTCTGGGAATTCCCCACGGTTTCCATGGGGCTGGGCCCGCTGATGGCCATTTACCAGGCCCGCTTCAACCATTACCTGGTCGATCGGAACATCAAGCCGGACGCCCGGGCCTCGCGGGTGTGGGCCTTCCTGGGCGACGGCGAATGCGACGAGCCGGAAAGCCTGGGCGCCATCACGCTGGCCGCCCGCGAGCGGTTGGATAACCTGATCTTCGTGGTCAATTGCAACCTGCAACGCCTGGACGGTCCGGTCCGCGGCAACGGCCAGATCGTGCAGGAGTTGGAAGGCGCCTTCCGCGGCGCGGGCTGGAACGTGATCAAGGTCGCCTGGGGTTCGGAGTGGGACCCCTTGTTCGCGCGCGACGGCGAGGGCCTGCTGGTCCGCCGCATCGGTGAAATGGTCGACGGCCAATCGCAGAGATACTCGATCTCCTCCGGGGCCTACATCCGCGAGCACTTCTTCGGCGCCGACCCGCAGTTGGCGGCCCTGGTGGCCGATTGGAGCGACGAGCAGATCCGCAAGCTCAATCGCGGCGGTCACGACCCGGCCAAGGTGTATGCGGCCTACAAGGCGGCCGTCGAGCACCAGGGCTCGCCCACGGTGATCCTGGCGCAGACGATCAAGGGCTACGGCCTGGGCGAAGCGGGCGAAGGCCGCAACATCACGCATCAGCAGAAGAAGCTCAACGAGGACGAGTTGGTCGAGTTCCGCGCGCGTTTCGAGATTCCCATCTCGGAGGAGGAGGCGCGGCGCGCGGCCTTCTACAAGCCGCCCGCCCACAGCCCCGAGATTCGCTACCTGGCCGAGCATCGCCGGGCCCTGGGCGGTTCCGTGCCGGGCCGCCGCGCGCCGACCATGCGCCTGAAGCCGCCCAAGTGGGAAGAGTTCGCCGAGTTCTTCGCCGGCAGCGAAGGCCGCGAGGTCTCCAGCACCATGGCCTTCGTGCGCCTGCTGGTGCGGCTGATGCGCGACAAGAGCATCGGCCGCTACGTGGTGCCGATCGTGCCCGACGAAGCCCGCACCTTCGGCATGGAAGCCCTCTTCCGCCAGTTCGGCATCTACTCGCACGTCGGCCAGTTGTACGAGCCGGTGGACATCGAGAACGTGTTGTACTACCGCGAGGCGGTCGACGGGCAGATCCTCGAGGAAGGCATCACCGAGGCCGGCTCGATGGCCTCGTTCATCGCCGCCGGCAGCTCCCGCTCCAGCCACGGCGTGAGCATGATCCCCTTCTTCATCTATTACTCGATGTTCGGCTTCCAGCGGATCGGCGACCTGCTGTGGGCCGCCGGCGACATGCGCAGCCGCGGCTTCCTCCTGGGCGGCACCGCCGGCCGCACCACCCTGGCCGGCGAAGGGCTGCAACACCAGGACGGAAACAGCCACCTCTTCGCCCTGGCCTATCCGACCGTGCGGGCCTACGATCCCTGCTACGCCTACGAGTTGTCGGTCATCATTCTCGACGGCATCCGGCGGATGTATTACCTCGACGAGGACGTCTTCTATTACATCACGCTGATGAACGAGAACTACGAGATGCCGATCCTCCCCCTGGGATCGACCGAGGGCATTTGCCGCGGACTGTACCGGCTGGCCGAGCGCAACGCCGGACCCAACGCACCCCAGGTGCAACTGCTGGGCAGCGGGGCCATCCTCCGCGAGACGCTGCGGGCCCAGGAGATCCTCCAGTCGCAGTTCGGCGTGTCCAGCAACGTCTATAGCGCGACCAGCTACAAGGCCCTGTACCTTGACGCCCGCGAGTGCCAGCGCTGGAACCGCCTGCACCCGGGCGAAGCGCCGCGCCGGCCCTATGTGGACGAGGTGCTCGGCGCGGCGCCGGGGCCGGTGGTGGCCGCTTCGGATTACGTCGCCGCGGTGCCGTTGTTGATCGCCCCCTGGGTCGGTGCTCGCTATACCGTGTTGGGCACCGACGGTTTCGGCCGCAGCGAGGCCCGCGCCGACCTGCGCCGCTTCTTCGAGGTCGACGCCGAGAACATCGCCCTGACGGCATTGAGCGAATTGGCCCGCCAGGATCAGTTCCCCAAAGCCAAACTCCCCCAAGCGATCAAGACCCTGGGACTTGATCCGCAGAAACCGCACCCGTGGACCGTATGAGGTAATCAATGGAAGTCAAACTTCCCGTATTGGGCGAGAACATCGCCAGCGGCGACGTGGTCAACGTGCTGGTCGGCGTGGGCGACCACATTGCCGCCAACGACGGCGTGATCGAATTGGAGACCGACAAGGCGGTGGTCGAGATCCCCTGCCCGCACGCGGGCAAGGTCACTAAGCTGTTGGTCAAGAAGGGCGATACGGTCAAGGTCGGCCAGGCGCTGCTGGTCCTGGAGACGGAAGAGGCCGCGGCGCCGGCCCAGCCGCCAGAGAGTTCGCACGTCGGCCAGCAACCACCCGCCGCCAGCGCGGAGGAAGCGGCCGGCGGCCCGCTGCCGGCCGGTCCCGCCGTGCGGCGACTGGCCCGGGAACTGGGCGTCGATCTGGCCCGGGTCCAAGGCAGCGGCAAACGCGGCCGCATTACGCCGGAAGACGTGCAGGCTGCGGTAGCGGCCCGGCCGGCAGCCGTCTCGGCCCCTTCCGAGGTGCCGGCCCAAACGGCGCCGGCCGCCGTGACTCCGCCGGGCGAACCGGGACGCGACGCCTGGGGACCGATCCGCACCGAGCGCATCTCCCGCATCCGCCGCACGATCGCCGAGCAGATGGTCCGCTCGGCGACGGTCATCCCGCACGTGACCAATTGCGATGATGCCGACGTGACCGAGTTGGAGCAACTCCGCGCCGGCGTGCCGGCCGGATACCTCGGCCGGGAGGTGAAACTGACGATGACGCCGCTGGTGATGAAGGCCGTCACGTTGGCCCTGCGGCGGCATCCGGCCATCAACGCCAGTTTCGACCTCGACAAGGACCAGATCGTTTACAAGCAGTACGTCAACCTGGGCGTGGCCGTCGATACGCCGCGCGGCCTGGTGGTGCCCAACGTCCGCAATGCCGAGGGCCTGTCGGTTCCGCAACTGGCCCAGGCCCTGGCGACGATTGCCGCTCGGGCCCGCACCGGCCAGTTCGGCGTGGAAGAACTGCGCGGCGGCACGTTCACCATCAGCAACATGGGCGCCGTGGGCGGGACCTACAGCACGCCCATCATCAACTATCCGGAGGTGGCCTTGCTCCTGGTGGGCCGCGCCCGCCGGCTGCCCGTGGTCCGCGGCGAGAATCACGAGAAGATCGAGATCCGGCTGATGATGCCGCTGAGCTTGTCCTACGATCATCGCCTGGTGGACGGCGCCACGGCCGCACGGTTTCTCAACGAAGTCATCGCTTTCCTGCAATCGCCCGGCAAACTGTTGCTGGCCGGCGGTGAGGGCTAGGGGCCGCAAAACAATGACTTTGCCAGTTGCCCGTAAGACGGATTGGCAATCCGTCCTACGATGATTGATAAACCTATTCTCTTATGGCTTCTAACCCCACTTTTGTCCCATGAACACGCAACTCGTTGTACTTGGCGGCGGACCGGGCGGCTATGCGGCGGCCTTTCTGGCCGCCGATCACGGTATCGAGGTCACGCTGGTGGACCAGGAGCCGCGACTGGGCGGCGTGTGCCTGCTGCGCGGCTGCATTCCCTCCAAAGCCTTGTTGCACGTGGCCAAGAGCATGGCGGAAGCCAAACACCTGGCCCAGTGGGGCGTCGCCTTCCCACCGCCCACCGTGGACGTGGCGGCCATGCGGGCACGCAAGGAAAAAGTGATCGCCACACTCAGCGGCGGTCTGAAGCAAATCAGCGGCAAACGCAAGGTTCGCGTGCTGCGGGCCCGGGCGCGGTTCATCGATTCACAAACGCTCTCGCTCCATCCGGCCGGCGACAAGAGGCCCGAGGACGATCGGCTGCGATTCGCGGAATGCATCCTGGCCAGCGGTTCGCGGCCCACGCGCTTGCCGCTGTTCGACCTGCCCACGCCGCGGATCATGGATTCCACCGGGGCGTTGGAGTTGCCCGACGTGCCCGAGACGCTGCTGGTCGTGGGCGGCGGCTACATCGGCCTGGAACTGGGCACGGTCTATGCGGCCCTGGGGAGCCGGGTATCGGTGGTGGAAATGACCGACGGCCTGTTGCCGGGCGTCGACCGCGATCTGGTCAAACCGTTGGACAAGCGGCTGCAAGAGCAGTTCGAGGCCATCGATCTCAGCACGAAGGTGGTGGCCCTGGCCGAGAAAGGCCAGGAGATCGAAGTCACCTTCGACGGCGCGGCGGAGAAAAAAACGCGGCGTTTCAGCCGGGTGCTCGTCGCCGTGGGCCGGCGGCCCAATAGCGACGATCTGGGACTGGAAAACACCAAAGTGACCATCGACCGCCAGGGCTTCGTGACGGTGGATCCGCAGCGGCGGACGAGCGACGAGCACATCTGGGCCATCGGCGACGTGGCCGGCGGCCCGATGTTGGCCCACAAGGCCGCGCACGAAGCCAAGACGGCCATCGCAGCCCTGGATGGCCAATCGGTCGCGTTCGAGCCCCGCGCCATCCCGGCCGTGGTGTTCACCGATCCGGAGATCGCCTGGGCCGGGTTGACCGAGACCGAGGCCCGGCAGCAGGGCCGCAAGGTGGAAGTGGCCCAGTTCCCCTGGGCGGCCAGCGGCCGGGCCCAAGCCATCGGCCGCACCGAGGGGCTGACCAAGTGGCTGATCGATGGCCAGAGCGAGCGGCTGCTGGGCTGCGGCATCGTCGGCGCCGGGGCCGGCGATCTGATCGCCGAAGCCGTGTTGGCCCTGGAAATGGGCTGCACCGTCCACGACCTGATCGACACGATCCATCCCCACCCGACGCTGGGCGAAACCCTGGGCGCGGCCGCCGAGATGTTTTTCGGCACGGCCACCGATCTCTATCGGCCTAAACGCCGGTAACGGCTCTATGAGGTCACAAGCACTGGAGTTCACCCAGTGTTGGTCTTGACATAGATCGCGAAATAAAGCCTCCTTTCGCTTGGAGTTAGGACAAAAAGAGCGAAAGGAGGCCAAGATGACTAGCAACGGATTGCGCAAGGAGGTACGTCAGAGGTTGTACGGCTTTGCCCGGCATGTGGCAAGATGGGTTTCCGATAGTCGCCGCCAGCGGTTCCTTCAGGAAATGGTCGTCGGGCTGGTGATTTCGGGTCACGTGCATTTAACCAGGATTGCCCGGTCTTTCGGATCGGGGGCGAACAACATACATGCCGATGAGAAACGACTGAGCCGCCACCTCGACAGCGAGCACTGGAGCATGCGACCCGTCATGGACGGGTTGCTGGAGTGGTCGGCCGCCATGGTCGGTGACGATACCTTGATCGTGGGCGATCTGACGGACGTCGCCAAGTATTATGCGCGTCACTTGGAGGGGCTTGGGCGGGTGCGAGACGGCAGCGATCCAGAGAAACGGACCGCGCCGGGTTACATGTTGTTTGAGGCTTACGTGCGGGTGCGGCGGTGGCAGTTGTTCCCGTTGGTGATCGAGCCGCTCCAGACCTACGCAGGAGCGCCCACCAGCGAAAATGAGGAGATTTTGGACACTCCAGCATCATTATTCACCGATTTCCGCGGGGCCGAAATCGACTCACATTTCAGGCCCAATCCGCTCGATTTCCTGCGGATTCCGCGGCAATTGGCCGTTCGGAATGTGAGTTGATTTTTTGGACAAACCAACGGGAATGGTAAAGTCAAATTCTGAGGGGGTCGATGCGAATTGCCGTAAGACCCGAGGAAAACGCCCCGATTGTGGCCAACGTCCTCGGTCTGACTACCCGAGTTCAAAGGTGCCAGCGGGAAAACCGACTCACACCAACCCCAAGAAAACACGGCGAAAACCGCTTCCCCGCGGTCAAAAGTGTGAGTCGGTTTCCCTCCGCGGAAATCGGCGTTCAATATTTACGGCGACGGCTGGTTCCGGTTCAATGGCGGCATGCCCCGACCGCCCCGCATCGACTTTCCCGACGCCCTCTACCACGTTGTCTCCCGCGGCAACGGGCGGGCCGAGATCTTCTGGACCGACGACGACCGGCTGCGCTTCCTGCGCCAGCGCGGCGATGGCATCCAGACCGCCGGCGTCATTTTTCCTGCAGGTCGTAAGTCCACCGCCCGTGCGAAGCGGATTGACGCGTGAGGCGAAACCACTTGGCCAGGACGGTGGAATACTGGAAGCCCTCGGAGTCGGCCTGGGCAGGTTGATAGGCCGATGGACCGGCGTGGTAGATCTGGAACAGAAGGGCAGGGCCGCGGGCATCGGCCAGCCAGAACTCGCGGACGCCCGCCCGCCAGTAGGCTGCGGGGAGCCGCTGCGTGTCTTTCGTGGCCGAGCTATCGCTGACGATTTCCACGATCAAGTCGGCCGGGCCTTCCAACTCCACGTAACGGCCCGGCTCGAGGCTCGCCTTGGGAACCAGGCGGATGCGACCGCTGTCCAACGATTCCTCGGCGATGAAAACGATGTCCGGCTCCACGGACAGATCGGCGTCCGGAGAGGAAACCCGCGTGCAATCGCTGAACAGTTGGCCCATCCCGGCGGCTTTCACGATATTGCCCAGGGCGCGGACAATCTCCGTCTTCAACGTCCCGTGCGAAAAGAGATCTTCCGGTGACATATCCACCTCGATGCGGCCGGTGATAAAGTCGATCCTTCCGCGCTCCGGGAAACTTTCGGACGCGGCCCAATCGCGAAAGTCGGCGAGCGAGTGGACGAAAGGGATCTCGACTTGCTCTTCGAACAGGACGGAATTTGCCATGGACTCGCCTCAATAACCCGACGCGGCACAAGGGGTCGCTGCCCAACTCGATGCGGAAACCTGCTCCGCCGCCGAAACACCCAGCATAAGTCTAACGCCGAGCGGAAAGGCGATCAAGCGGCCGGGTTAACCGCTATTGCTTCTTGATGTCGATCACGTCTTGCAGAATGAACGGCTTGGGCAGCGGCTCATCCAACTTCTCCAGCAGTTTGCGGTAGTCTTTGATGGTATCCATCAGGTCGCTGACCATGGTGTGCGTCTCATCGGTTTTCAGGCCCGGATAACGATCCAGCACCTTGTGCCAGCCGGCCAGTCCTCGATCGTAGGCCGCCTTGGCGGGAAGCAACTCGCCGTGCTCGTAGGCCTGCTCGCCCTGGTAGATCGCCTTGCGGGCGGCGATCGCATCGGGATCCTGCTCCACCTGGGCCCGCAGCCGCCAATAATCGAAATTGACCGTCTGGCGCTCGCGTCGTCCGTAGGTCGCCAGTTGTTCATGGTTGGCGGCGGAGCGGGCCAGGGCCAATGCTGCGTCGCGACTGTGCCCGGTGATCCGCCGGGCGACTTCCTCATGGCTGACTTGGAGGAGCGGCTCGGCCTTGCTGGCCAACTCGAGTTGCTTGGGGGTGCGTTTTTCCAGAGGGGTGTCCACCGCCTTAAGCTGGGCTGGGGTAAGGGTCTTTCGCTTCTCGGCGGCGATCTTCACGTGCAGACCGGGCTGAAGCTTCTCCAGGGCATCGAGGTCCTTTTTCGCGGCCGCGTCGTGAACTTCCTGGTCGTTCAAATGGATGGTGACGCCCCAGGAGGTGGGGATATCGCGCTGGCCGAAGTCGTACCAATCGGTGGAGGCCTGTTTCCAGGCCCGACTGGCCACTTCGTCGAAGCGTCCCTCCTTTTCCAGGGCCTCGGCGTAGTTCATCTGACACATGGGGGCGTCGGAGTAGAAGATCAGCAGGCCCATGCCTTTGACCGGCACGCCCAGGTTGGCCAGTTCTTCGGCCTGGCGGAAGTAACTCTTGCCCACCAGCCAGTTGTCGCGTTCCTCGCCTGCGCGGGAGCCTTGGAAATCGTCGTCGGCCTTGAACAAGCGGCGGTACAGTTTGTGCTCGTCGGCGCGGCCGATCTTCTGGGCGATGAACCAGCCCAGGTCCCAGAGCAGCCTGGGTTCCTTGTCGTTGTTCGCGACGCCTTCCTTGAGGAACTCGATGCCGCGGATCACCCATTGATACTTCTCGTGGTAGTCGTCGAAGGCCACCGAGACATTGTAGGACAGGTTCCAGGCCTGGTGCCGCCACACGGCGATGAAGTGCGGCTGCAGCTTGGTGATTTGCTCCAGCGTGGCCGAGAGGTTGGTCCAGTCCTTTTTCTTCTGGTAGTCGTTGGCCTTGGTCCACAAGATGTCGGCGGCCACGCCGCGCATGCCGAGCGTGGCCAGCTTGATGGTCTCGCTGGTGGGATCGATTTGCCCGAGTTGGGTCTGGCTGAGATGGTGTTTCTCGCGGAGCCGCGCCAGCCATCCGCCCGGCCGGCCGGCCTGCTCGCCGCCGGGCACGCCGCTGGTGGCGGGCTGACTGAGCATGAACAGCGGCATCAGCAGGGCGCCGATGGCCACCAGGTACGCCACTTTCCAGAGGAACGGTTTGCGCGGATTCATCGCCCCACCTCCCGCGTTTTCAGGAACAAGTAACCGGCGACGAACAGCGGCACGAGGTACGCGGCCGCCCGGAAGATGCTGCGCATGAGCAGGTCGCCGCCGACGTCGAAGCCGTAGGCCACGTGGTCGGCGTAGCTGAAGTCGCCGAAGGGCGGGAGCACGGCCGCCATGGCCCCCATGATCACGCCCACCACCTTGTCGGTCATCTGGGCCACGGTGGTCTTCAGCCCGGGCTCGAGGTCGGTAACCTGGTTCTGCTGGGTTGCCAGGCGGATCATCGACTCGAAGGGTCCGCCGCCGAGGACCTTGCCGACCGCCAACTCGTTCATGAAGCTGACGAACAGGCCGCCGCACAGCGCGCCCAGGGTGGCGACGAAGGCCACCGGCCCGCTCAGGAAGGTGCTCAGCAGCGTGCCCAGGGCGATCACCAGCACCATTTGCAGCCAGATTCCGGCGTAGCCCTTGACGAAGTTCAGCCAGAACGAGCCGTCGCGGGCGCGGAAGTACACGTCGGCCTGGGCGGCGCCGAAATACTGCCCGCCCTCCAGGCAGTACAGCATGATCTCCACTTGTCCGTCCGGCGTGACGATGTCGCGGAACAGATCGACCTTCTCGCCGTTCTCGTCTTCCAACAGGCGGGGAATGAACTGCGTGTCGGTGGCGAACTTCTTGGCCAGGAAGTTGCGGACCTCGACCTTGCGAGCGGTTTCCGGGTTGCGCACCCAGAGGCTTCCCAACACGCCCTTGGTCATGTCGCCTTTGTGCGTGCGGAAGACTTCGATGGTCAGTTCCACGGGAATGCCGTCGGGAAACATCGCTGCGCGGATGCCCTGGAAGTTCCAGATGGCGCAGGCGTTGGTGCCGCCGTCGATGAAGCTGCGATAGGTCCATTCGTCGCCCACGTTCACGCCACGTTCGGCGTCGCCGCCCTTGCGGTCCTTGAAACGCAGCTTGCCGTACATCGGCACCCGGGCCACAAGGTCGCCCACGGGCGGGCCGAGCGTGTACACGGCTTGATCGCCTGAGCCGCTGATGGTCAACTCGTGCCAATGCCCCTGTTGCATTTCGACGCGCGTCTTGCCGAACGGATCGATGTAAACCTCGTGGCGATGTTCGCGGGCTTTGCCGGTCAGACCTTTCAGGGCAGGCGTCTGGCTGCCGCTGGCGCCGCCCACGGCACGCAAATCGCCGGCCGCCAGTGGGTGCGTGTGCGACAACCCGCGGATCACGAAGACATAACTGATCAGGCCCATGCCCGCCAGCAGGACGGTGCCGACCAGGGAGAATCCCAGGATGCGGCCCAGAACGATCTCGCTCTTTCGCACCGGCTTGGTCACGACGGTGTGCAGCGTACGACTCTTGACGTCGGCGGGCAGGCTCAGGGAACTGATAAACAGCGCCAATGCCCAGACCAGGTAGCTGGTGGCCGTGAGCACGAATCCCAGGTACAAGCGGGCCGGGTTGACGTTGCGGGGATCGAGAAACCAGCCGGCGAACAGCAGGATGAGGACAAAGACGATGAACACGACCACCACCTTCCGCCGGATCGACTCTTTCATGGCCAGGGCCGCGAGGGCCCAGACGCGGCGCGGCGACAGGCGTCCCAGGTCGGCCACCAGTGCGGCCAGGGCCTCATCGACCGCGCGGAGGGCATACCTGGGGCCGCTCCGCAACGTGGCCACGAAGAACCCCACCGCCAGGAACACCAGGATCCCCAGGCCGATCACCAGGACCCAATAATAGAGCGCGCCGACGAACCAACCGACGCCCAGAACCACCTGCGAGACGCGCAACAGGAAGGAAAGCAGGGCGTCCGCGCGCGAGAGGATCGCCTGCACGTGGGCCACACCCAGATTGGCCAGCACGGCGATCAACGCCCGCACTCCCGCCACCAGCCCGACAATGATCGCCGGCAGCAGCACGCCCCAAGCCAGCAGGCGACCCAGGACTTGTGCCGCCCGGTCGGAGCCCTTGCACACTTTCATGAGGCCCCAAACCAGTGGGCCGCCGAAAACGAAAATGGCAATCGCCAGCACCAGCGGCTGCCAGAGCCAAGCGCCGTACCAGCCTGGCCCCAGCAGCCAGTCGAGCAGCGGCATCACGTCGTTGGATTCAATCGGCATGGCTCATGCAAATTTGAGATTTGAAATCTGAAATCTGAAATTTGAGATTTGAAATCCCCGCTCAGGGTGAGGGCGGGCCGTCGTCAGCGACTTGTCCGCCCCGCACGCGGCGGCCGGGATGTGCTTCGCTCTCCGCGATGATCTTCACAAACAGTTCTTCCAGTGTGCTGGTGGGATTGCCCAGCGACTGCAATTCGCCGTGGTGCCGCAGGATCACGTCGCGGATCTCTTGCTGGGCTGCGGCGTCCAGGCCCGAGGCGCGGATTTCGGTTATGTCGCGGACCTTCAGGAGGGTGTCGACCCGGCCCAACTCCTTCAATTCGCCCTGGTGCAGGATGGCGATGCGGTCGCACACGTCCTGCACGTCGGCCAGCAGGTGGCTGCACATCAGGATCGTCTTGCCCTGCTGCTGCAGATCGCGGATCAGGACCTTCATCTCGTGGGTGTGGATCGGATCCAGGCCGCTGGTCGGCTCGTCGAGGAAGAGCACCTCGGGATCGTTGATCAGGGCCTGGGCCAGGCCGATCAGGCGGGTCATGCCCTTGGAATACTCCTTCAATTGCCGGCGTTTGGCCCACCCCAGCCCCATCATCTCGATCAGGTCGGCGGTCCGCTGCCGCCGCACCTTGCGCGGCATTTTGAACAGCCGGCCGTAGAAATCCAGCGTCTCTTCGGCGTTGAGGAACTTGTACAGGTACGATTCCTCGGGCAAGTAGCCGATCCGTTCGTTCTTGGTCACTTCCGTTGCGCTGCGGCCGAACACCAGGGCCTGGCCGCTGGTGGGAAACAGCAGGCCCAAGAGCAGCTTGATGGTGGTTGTCTTGCCCGATCCGTTGGGGCCCAGCAGTCCGAAAATCTCGCCCTTGCGGACCTCCAGATCGAGGGCCTTCAGGGCGCGCACTTTTTGCCGGCCCCAGAAATCCCGGTACACTTTGGTGAGATTTCGGGTTTCAATAACGACTTCTGATTGCATGCATGCTCTCGCAAATGGGGTTCGCTGCCGCGTGTAGGGTGGTCAGCGAAATCAAAGGATTTGAGTTCTCAAATTGCAGATTCTGGTCGGCCCACGGGCTTGCAACGGCCCAGTTTGCTACGGTGGCGGGCCGA
>JBEKZQ010000164.1:0-12550 GCA_049509675.1 Thermoguttaceae bacterium | reverse complement strand
CAGGTCCGGCCACGACGTTACGTTTTCCACAAGGCTCAGGCCGTTGGCGAAAAGGAAGCCGATCGCGACGAACAGTCCCGCCGCGAGCCAACCGCTGGCCCGTCGCCAGGCCGGCATCGACCCGTCGCTTCGCAGGCCGAAGGCGTAGACGTAGACGCCCACATAGGCCCCAATCAGCAAGACGATGATCGCCAGCCAGAACCAGGCCATGAGGATCGTGGCCGGGTAGAACGCCCGCGCATAACCGACCTGAAGGAACAACAGCGGCACGATCCCAAAATTGATGCCCAGGGCAACGATCACGGGCATTTGGCCCATGAGCCGGGCCGAGAAGCGTGTGCCCTGGCGGCTGCCGGTCAGATACAGCAACATGGCCACCATGATGCCCGCATACCATAGGTTCATTGGCACGGCGTGCAGCGTGAAGCCGAGCATCTTGAACAGGTCGATGAACCAGGCGGGCGCCGGCAGATCCGGCGCGAACGTCGTATCGATCAATGACTTCGGACCCATCGCATTACCTCGCGCGATTGTCTGCCATTTGACTGTCTGCCGTTTGCCTGTCTGCCGTTTGCCTGTCTGCCATTTGCCTGTCTGCCATTTTGGGAAGCATCCCGCCGGGACGCTTTGGGGCGATGCTGACCAGATATTCCACCAACAGATCGGCCTCCTGCGGCGTGCCCGACCAGGGCGGCATCGTGAAGCGTACCACGTGCATGTCGTCGATCAGGGAGCGGATCATCGGCGGGGTCCAGCCTTGCACCAGCGGGCCGACGGCCGAGTAGCCGACCTCAACGGCATGGCAATCGTTGCAGTGGTACTGGAAGATCAGGCCGCCCAAGGCAATGCGGTCCGCCGGCGGCAACGTGGCAAAGCCGGCCGGGTCGATATGCCCGTTGACCACCAACTGCGCGTTGGTCCGGTACTTGGCCGCCACGAAAGCCCTGGTCCAGGTGCCGCCTTCCAGGAAACCTCTCTGCCGCAGGCCGGCAACCTCCTCGGGCAGGATCTGGTTGGCCAGCACCACGTTGTAAATGACGTACGGTTTGCGCACCGCCTCGCGGATGAACTCGCCGGAGCTGAACGCGACCGTGCCGAACAGCAGCAGCGACAAGGCGAAGCCGGGCGAGCGGATCCAGCCCGGGTTGCGATATGGACCCAGGTACAGCAGGATGAACACGGCGGTGGTGACGGCGAAGATCAGGGCCGTCAGGACGTTCAACGCGCTGGCGGCCCCCAGGGCGGCGCGGGCGGAATCGGGCAACATCCAATACCAGCCCGCCCCGCCGGCCAGGATCAGGATCGCTCCCAACAGGGCCGGCCGCGCGGATCGCGATTCGATCCGCTTCAGCAGCGTGGTGTCCTTGATGGTGATGGCCGCGTGCAGATACACGTAGAGCGAGCTCAACAGCAGCGCGCCGCCGGTCCGGGCGATGATCTGCGGCAGCGTCTGCGGGTTGCAAACGCCGTTCCAAAAATCGTGAGGCCCCTTCCAATTGCCCCGCTGCAGCATGAACGCGGTGATGGCGGTGATGATCACCAGGCTGGCCCAGGCCGCGATGGCGTAGATCCAAACGACGATCACGTGGGTCCTCTGCGGCAGCCGCCCCCAGTAGTAATAGAAGACGAAGGCCGACACGATCTCCACGAGGAAG
Organism: Thermoguttaceae bacterium; assembly: GCA_049509675.1. Taxonomy (GTDB): domain Bacteria; phylum Planctomycetota; class Planctomycetia; order Pirellulales; family Thermoguttaceae; genus JBEKZQ01. Next base: position 10,895 of record JBEKZQ010000164.1, on the reverse strand, counting down.
AACACGTACTCCGTGGCCCAACCGAAGACAAAGCTCGTGATCAACACGCCGGTGGCCAAGGGCGACGCCAGGCCGATGGTCCACCAGATCCCCGCGCCGGTGACGGCGCCCAGAACGAGGGTGAGAAGAACGAAGAAACGCGCGTGCGTTCTCAGGTAATCGAGATAGTCGCGATGGTCATGACGATAGGCATAGGTTATCTCCACGGCCAGGAACAGCCCGCCGCCGACCGCATAGTGCGAAACCAGCACGTGCAGCACCGAGATGGTGGCGATGAGCATCGGCGCCGTCAGATGAGGCACGTACCACCAAGGATAGTGCATTGCTTCTCCCTTCCTCCTGCGCTGCAATGTGTTGCGACGAACTGGCTCGGCATTCCATGCGGCGCAAAACAGCCTTGAGCACGCCCTGCCACAGGTCCGAGTCAGGTGGTCGATTCTCTTAATCTAACACATGTCTGGCAAGGGGTAAACGGGCGCGATTGGTCCCAAGGACTTGACATAGTGTGTATGATGTGTATAATAGGCCCATGAACAGTCGAGACATCATCAAGAGGCTTGAGCGGGACGGTTGGCGGCTGGTTCGCAGCAAAGGCAGCCATCGACAATTCAAGCATTCCACCAAGGCCGGCCTGGTGACTGTCCCCCACCCAAGGCGAGACCTGCCCTTGGGGACGCTTAGGGCGATTTTCAAGCAAGCAGGCTGGAGTGGTTTGCCATGAATTTTCCTGTTGTTCTCCATAAAGACCCCACGTCGGACTTCGGCGTGATCGTTCCGGATTTGCCCGGTTGCTTCTCCGCCGGCAGGACCGTAGATGAAGCCTTGGCGATGGCCAAGGAGGCGATCGAGTTGCACATTGAAGGGCTGATCCATGACGGCAAGCCGATCCCCCGCCCCGGAAAAGTCGAGCACCACCGACACAACGCAGACTACCGTGGTGGAACGTGGGCCGTGGTAACTGTCGATGCCTCGGCGTTGCGAGTCCGTGCCAAGCGGATCAACATCACGATCCCTGAGCGCGTTCTGGACGCCATTGACCGCGCTGCGGAGGCACGCGGTCAGACCCGATCCGGTTTCCTCGTGGAAGCGGCCAACGCGTACATGGGACGGCAATCCATTTCAAGCGATTGACATGTACGTCAATGCCCGTCACAAGGTACGGAGAGTGATCGATCGACGACTTCTATGACAATCACCAGTTCTTCACCCCGGCCTGCATCCGGCAGATGCAATCCCGCGCCCACGCGATCAATCCGCGCCTGGCCTTCCTGCCGGTGATGTACTTCGGCGAGGTGACGCCACGCTTTGCGGGACAGCACCGCGCGGTCGTCGACGGAGGTTACTTGACGAGTGCCCGAGGGGAGACTTGAACTCCCACGCCTTGCGGCACAAGATCCTAAGTCTTGCGTGTCTGCCAATTCCACCACCCGGGCCCGTTTGCGCTCCCGACCGTCGCCGCGCCGGGAACTACTCCGATTGGATTCTACCAGCGCCGCCGCGCCGATGCCAACCGCGGCCGGGAAATCGGTCTCTGCACGGCTACCGCTATCCTTGCTCGCCGTTCTCGGCAGCACAGGGGAAGGCGTGGGCGGGACAGTGGGAGCAGTCGCCTTTGCCGCTGCCCCGCGGCCGAAGCAGGCGGATGCTGCGTCCGCTGGCGTCTTCGAATTGCTCGGCCGAGTCGCCGCAATCGTCGGACAAGGCCGAGCCGTCTTCCACAACTCCCACCGCGTGCCAGACGGCGCCGGGATGCGCCATGTTCTGCCGGTTCAGACCACGGACCGTGGCCAGGGCCTGCTCCAAACTCATCGGCTCCTCGGCGGTTTGCTCGCCGGCCTGCCACATGCAGTTTGGAACATCCAGCGGGTCGTTCGGCTCCCAACCATCCGGCCACCAAACGGTAATCACCTGAAACTGGGCCATACTAAGCTCCTTGCCCGATCTAGGGTGCTGCCACGCTTGCAATGTAACACCCGGTGCCCGATATGGCAAGCGCGAGATGGAAAAGCACGGTTGCCCGCCATTTCAAATCGGGGACTACGCCGGGCCAGTCGTGACCGCGGAATCCAGCACGTGGCGATAGATTTTGGCTACGTCGGCCGCCATCCGGGCGGCGGAGAACCGCTCGGCGTGCCGTCGCAAGGCCGCCGCCCGCAGCCTGGCGACGTCCACCACGCCGGTAATAATCTGCGCGATCGCCCGGGCCAGGTCGCGGGGATCGTTCGGTTCCACGATGAGCCCCTCCAGGCCGTCGCGCAGGGCCTCGGGAATGCCCTCGACGCGGGTCGCCACCACCGGCAATCCGGCCGACATGGCCTCCAGGATCACCATCGGCAGGCCCTCGCCGCACAGGCTGGGCAAGACGAACAGGTCCATCTGCGCCAGTTCGCGGTCGATGTCGCGGGCAAAACCGGTCCAATCGATGGCCGGGGTGAGCCCGAGCTTTTCGCTCAGGTGCAGAATCCGCTCCCGGTACTGCGGGCTTTCAAAAGCACCCACCGCCCGAAGCCGCACGGGAAACCCCTGGCGACGCAATCGGGCCAATGCGTCGAGCATGGTTTCCAGACCTTTGCGCGGACGCAGCAGGGCCATCACGCCCAGCGTCCACTCGGTTTTTTCCGGATTGCGGAGCGGCACGGGCGGTCGAGCGGCCACGCCGTTGGGCACCACATGCACTTTGCCGGCGGCGCATTTCCGTCCGCGAACCAATCGCCCCAAGCTGTCGGAAACGGCGATCACGGCCGAGGCCCGCTGGAGTCCCAGGCGCTCCACCAGCGTGTTGATCCGGTTTTGCCAAGGCCGCTCGGTATCACACTGCGTCGGGCTGTGAACGTGATGCACCAAGTGTACTCCGGTGATTGCCGAGGCCAAGGCCGCCACCAGCGCCGAACGCGGCGTATGCGAATGAATCAGTTCATAGTGCTCCTTGCGGATGATGCGGACCAGTTTCCACACGACCGACAGATCGAAGCGGCCCTTCATCGGCAGCGGATAAAGGGGGACGTGCCGGGCCTGGCGCATGGCGACAAAGCTACCGGGCTTCAGGCACGCCAGGCCGACTTCGAAGCCGTGCTCCGCCAGGTGCAGGCTCAACAGATCCTGGACCCGCTCGGCCCCGGCATAGTGCTCGCCATTGATGACGTGCAGGACGCGGACGGTTTTCGGCGGCGATTCGGCCGTCGGCCGTGAAATCGGCGTTGTTTCCAAAGCGGCAGACGCCATTGAGTAGCCCCTGGTGTGCGACTGGTTCAGTCCATGCTCTGAGCAAGCCTTGCGCCGCATCGTCGGCACGCCACTCGGGGAACACCAGGAGCGGAAATGCCTTACCTTGTGTGGTGTAAGCAGATACGGCTCAGCGGGAGCACCGATTGGCACCACAAGGCGTCGTCCGCGCAACGGAAAATAACCGTCGCCCTTTCGCCTCGTGTTGCACAAATGCGACTAGGGGGTTGCTTTCCGGCATCGCGGGTGACAACCATTGCGCGAGTGCGGCACTGGCAAAGCTTGAATCCTGACGGCAACTTGTTTCCGTACGGCGAACTGGTATAGTAGCGCCGAGCGCCTCGCGGGGCACTCTCGCAGCGATCCCTCCCGCCTCTCCGCAATCGCCGAGGAAACACGAAATGCAAGCCGTGTGGAAACGGGCGACCCGCCCAGTAGGTTTTGTGGCCCTTGCCGTTTTCAGTTCGATCACGATCCTTCCGGTCGCTGCCGCGGTTGCCGCGGAAGACACCTGGCAGGCCCTGGTCGCGCCGGACAATTCGCTCAGCCTGAACTTCTTGCACCGGCAAACGGCCGTGTTCCGCCTGGGCCTGGGCGGTTGGGGGCCCAACTGGTCTTGGGTCGGGCTCTCATCTCAGGACAAGGCACAGGGAGACAAGCTCACTATCCAGATCCCGTTCGTCGTCAACCGGGCATCCGGCCAGGTGATCGACATCAAGTTTCAGGCGTGGAAGAGCGGGCCGAGGCAGCTTTGCTTCCGTTATGATTTGAGTGCCGCCCGCGACGTGCCCCTCACCATGCTCATGGCCGGCCTGGCGGTGGAGAAGCCGATGGCCAAGGGAAAGATCGTTCTCTGGCACGTGGACGGGAAGCAGACCGCGCTGGACCTGCCGTTGCGGATCGGCGCCGCCCCGGCGGCGAAAAAGGCGATTGTTGTGCTCAAGGGCATGGAGCCGATCGCCCTGGATTTCGAGCCGCCGTGTGCGATCGCCTTCGACAACGACCTGCGGATCATGCTGGCCGGCGAGGTCTTTCGCCGCGGAGCGCGGAGCACCACCATCACCGTGACCCTTTCCGACGACGTGGCGCTATTGGCGCGGCAGGCCGACGTGGATCGCTTGACCAAAACCCTCGCCGGCCCCGATTGGTTTCCCTTCCACTGCAACGACGACCCGGCGCCGGGCGTGATCGGCATGAACGACTGGCTGGAGCGACCGGCGGGCAAGCACGGCGGCGTGCGCATGGCAGGCGACCAGTTCCAGTTCGCCGACGGCACGCCCGTGAAGTTCTGGGGAGTCAACCTTTCCTACGGCGGCGGTTGCGCGCCGGAGAAGAAGGACGGCCGGTTCACCGCCGCCCGCTTTGCCAAGTACGGCGTCAACGGCGTGCGCCTGCACAAGTTCACCTATCCCAAGGACCAAATGGGCATCGGCGATCCGCAAGATGCCACGCGCATGGACCCGGAGGGACTGGACCGGCTGGACTGCTTCGCCGCCGAGCTAAAGAAGCAGGGCATCTACTTCGGCTGGTCCCACACCTACAGGTTCCACGTCTGCCCCGGCAATCGCGCGCGGCTGGCGGCCTACGGCGAGATCGAAAAGAACCTGCACGGCGACACCTACGGCTTCATGAACTTCGCCGAGGACGTGCAAGACCTGGTGATCGAGATGGTCGTGAATCTGTTGGGCCACAAGAACCCCTACACGGGCCGCACGTATGCCGAGGAGCCGGCCCTGTCCTATATCGAGATGCAGAACGAGGACGACATCTTCTTCTACACTTCGACCGCCGCGTTCAATGCCTGCCCGACCTATCACAAGATTTTCCTGCGGCAGTTCGCCCAGTGGCTCAAGACCAAGTACGGTTCGCAGGCGGCGCTGGCGGCGGCCTGGCACGACGCTCTGGCGGCCGGCGAAAGCCTGGCCGCGCAGAATATCGAGCCGCAGACCAATCCCTGGTTCTTCGGCGACGGCCAGCTTCCCAACACCGCCAATGGCCAGCGGCAGCGGCTGCTGGATACGGCCGCGTACCTGCACCACCTGCAGAACACGTTCTATGCGAAGTTCCAGCGGGCCGTCCGCGCCGCCGGATACCAAGGCCCCCTGGTCGGTTCGCCCTGGCAGGCCCCCGCCATGCTGCCCCATTATTACAACCTGCGCAGCGACTATCTGGCGGGCTACATCGACCGGCACAACTATTTCGGCGAGAAGCTTCTTGACTCCATGCTCGCGCAGCCCGGCAGCGGCTACTTCTCCAGCGGCCTGCAACAAGTCATCGACCGCCCTTTCGGGCTGTCGGAATGGATCCACGTCTATCCTTCGCTGTATAGTGCCGAAGGGCCCGCGATCATCGCCGCCTATGGCCTGGGTTTGCAGGGCTGGGACGCCTCCTATCAATTCCAGTCGCAGTCGACACGGCGGACGTTCAACGACCGCGCCGGCTGGTTGCCGTGGGGCGTCTGGGAAGCGGACGTGCCCACGCAGTTGGGGCAATATCCGGCCTTGTCCCGCATGGTGCAGCGCGGCGACGTGAAACAGGCGGAGGTGATTTCCGTGCGCCGCGTCAGCCCGGCCGAGTTGCTCGCGGGCCGCTTCTCCTTCGCCGACACCGTGGCCCAGCAGGGCGACGTCAAGACGTTCGGCGGCAGCGTGCCGCCGGAGGCCTTGGCCGCCGGCCGGGTGGTGGTCGAGTTCACCGAGCGGCCGCAAGCATCGACCTTCCCGCGCATGGAGCAGTACCGCCGCGGCACGGCCATCGTCTCGACCACCAAGCAATTGGCGTGGGACACGGCCGGCGGAGGGTCATTCGTGGTCAACACGCCCGGCACCAAGGCCCTGGTCGGATTCGCCCAAGATCGGCCCTTTGCGCTGGGCGAGGTGACGATCCGCTGCGACTGCCCCTATGCTTCCCTCTTTCTTACCGCGCTGGAGCCGAAAGCGACCTTGCGCGACACCCGCCACGCGCTGCTGACGGCCGTTGCCCGCAATTGCAACACGGGCTTCAAATACTTCGCCCTGGACGGCCGGGTGTTGGACAACGGCACGGCGCCGCTGTTGCTGGAACCGGTCAAGGCCACGATCACGATCGCGGGCCGACCGATCCGGTCGGTCAACGTGCTGGATCACGACGGCCGCCGCACGGGCAAGACGCTATCGTTCGGCGACGGCAGCTTCAGCATCGACGGCGCCCGCGACCGCACGATGTATTACGAGGTGATGTTCCAATAGGGGCATCACGATGGAAAAGCGTCGGCCACGTCCTTGTTGATGGAAAAAATGCGGTCGCGCTTGCAGGTGTGGAAAACCTCGGATATTTCCGGCCGAATGCTGCACAGTTTGACGCTGCCGCCGCGCGCCTTGGCTTTGGCGTTCAGCGAGATCATCTTGCCGATCAGGGCGCTGGAGAGGTAATCGACGTTGGAAAAGTCCAAAATGAGCTGCTTGTATTTGCCCTCTTCCAGCAGCCGGTAAAGTTCCTGCCCCACCTGCTCAATTTCGAGGATGTTGGTGATGTGGCGATCGCGAAATCGCACCACGACCAAGCTGGCCGAGGCCATCGACTATGTGCTGAATCGTTGGGATGCCTTCGTTCGTTACACCAGCGACGGACGAATTCGGATAGACAACAACATCATCGAACGGCTTCTGCAGCCCGTGGCGATCAGTCGCAATTCTCGCTATCTTCATCTTCCGTTAAGGTTGTCGTTGCTAAGATTGGTCACGGACTGGGCAAGCACGGTGTTTGCCAACGGTTTCGTGCCTATGAAAACAGGAGAATGAAGATGCGACACGCCTTTCGGGCTGCGAGTGCGATTTGCTGGCTGGCTCTACTGACGGGGGGACAGGTTCAGGCCGAGCCGCAAGAGAAACCGGCGGTCGCCGATGATGACCGTCCTCCTCCCCCTCGAAAAGAGGGAACGGCGGGGCGGGAAGCTCATCAGACACCCACCAAGCGTGGTGTCGTGACTGAGTTTCACAGGAATCCTAACGGAGATACTGATGGCCTCCGGCTGGACGATGGGACGGAAGTGAGATTTCCAGCGAGCGCGAGCGAAAAGTTGACAGGCATTGTTTCTCGGAAAGACCGGGTCGTGATCGAAGGATGGACCCATGCGGGAGAATCCGAAATCCACGCTGTGACGATCAAGAATGAGGCGTCCGGCAAGGTGGCCGATGTCGATAGACCGCCGCCCGGAGTTCGGCAAGATAATGCAGAACAACGCCGTCAAGGCAGTCAAGAAGATGGGGCTGACGACGGCGGACCTCCCCGCCGCCCAGATGTAGGCGGCCCTAGCCCGCGTACCAAGCCGGAGCCGAGGGAGCATCGCCCGCCACGACGGGACCAAGGGAGGCAGTACTCCATTGAACAAGCTGTGTCGGACCGGGCTCAGCTCCACACGATCGCGTTCGACGGTCTGGCCTTCTTGACAGGCGACTTCGGCTGCGACACCTTCCTGCCGCCTGGAAAGGTTTCGGACTACTTCGGCTTTCAGTACATGCGCGACATCGACGCTAAGGGGGGTGGGCATAACACGTCTTTCCTGACGCGAATCGCCCACAACATGCTGGCTATCCTGAACGATGCCCAGAAGGCACAACTCCTGGCCTTGGGCAAGGAGCAGGAAAGCGACATCCGGCAATTCGCCGAGAAGCGCCTGCCGTTGATCAGAGCATTCCGTCGAAACCTGGAGGGCGATCTCCCTCCCGGCAGCAACGGCCTGGACAAGAGCGCGGTGGTCCGGCGCTCAGCCAACCTCTACGAGCTCGACGGCCTGCTAGCGTTTCAGCGAGCGAAGGTCATGGGCGGCATCATCCGCGACTTGAATGGGCGGCAGAAAGCCGCGTTGGCCAAGCTGAAGTTCGCTGATTCCGGGACCTGGCCAGACCTGCCTGAGCAACTCGATAAGAGGAGCATGTCGCACGAGGTCAACGTAGCCGTGATGACCTACGCCAGCGAGATGTTCGCCTGGTACGCCGGTTCCCTGGAGGCCGACACCTACTTCTGCCCTGAGCGGCACGGGATGTATTTCGGCGGCTTCGGCATGAAGACCGCCCCGGCCATGGGCAAACAGAACTACTCGATCAGTACTTCGCTCACCGGCGACAGCGGTGAGGCTTTTCTGGCCACGCTGGCTGTTGCCCAGCGGAAGCTCATCACGGACCTGGTGGACCTTCAGCGTCGGGACCTGGACGAGATCGTCAAGACCCGCCGGGCAATCGCCGCCGAACTGCGGCGTTTCCAGAGGGGTGAATCCGCCGACAAGGCCAAGGTGCTGTCCTTGTCGAAACGGTACGGCGAGTTGGACGGCGAGATGTCGTATCTCTACGCCACGGCTTTTGCGAAGGTCGGCAAGACGCTGACCGCGCAACAGAAGAAACAACTGGCCAGGATGCGCACGTTCACCCCTTCGGATCCCAAAGGCCCGTTCCTGTATTCATCCCCGATCAACATGCCAAGGATCGAGAACACCGACTTCCTGTTTGGCGTGCGGTGATCGGACGCAAATGCGTCGTCCACCCAGCCTGGGGCACAAGGCAAGTGAGCCGACATGCCCAGAAAGTGCCCATGGCAGCCGCACTACGTCGCATTTACAGAGGGGCGTGGTGTTGTCATCATGGGGTTGGGATATTCCGGCCGGGAGAAAAGTGCCGTGCGGTTGCTGGTCGTCGAGGATGAACGCGATCTGTTGTGGGCCTTGGAAAAGGCCCTCCGAGAAGAGGGCTACGCCGTCGATACGGCTTCGGACGGCGAGGATGGCCTATTCAAAGCGACCAGTTGGGATTACGACGCCATCGTCCTGGACCTGATGTTGCCCAAACTCGATGGCTGGGAGTTATTGAAGCGGCTGCGACGTATCAAGACAACGCCCGTGTTGATTCTCACGGCCCGGGATGCCGTGCCGGATCGGGTCAAGGGACTTGATACGGGAGCCGACGACTACCTTGTGAAACCATTTGAGCGACTGGAACTGCTGGCCCGAATACGGGCTTTGGTGCGTCGTTCGGCAGGACAGGTCGTTTCTGTGCTGCAGATTCGTGACGTGAAGATCGACATGGCATCCCGTACCGTCACCAGGCAAGGAGAGGCGGTCAGTCTGACGCCTCGGGAGTATGCCTTGGTCGAATTCCTGGCTCTTCATCGCGGCAAGATTGTCACTCGCACAATGCTCTACGACCATCTGTTCGATGAGAACGAAGATTCGCTCTCGAATCTGCTGGATGTTCACGTCTCCAATCTGCGAAAGAAATTGGGACCAGACTTCGTCGTGACCCGGCGAGGTCAGGGATACTTGATCCATGTTTAGGTCCATACGCTGGAACTTGCTGGGTTGGCAGGCCGTGATCCTGGTGGCCGTAGTTGTTGGGTTCGGGGCCACGTTGTTCTTTCGAGTTCGGTCTGCCACGCTCGAACAGGTGGATGCCGACTTGTTGGGGGCTGCTCAAGTGGTGGCTACGAACCTGCAACAGACCGGATCGACCAGGCAATTGGAGATTCCTGATGCGTACCGACATCGCTTCGGCATGGCCTCCGCAGACGCACCCTACCTTGTTGTCTGGGCCGCCGATGGTCGAGTGCAGCTCACGTTCGGCGCCGCCCCCGCCGATCTTCAGCCCGCCCCAGAACTTCCTGCGACGGAAGGCTTTCGTCCATTTTTTCAACGAAATGGGCGGCTGTTTCGAGAAGTGATTGTCCGTGGCCCTGCAGACTCACAGATCCTCGTAGGTCGCCAGATTGGCCGAGAGCGGAACGAACTCAGGCGGCTACTCTCGTGGTTGCTGGGAACGGGGCTCGGTATCGTGGGCCTCGGCCTGACGTGGGCTTGGTTTCTTTCTCGCCGGATTCTGGCCCCCATCGAGCAAATGACTGGCATTGCAGAGCGGATCTCGGTGTCGAACCTTTCGGAGCGGATCGACGAATTAGAGATCAAGAGTGAACTCGGCAGGCTGGCGCAGGTGCTCAACCGGATGTTTGGCCGTTTGCAAGCATCTTTCGAGAGGCAGGTGCGCTTCACGGCAGATGCCTCGCACGAATTGCGGACACCCACGTCCGTGGTTCTTGCTCAGTCGGAACTGGCTTTGGCGAAGCAGCGGTCGCCCGAAGAATACAAGGAAGCCCTCGGAGCTTGTTACCGAGCCGCCAAACGCATGGAATCGCTGGTGGACGGCCTCCTGACATTGGCCCGTATTGACGCCAGGCAACTGGAAATCTGCCATGAGCCTGTTGACCTGCGACAGGTGGTCGAGAGTTCTGTGGCCTTGTTGAAGCCCTTGGCTGACCAGAAGCAGATCGAGTTGAAGTGTGATTTGGAGACCGTACAAGTCACCGGCGATGCAAAACGGCTGTGCCAAGTCGTCGCCAACCTGGTTAACAACGCCATCACCTACAATCATGAGGGCGGCTATGTCCGGTTGCATCTCGCTGCCGACGAAGCTAGTGCTACCCTAAGCGTTTCTGACACGGGAATCGGCATCGGAGAAGGCGATCTGCCGAGGATCTTTGAACGGTTCTATCGGGTGGACAAGGTGAGAACCGGCAACAGTGGCGGCATCGGTCTAGCCCAAGTTACGCTGTTGCGCGGGAAAATGCAATGATTTGGGCCGGTCCGTGAATGTAAGTCCAATGGCGATGGCGTTTCTTTGGCCGCAAGGTGTTGTAGTGAAGACCTTCTTGCT
>JBEKZQ010000163.1:0-12646 GCA_049509675.1 Thermoguttaceae bacterium | reverse complement strand
TCGAAGGTCTTCGCAGCAATGGAACGGAACTGACTACTCCGGCCGAGGCCCACCTTCATCTGATGCCTTTCGTGAAACGGGTGACGGTCGTCAGCGGAACCGGCGGCCGGAGGGTGAGCCAAACGGTCGATGGGCCGGCGCCCGACGCGGCGCACGCCGTAACCGCCAGGCCGATCGACCTGCCGGTTACTGCGTTCAAACTGGAAAACGCCAGGCTGACGAAAACGGCGGGCGGCCTGGAGTTGCTCGCCGACGAGAATGCGCCGGCCCCCGGCCGGGCCATTGCCGCCGTACACGCCGCCAAGGGCCTCGTCACCTTCAAAGTGGGCGTCGCGCCCTGCGGCGAGAAGTTCACCTATCCCAACTTCGCCGTAGTGGTCGGCAATTCGCAGTCCGGCCGGCGGATCACGGCGTTCTTCGATCCCAACACGAGCGCGGCGGCGATCGTCCAGGGCACGCCGTCCAGCAGAGACCTCAAACGCGACGAGAAGTCCTCCGGAGTCTATTTCCCGAAAGGCAAGCGGACGATCACGGTGACCGTGGACATTCCCGCGAAGACCATTCATTATTTGGTAGGCGACTGGCGGATGTCGGCGCCCTTTGCCGCCGCCTTCGAACTTGATAGCATCAACATGGTCGGGCTGGAGAGCTACCGGACCGGGGCGACGTTCAGCAACTTCCGCTTCGGCTCGCTGGCCGGCGAAGGCAAGGGCGGTCAATAGCAACTGTTCATTTCCATCAAGAAGGCAATCATGAGTACAAACACCGCTGGAGATTCGTCGCGTCGTGAATTCATGAGGAATGCGGGCCGGGTTGCCGCAGCCTCGGCATTGGCCGGGGTCGCCATTCCGGCCGTCCACGCCGCCGAGAACAACACGATTCGGCTGGCCCTGGTCGGCTGTGGCGGCCGGGGAACGGGGGCGGCGGCAAACGCCCTGGCCACCAAGAGCGGTCCCATCAGGCTGGTCGCCATGGCCGACGTGTTCGCGCATCGGCTGAAGGGCAGCTACCAAGCCCTGAAAAGGGCAGGCGCAGGCGCCGCCTTTTTGGAAGGTTCGCCGGATAGCCACGTGAGCGGTTTCGACGCCGCGCAAATCGACGTCCCGCCCGAGCGACAGTTCTTGGGATTCGATGCCTACCAGAAGGCGATGGACTGCCTCGGACCCGGCGACATCGTGATCCTTACCACTCCCTGCGCCTTCCGCTGGGTCCACTTCACCCGGGCCATCGAGAAGGGGCTCAACGTCTTCATGGAAAAGCCGACGACAGTGGACGGCCCCGGCAGCCGCAAGATGCTGGCCCTGGCCGAGCGGTCGGCCCGCAAAAACCTCAAGGTCGGCGTGGGGCTGATGTGCCGCCACTGCAAGGCCCGCTTGGAACTGCTGGACCGCATCCGCGGCGGGCAGATCGGCGACATCGCGGTCCTGCGGACGTACCGCCTGGTCGGACCGGCCGGGTTCATCGGCCCGAAGCCGCCGCATCTCACCGAGCTGCTCTACCAGGTCCAGCAGTACCTGAGCTTCTTTTGGGCCAGCGGCGGCCTGGTCCACGATTACACCAGCCACAATATCGACGAGTGTTGCTGGATGAAGGGCTCGTGGCCGGTCCAGGCGCAGGGGTTCGGCGGCCGCTACTACCGCGGCGATGCCGTGGACCAGAACTTCGATCATTGCTCGGTCGAGTATACGTTTTCCGACGGCGCGAAGCTGCTGCTCAGCGCCCGCAACATGGCCGGTTGCTACGGCGAATTCGCCAGCTTCGCCCACGGCGCCAAGGGATCGGCCGTCATCTCGACCAACATGCACACGCCGGCCAAGTGCCGCATTTACAAGGGGCAAAAAACGGTCCCCGGCGATCTGGCCTGGGCATTTCCCCAGCCGGAGCCCAACCCGTATGAGCTCGAATGGGATCACCTCGTGGAAGCCGTCCGACAAGACAAGCCGTACAATGAAGCCAAGCGCGGCGTCGAGGCAAGCCTGGTCCAGATCATGGGCCGGATGGCATGCACCACAGGCCAAGTGGTCACGTGGGACGAGGCCCTCAACCACGCGCAAGAGTTCGCTCCCGGGCTGGACAAGTTGACGATCGACTCGCCCGCACCGCTTCAAATCGGCGCCGACGGCAGGTATCCGCAGCCGCAGCCCGGCATCCTCACGCGCCGGGAATACTGACGCCAACCGTAGCCGACCAGTGCAATGGCCCCGGCGCCGAGCAACGCAAACGTCGAAGGTTCGGGGGTGGCGTCGATTACCAGACTATTGGAATTCCACTGCGGGACGAACTGGATGCCGTGACTGGCAAACGCGGGATCGATGGCCAACGAGGCAGTTCCCGAGAGCTTTCCATCCCAGGTGAGAACCGTAAAGGTCTCGCCGGGGATGGGCACGAATCCATTCCAATCGACAATGTTCAGGCTCGTTCCCGCCAGCAGGGCAAGATCGCCGTGGTTGTTCAGGTCATGGGGGTCGGTGACAATGTTCAACTGGCCGTAGTTGTTGTCCGAATTGCCGGGAGTTATTCCGCCGATGTCGAACTCGGTGCCCGAGCCGCCCAACAGCGTGGCGCCGTATTGGATGTTGACGCCGGGGCTGTCGCCCGTGGCAAATCCGCCCAGGAAGCCGATCCGGCCTGACGTTTGACCCGTGCTGCCCTTGAAAAGAAGGTTGAAGATCAGCCAGTTGCCGGATGCCGAAGTCGGGCCTTGCACATTGCCACGGTTCAAGAATCGGGAAGCAGTCCCACCGCTGACGGTTCCGCCCGCATCCGTTGTGACAAGGTTCTTGCCGCTGTCCAGCAGGATTCCATTGGGCGCGACGAGGCTGCCGCCGTCGATCTTGGTCAGCGAGCCCAGCACTACGGCATTCTTGTTGTTGGCGGCGTTGCCGGAGTTCAGGGTCACGGTGTTGGCATTCGTGTAAAGTTCGCCGTCGCTGGTGAATCCGACTGGAGATGTCGCATCGCCGAGGGTCAAGTTGCCGGTGGCCGAGATGGTCGAGCCGTAACCGGCGGCGATCTTGCCGTTGACGGCTCCCGAGCCGACAAGGTTGCAGCCGACACCGATGGAAACGCCGTTGGGAGCGGAAAGCGTGCCCCCGCTCAAGCTCGTAAGGACGCCCAGGTTGGCAAAGCCTGCACTATTCAGGGTCACGGTATTGGCGCCAACGGCCAGCGTTCCGGCTTGATTGAAGCCGGTGTAAGAAGTGCTGTCGCCGAGGGTGAGATTTCCGGTAGCCTGGATCGTCGATCCCGCAAACCCATTGATGTTCCCTTTGACAACGCCGTAGCCGCTGAGGATCGCGCCATCCGAGATGCTGACTTTCCCGCCCCCGGCAAGCGTGCCGCCGTTTACGTTGAGCGTTCCCTCGTTGATGTTGGTTCCGCCCGAGTAGTTGCTGCTGCCCGAAAGGGTCAGCGTGCCGTAGCCGCCCTTTATCAAAGCGATAGGCTGCCCGTTGTCGCCCGTCGCAATCGCCCCGGCATAGGACCACGCACCGGAAGCGACATTCAGCGTGAGCGTGGTCGGAATTATTGGATTGGTAGGCAGGCTGTTGTCAGTAATCACGGCGGCCGACGAACCGCTGAACGCCGAAGGAGCATAACTGAAACCATTAAGATCGACTGTTCCGCTAGGCCCCACCGTCAGTCCGCCGACACCTAGCGCCGACGCACTTCCAAACCGCAAGGTGCCGGCATTGACCGTCGTGCCACCCGAATAGGAGTTGCTGCCGCTAAGAATCAGCGTGCCGCCACCATACTTGGCCATGCTGCCTGTACCGCCGATAACTTGGCTGACGGCAAATGTGTTGTTGTTTGCGGATATATCAAACCCGCCATTGAAACTGCTCCAGTTCACGGAATGGGAATCAAGGTTTGCCAGCGCATTGCCAGTAACCTGCAAGATTCCGCCGTTGAAGGTGATTGGGCTGGTCGGACCACCGATGTTCGAGTCCGTGCCGATACTCAACTCGCCGCCGTTGACCGTCGTGCCGCCAGTATAGGTATTGTTGCCAGTCAAGACCAGCGTGTCATTACCGGTCTTCGTCAGACTTCCACTGCCGCTCATCAACCCTCCGTAAGTGCCCGGAACCGTTTGATTGAAGACGACCGAGGCGTTGTTGACGACGCTGCCTTGCAGGCTCGCGGCGTTGCCCTGGAGCGTGCCCTGGCTGACGGTCGTGCCGCCAGAATAGGTGTTATTACCGGTCAAGACCAGAGTGCCGACACCGGTCTTCACCAAGTTGCCCGCGTCACTGATGATCCCGGAATATGTCGTGCTGGTGTTGTCGTTGCCAACGGTGAGCGTCTGGCTGCCCAGGTCGATGGGCGCGTTACCGCTCATGGAACCCACGTTCAGGCTGAAGGTCGCTAGGCCAAGGCTCCCTCCGCGAAGCTGCATCTGCCCGGTCACGGTCGTGTTGTCCACAAGGGTGAACGTCTTCGTACTGCTGATGGACGGGTAGGTTTGAATCGTGTAGATGTCAACGACGTTACTGGAGCCGTTGGCCCCAGAGGAGTGATCCCGATGGCGACGACGAACCAACCATCTTCCGCAGTCGTGAAGAAAATCCAAGCCTTGGCGAAGCTCGCCGCCGATCTTCGCCAAGGCAAAGACTACAACATCACCCGGCTGACCATCATCAAGAGCCTCTGCTCTGACCCGGACGTTGCCGCCAAGTTCGCCGCTTATATCGCCAAGCTAGCCCAGCGGCAGTTTAAGGCTCGCCGTCCCGACAAGGCGAAGCCGACAGCACGGAAGCAGTACGGGCAGTTGATCGCCGCTGCTATCCCAGCGATGGCCCGCTACCTGAAGTCGCCCACGGAAGAGGCGAAATCCAAACTCTGGGAACTGTATGAACGGGCGAAGAAAGCCCAGAACAGGGTCGAGCATCAGCAATGGGCTGACGTGCGGATCATCGAATGCTGGGAACTGCTGATCGTGGAAACGGCGACAGTTTCCGATTGGGGCTGTCCTTCTTCACTTCCATTTCGTCAAGCGGCATGCGGTTGTCGTCATCCCTTTCCTCTTCCTGCTGGCCTGACAAGCCCAGGATGTTTCCCAAGAACCCGAGCAGACCACCACGGTCTTTGGCTCGCCCCTGAACCACGGTGGTCGCTTCCTTGGGATCAGCCTCGTGCCGGACCTCGCAGAGCAGTCCGTAGCCCTCCTCGGGA
The DNA here is from genome assembly GCA_049509675.1 of Thermoguttaceae bacterium. Taxonomy (GTDB): domain Bacteria; phylum Planctomycetota; class Planctomycetia; order Pirellulales; family Thermoguttaceae; genus JBEKZQ01. The sequence continues at coordinate 7,474 of JBEKZQ010000163.1, read as the reverse complement.
CAATAGTCATCAACATCGACCAGGCCCACGACGCTGACCTTGCATTTCCGGCTTTGGAACGGCCCGGTCTCCTGCCAGAAAATCGCCGGAAACGGAAATTTGAGATGGGCCGTCAGATATTCATGGTACTTGCAGAGACGCTCCCCGTTGGCCTCGGGCAACGGATCGTCGCCGGTCAGTCCGAAGATGGCCCGAATTCGGTCGTCCTGATCTGTCTTGTTCAACGGGCGAGTCACGATGTTGGTGGGCTCCTCCATCGGCACCGGCTCGCCCAAGTCGACTTCCAGATCTTCCTCCCCCTGCCAGGAACTTGTTTCCTCCAAGCCGTCCCGCTCGCACCGCTTGCGGAAAATGGGGTGCATGTTGTCGAGGGTGTGCTGGTTCCATTCGATCAAGTACAGCGGGGATCGGCCTTGCTGATCGACTTCGGTAATGGTTCCCGCCCAACCGCCGAGGGGAATGTCGGGGAAGTCGGGATCGGCAACGCCGTACTTGACCCGAACTCGGTCGCCCAAGGAGAACCTGGGCGGCACTGGCGGGTTTCTGCGCTTTGGCGACCTCCGTTTCCTCTTCGTGGACATCGTGACCTCCGTGCTTTGGCATCCGAGAACATTTTGCCAGATGACTGGCGGGATGGGCAAGAGCAGTTGGCGAAGCTGACCGATGATTTGAAGAACCGGGTTCTTTCTGCGGATCGCTGGGACTGAGAAATGTCCGACAGTCGGACGGTTCTGCATCCACTCTGCCCGTTCCCAACTGCGTCTGCGGAACTCGGGGCTCCGTCCAGTTGATACTTGGAGCGTGCCTAAGAATTCCACCTATTGTCTCAGGGCAATGGCTGGGCCAGAATTGCCTCAACCGCCGATCCACCCGACAGAGCGGGTGGATCGGCTGCAATACTTCGGCCGCTGAATGTGGAGCATGACTGATGGCTGCTGCGGGGGAAGTCAAGACGACAATTCTCAGGCCCAAGCTCCGTAGGATGGCGAAGGCCAGCAACGTCAAGCCAATCACGACCAGCAGGAGAAATACGGCCAGTAGAACCTATCGTGCCAAGATCGAAGCTGTGCTTGACGAGGCAGATAATGAGCGGCTAGCAAGGGTCTGGAAACGAGTCTGCCTCTTTGCCATTCGCCTCTGAGTGCGATTTGCCGGATCGTCAGGGGATCATCCAGGACGTGGCCGACTTTGCTGAGGCACTTCAGCCCGACTTGGAGGACATGACGCCGGACCAGTTGCGTCGGCAGGTTGAAAGGTATGGCACTGCACCGAGCAGAGAGAAGAGCAGGCCGTCTACGAGGCCAAAGGCTCTGCGGGTCGAGTTGCCTGCCTCATCGTCCAGGCGAACAAGAATATCCTCCCCATCGCCAGCAGTGGCCGGAAGACCACGTTGACCCGAATCTCGTGGCTCGCCGTCACTTCGTGACGGCTCGCTGGTTTGTGAAGTTGGCTTCCAAGCCACCTCAATCCTTCCACCAGACAATGCACGGCCTTCTCATTTTCATTCTATTACACTATTTTCTTTCCATGACAGTAGGTTCCCCGGCATCTCGCACCCCAACCTGATCGGAACTGTTCGCCTACGTCTTGTTGCTCTTGAAGGAGAATTCTACCAGATTTGGCTTGGTCCTGGTAGAATGGCCGTATCCAGAGGAGACTCGCCCATGAGACGCCGTGGTTTTCTAGGGACTGCCGGTGCTTTGTCCGCACTCGATCCCACCTATCTCGCCGCCAAGGAGAAACTGGCGGCAGGGAAAACCGCTCGGAGGCCACTTCCGAAACGGCAGTATGGGCGCACCAAGGAAAAACTCTCGATCATCGGTTTTGGCGGCATGGTCGTAAAGAACGTGACGCCCAGAGAAGCAGTCGACTTCGTTGCCGAGGCCGTGGATCGAGGGGTGAACTACTTCGACGTGGCTCCATATTATGGCAATGCCCAGCAGCGACTCGGCCCGGCGCTGAGACCCTATCGCCAGAAATGCTTTCTGGCCTGCAAGACCCTGGAACGGGATGCTGTCGGGTCGGCGCAGGAACTTAAGCAGTCCCTCAAGTTGCTGAAGACCGACTACTTCGACCTGTATCAACTTCACGCCCTGACTGACGTGGATGAGGTTGAGCAGGCTTTCGGCCCTGGCGGTGCGATGGAAACGATCCTGAAAGCCAAGGAGGACGGCAAGATTCGCTACATCGGCTTCTCTGCACACAGCGAGGAAGCGGCCCATGCGGCGATGGATCGCTTCGACTTCGATTCCATCCTTTTTCCGTTAAGCTTCCCGATTTGGATCAAGGCTAAGTTCGGCCCCTCAGTGTACAAGCGGGCGAAAGCGGCCGGGATGGGCATTCTGGCTCTGAAGGCGATGGCCCACCAACTGTGGCCGAAGGATTCAGAACGGCAGTGGACGAAGACGTTCTACGAACCGTTTGATGAGATCGACACGGCGGCCTTGGGTCTGCGGTTCACCCTGCACTTGCCGGTGACGGCCATGTTCCCGCCCGGTCATTGGGAGTTGTTCAAGATGGCGCTGGATCTGGCCCAGGCTGGGGCACTTGTGCCGTTGAACGACGACGAGCGAAAGATCATCGAGAAGATCGCCAAGAAGTCCGAGCCGATTTTTCCGTAACCAGAGGAGCATCCATCGTGAAGAAGCTGGTCTGGTCGATTGCTCTTGCATGCCTTGCTGTCCTCATTCCGCTGAAGGCCCATGCCCAAGAGACCAAGCCACAGGCAATGGTCGGGGCCTACTACTTCGACGGCTGGAGCGGCAAGACCGATGAAATGCATCTCACCAAGCTGCTGAAGACCGAGTTTTCCGACCGGAAGCCGATCTGGGGCTGGAAGGCCGATACCGTGGAAATCATGCAGAAGCAGATCGACTGCTGTGCCGACCACGACATCGCCTTCTGGGCCTTCGACTGGTATTACCCGGAGGGCGAGATCAAAACCACGCCGCTCAACAACGCCCTGGGGCTGTACTTGAAGGCCGCCAATTGTCAGCGATTAAAGTTCTGCCTCTTGGTGGCGAACCACGAAGGCTTCCGCATCGGGCCGAAGGATTGGGACGCCTGCTGCGATAAATGGATTGAATTATTCCAGAGGCCCACCCATCTTAGATTGGACGGCCAGCCGTTCTTGATTTTCTTCTCGCCCGGTGAATTGCAGAAAGCCTTCGGCGGCGTGGAGGGGGTCCGCAAGGCACTCGACTCGTTACGAGCCAAGGGAAAAAAGGCGGGGTTGCCGGGCGTGTCCATCGCTGCCTGTACCGGACCTGGGCAGCATCTAGCCGACTTAGCTCGCTCGGGCTACACCATCTTGACCGGCTACAACTACAATGGCGGTTGGATGAACGGCGGCGGCAGCCGGCCGTTCCGAAAGCTGATTGAGGACAGCGGTCGCATTTTCGAGCAAATGGCCGAAACCTCGCCGCTCCCTTGTGTTCCGATCATTACGGCCGGATGGGATCGTCGGCCTTGGGAACAGGGCCAGTTGCCGCCTGAGAAAATGTCGGTCTGGTATCCCGACCGCACGCCAAAGCTGGTCGAGGAATTCATGAGCGTGGGAGTCCGGTGGCTCGACAAGCATCCTGACAAGGCCACACCGCAGCGGCTCCTGCTGATCTACGCATGGAACGAGAACGGCGAAGGTGGATACTTGACCCCGACCGCCAAAGACGGCACGGAATACCTGAAGGCTATTCAGCGGGCGGTTATGCCATCGGCCTGCGAAGCCGGGTTCGTTTCGTTGTTCGACGGCAAGACGCTTGATGGGTGGACCATCTGCTGTTCGGATAAAGACCGAGAGTTGGGCGCAAAGGCTTGGACTATCGACCGGGGCACGATCCTGGCGAACACTGTGGGCCATAAGGAGCAGTTCTACATCTGGCTCACGACTAACAAGGAATACGGCGATTTCGTACTGCGGCTGCGTTTCCAATGCGAGCGAGGGCCGAAGGGCAACAGCGGCGTCCAGATCCGCAGCCGCTACATCGCCACAACGGGATGGATGGAAGGCCCCCAGATCGACATCGATCCTCCGAATCCCAGGGGGACCACGGGCAAGCTCTGGAATGAAGGTCCGGGCGAACACCGCTGGCTCTCCAACGAGCCGATCCCAGGTCTGAAGTTCTTCTACGCCGACCAAGGCGACGGCTGGAACGACATGGAAATCACCGCCAAAGGGATGAGGATCAAGTCGGTGCTCAATGGGGTGACCGTGGTGGACTACGACGGTTCCGGCGTCCTGGACGATCAGCCTCACAGGCAGAACGGCGTCGGCACCCGAGGCGTGATCGGCTTGCAGATTCATCAGCACGACGAGGTGAAGCTCCGTTTCAAGGACATCTGGATCAAGGAACTCTAGGCAATTTGGCTGAGCAACAATGTCCCGACCCGATCTCATTGACCGCACCGCCAACCACGTCCAGGCCGTCCTCTCGGGCGATGGCACGGGCCATGACTGGTGGCACGTTTACCGGGTCTGGAAGATGGCAAAGCGGATTGGCCGGGCCGAAAATGCCGATCTCTTGGTCGTGGAACTGGCTGCCCTGCTTCACGACATTGCCGACTGGAAACTCCACGACGGCGACATGTCGGTCGGCCCAACCAGGGCGAAAGAATGGCTGGATTCCCTGCACCTGGACCCCGGCATTGTCGGTCATGTCTGCCAGATCATCGCCAACATTTCGTTCAAGGGGGCGGCGGTTGAGCAGCCGCCGCTATCATTGGAAGGAAAAGTGGTGCAGGATGCCGACCGCCTGGATGCGATGGGGGCCATCGGCATCGCCCGAGCCTTCGCTTACGGGGGAGCCAAGGGACAGGCGATCCATGATCCAGCCGCCACACCCACCGAACATCGCACCGCCGAGGCGTACCTGAAAGGCAGCACGACCATCAACCATTTCCACGAGAAGCTGCTGTTGCTGAGGGACCGCATGAACACGGCAACCGGCAGAGCGATGGCCGAAGAACGCCACCGAGTCATGGAGAATTACCTGCGCCGGTTTTTTGACGAGTGGGAGGGCGGATAGCCCATGTTCTCATAGAAGTACGTCCACGAGTCATCCTCCTGATGGGCTTCATGCCATATTCTGTCGGTGCGTTCGACATCCATGCCCGGCTGAATGATGACCGCTGGAGAGCCCGTGTCGGGATACAGAAGCAACTGCCCGCACTTGTGCGGCAGAATTTCGAGGACGACCAGTTCAGTCTTGAAGAAGCCGCCGTGCATGGTGAACGAATCCGTCGCCGACGCACCAAGCCGTTTCCAATTCGAGCATCCGATCCTTATCTCGTATCCCCGGCCCACCGCTCCTTTCCTGACGGCGAAAAAGTCCCTTTCCCCGGCGCATTCCACTTCGTGCGTCCCCGTACTCTCTATGGCATCGATGATCTCCTGCTTGGTCGGGATTCGGTTGTGTGGAGTGGCCCTGGGAAAGGGATATCGCCTTTCCCGCAACCATACTTCCATTCTTTCGTCGTAAGGCAGTACAAGGTCGAAATTGGCCATGTCGGTCACTGAAATAGACTTGGCTGCTCGGGTGATTCCAGCGGTTTTCCAATTTCGCAGAGAATGATGCCATACTGGTTCAGTTTCTCTACTTCGGGGACCGAGTCGGGCGGGAAGCACGCAAACCGCTTCCCATCCCTCATGAACCAGAACAGCGGCTCGGCGATGACTCGACCGTTGTTATCGAGAATAGGCTCTTGAATGAGCCGGTACTCCTTCCAAAGGGACACGAGCCACTTTCGGTGTTGCAGCCCGATGTGCTCAAGAATGTCGAGGATATGTTCGCCGAACACCGCCCGCAAGAGGCGCTCCGCCGGTTCCTCGCTGCGTTTCAGGCGCCGGCCCTCTGCGGTGGCCACGCTCTCGCCGAGATCTCCATCCCCTTGGAGCGCGAGGAGTTGTTGGATCGCAGCGTGCCCGATTTGCAGTACGCGTCCGAAGGTATCTTTCTCCACCGCCTACAACGACTTCCCTTCCCGTGCTGCTCCTCGAATCTCTGCTTCCAGTTGTTCCGCCAGTTCGACCAACGATTTGCCCTTGATTGTTTGCTGGGAATTGATCATGCTCATTGTGCGGCCTCCATGCCAGGGTTATTGAGATGAACCAAGCCTAGCATGACAAAGGGGCCGTTTTTTGTGTAGCTCAATTCCAGCACCTTACCCAACTTGACACAAAAAGCCGCCGGAGAGTCGGTTACGCCCAGCGCCGATGCGCGGCTGCACTTGAAGCGCCGATTGACAGCTTGTGGGGCGAGCCGGAGGTGCAGACGACGAACGCCGCCAGCTATTCCGGCGCCAGACACGTGACCAGCCGCCGCCGTGAACGATCGGCAAAACACCAGAAAAGGAACATCTTCTGAGTTAACCCCGGCTGTACCGTTTCGATGCGTCGGTCGATGTGGCCGACGCACGTTAGCTGGGCTGCCGTTGCTCCGAGGAATCGGTGGTGCCTTGACGCGTTTCAGAAAACGTATGAGTTGAGTTTTCTACGCGCAGAACTACTTTCCCGCTGGCCGCCCCCGCTTTTTTCTATCGTTTGGTAACATTGATTGACAAAGGTGCTGTTTCGCCCGAAAAGCCTACTGAACCGGCTTTCCGATGCAGAGAAGGTGCTTGAAGCCGCGCAGGAAGACTTGGCCGTCGCTGATCGCAGGTGAGGCATAGCATGGCTCGCCCAACTCATACTTCGCAACGCGGTCGAACTTTGTGCCGGGCCTGATCACATTGACCTCGCCCTTGTCGTTAATGAAGAAGACTAATCCGCCCACCAGGACCGGGGAGGCATGGTGCCGGCCGAGCCTCTCCTGCCAGATGACCTTGCCGGTCGACGCTTCACGGCAGAACACTGCGCCCACATCGTTGACGCTGAGCAGGAGACCATCGACGACAATAAACGACGGAATGCAGGGCGCTCCCTTCTGGTCGCGCCAGGCGATGTGCGTCTGACTGACATTGCCGCGGCCGTCCGGCCTAATGGCCAGCAAATGGCGATCAGGCCAACTGCTGCTGACAAAGACCAGCCGGGTCTTCTCGTCATAGAACGGCGTGGCGACAAATTCCTCCGAGGGACCGTCCACCGTCCACAGCGGCTTGCCTGTGTCCGGATCAAAACTGGTCACGCAACGGCCGCCGCACTGGATCAACTGGAGGCGACCGGCCATCTCGCGGATCAGCGGAGCGCTGTAGCTGATCCCGCGATGGGTGCGGTTGACCCGCCATAACGTCCGTCCGTCGTCACGGCTCAAGGCGATCAGGAAGGAATTACCTTTGCTGTCGCCGTCCACGACGACCTTGTCTTTGAACAGCACGGGTTCGTTGCTGAATCCCCACTCGCCGACGTGTGTGCCTGGCCGGACCAGCCAAAGCTGTTTCCCGCCGTCCAGGTTGTGCGCGGCCACCACGATGTCATCGCCGACGCGGAAGTTGACGAAGACCCGCTTGCCGTCCGTGGCCGGCGTGCCGGAAGCATAGC
>JBEKZQ010000162.1:0-12751 GCA_049509675.1 Thermoguttaceae bacterium | reverse complement strand
CGCGCAACAAGATCCCGGGTTTGGGAAAATCGGCCCCGGGGGGTTTTTAGGCGGTATTTTTGGGGTTTGGGGGTTTGGGCTGGGGGGGTTGTTGGGGTTTTGGGTTTGGGGTTTGGGGGTTTGGGGATTGGGGATTAGACCATCGCCGGAGGTCTTGGGCACCGTGCTTCTCATTTTACATTTTGCATTTTGCATTTTACATTTTGCATTGCCGCGTTCCTCATGCCTTTGCGCGCCAGCCGAAAGGGACGAATGCAAAAGGCAAAGTGAAAAATGCAAAGCGCAAAATTGCAGATCGGCCGCCAGCGGATGGCTACGGCGGGGACCAGGCGTCGGGCGTCAGCCTCTAATCCCAATCCCTCATTGCATTGGCAACGGCTACGGTGCGTTAGTATACTATGATTCCTGTGACAAGTGAAAGTGGGAACATTTTTTCCTGGAGGTGTCAACCATGAAGCGTATCGTTCTCGGATTGTCGGCCGTGGTGGCGTGCCTGGCGGAGGTTTCCTCGATTTGGGCGGCCAGTCCCGAGGGCAACCCGAACTTGGGCAAGGTCCGGCACATCGTTTTGTTCCAGTTCAAGGAGGGCACCACTCCCGAGCAGGTCAAGGCGATCGAGAACGCGTTCCGCGCGTTGCCCCAAAAAATTCCGCTGGTCGCCGGCTTCGAGTGGGGCACGAACATGAGCCCGGAGAATCGGGCCCAAGGCTTCACGCACGGCTTCTTGTTGACCTTCAAGACGCCGGCCGATCGGGACGCCTACTTGCCGCATCCGGCCCACAAGGCGTTCGGCAAACTGCTGGGTCCGCACCTTGAGAAGGTGCTGGTCTTCGATTTCGTGGCGAAGGAGTGAGTGTAGCAGGCACACGCCCTGTGCCGTCCGAAAAGTTACGGCACACGGAGTGTGGCCTGCTACTTTCGTACGCGAGCCTTACTCCGCGAGTTCCAGTTCCTCGGGCGGACCGTTGAGGCTCTCGGCCAACTTGCCGAGGGCTTCGGTCTCGATCTGCCGCACGCGCTCCCGGGTCAGGCCCAGGCTCTCGCCGATCTCTTTCAAGGTGCGGGGCTCGTTGTCCTCCAGGCCGAAACGCATCCGCAACACGGTCGCTTCGCGCGGGTCCATGGTCTGCAACTGCCGCATGACGTGTATGAGGTTGTCGCTTTCGACCATCTCGTTGTCGGGGCTGCGGGCCCGCTCGTCCATGATCATTTCGCCCAGCGACCAGCCGGCTTCGGCCTGGTCGGTCTGGGGCGTGAGATTGTAGATGCGGATGGCCTTCTTGATGATGGGCAGCTTCTTGCGGGCCAGGCCGAGGACGCGGGCGACCTCCTCGGGTGTGGGCGTGCGGCCCAACTCCTCGGTCAAGCGCGTGCTGGCCCGCCGCCACTTCGACAGCAACTCGACCATGTAGGCCGGGATGCGGATCGTCTTGGCCGTGTTGATCAAGGCCCGCTTGATCGACTGCTTGATCCAGTAGCTGGCGTAGGTCGAGAAGCGCGTGCCCACGGCCGGATCGAAGCCTTCCACCGCCCGGAGCAGGCCCAGGTTCCCTTCCTCGATCAGGTCTTGCAGGCTCAGGCCCTTGCCGGTGTAGCCGCGGGCGATGTTGACCACCAGGCGGAGGTTGGCGCGGACCATGCGGTCGCGGGCGTGGTTGTCGCCCTCGCCGATGGCCGTGGCCAACTGCTGTTCATCGTTGGAGGAGAGCAACGCCGTTTCGTTGATCTCGCGGAGATACGTCTCCAAGGGAGACTGCACCGAAACAGCTTGTCGACGTCGAGTCTTGGGCATCGCGATCCACACCATCAGCAAGAGTTCGCAACAGGACCAGACTCAACATCGACGCCCGGCCGTGCCTTTCTCCACAGAAGCGGCGGAGCGACGAAATAGGGGGACTGTAGCCGTGTTTCGGGCCATAGCGATAACGCCGGAGTCGCCGGTCGCACGGGGACTGGGGCGTGGCAAGGTGACAAAGAAAAGGGAGGCAAGGAGAACAGGATCTCCTTGTCTCCCGTCAGATAACCCTTCGCCGCGGGGCGATTAAGGGGACAGGTCCATGTTTCCGGCCATCGTCGATCGGCAAGGCCGCGCGTTCTCGCCGAAAAAAGGACCAGTCCCCCCGCGATCGGCCTCAGTCGGCTTCTTCCGCTTCTGCCGGTTTCTCCGTATGGCGGGGCTGAATCAGGGGACCGCTGCCGCCGCCCACGCCGCCCTTGAGCTCGACCGCGGGTGCGGAGGGATGGCCGGGTCGCGGGCCGCCCGCCGCCGCCCCGCTCGGGCCGCCTTCATCCTCGGCCTGTTCGGCCCATTCCACGCGTTTGCGCGACAGGCCGATCTTCCGCTCGTCGGCGTCGACGCGGAGCACCTTGACCTCGATCATCTCGCCGACCTTGACCACCTCTTCGGGATTCTCGACCTTGTGATCGGCCAGTTCGGAGATGTGCAGCAGGCCCTCCAGGCCGTCCTCCAGGCCCACGAACACGCCGAAATTGGTGATCTTGGTCACCGGGCCGGTGACGATCTGGCCGGGCTGATACTTGCCGGGGATGTTGCTGGCCCAGGGATCTTCGGTCAGTTGCTTCAACCCCAGCGCGATGCGCCGCCGGTCCTGATCGACCGACAACACGCGGCATTCCAGTTCCTGGCTTTTTTCCACCATTTCGTTGGGATGGCTGATCTTGCGAGTCCACGACATGTCGCTGACGTGCAGCAGGCCGTCGATGCCTTCTTCGATTTCGATGAAGGCCCCGTAGTTGGTCAGGTTGCGGACCGTACCCTTGACGATCGCTCCGGGCGGGTAGCGATCGGCCACGCGGTCCCAGGGGTTCTCCTGGGTCTGCTTCGTGCCCAGGGAGATCTCGCGCGTCTCCTTGTCGATCTTCAGCACGACCACGTCGATCTCGTCGTCGACCTGGACCAACTCGCTGGGATGGCTGATGCGGCGGGTCCACGACATCTCGCTGATGTGGACCAGGCCCTCGATCCCCTCCTCCAGCTTCACGAAGGCCCCGTAGCTCATCACGTTGACCACGCTGCCGCGAATGTGACTGCCCACCGGGTACTTCTCTTCCACGCTTTCCCACGGGCTGGGGTTCTTCTGCTTCAGCCCCAGGGCGATCTTCTCCTTGTCGTAATCGATGTGCAGGATCTGCACTTCGATTTCCTGATCGATGGCCACCATTTCCGAAGGATGATTGATGCGGCCCCAGCTCATGTCGGTGATGTGCAGCAGGCCGTCGATGCCGCCGAGGTCCACGAACGCGCCGAACTCGGCGATGTTCTTGACGATCCCCTTGCGGCGCTGGCCCACTTCCAGCTCGGCCAATAGTTGCGACTTCTTCTCCGCCCGCTCCGACTCGATCAACGCCCGGCGACTGACCACGATGTTGCGCCGCGCCTCGTCGATCTTCAACACGATGCACTGGATGGTCCGTCCGATGTAATCGCCGATGTCGGCCGGACGGCGGATGTCCACCTGGCTGGCCGGCAGAAACACGTTCACGCCGATGTCGACCAGCAGTCCGCCCTTGATCTTGCGCGTGACCACTCCGGTGACGACGTCGTTCTCGTGTACGGTTTCCATCACCTTCAGCCAGGCCTCGATCTTTTCGGCCTTGCGCTTGCTGAGGGTGATCATGCCGCGGGAATCATCCACCAGGCCTTGAATGTCTTCCACGTCCTCGATGAGGACCTTGATCGATTGGCCGGGCTTGGGCAACGGTTCCCCGTCTTCCCACTCGCTGCGGAGGATGATTCCTTCGCTCTTGTATCCCACGTCGACGAGCACATAATCCCCTTCGGTGCGCAGCACGCGCCCCTCGACGATCTGATTGACGGCCACCTCCTGGGTGCCCCAATCGAGTTCTTCCGGAGCGACGTCCTCCAAGGCGGCCGACAATTCGAGCTGCCATTCTTCCTCGGTGAGATCCAAGGAGCGTATCAGATTCCGATTTACCATACTGACCTTCTTGAATTCAAATGCACACACAACGCACTAAGCCAGCCGTTCGCCCCGCCCCTCAACCGAAGAGGGACTCTCTGCGGGCCATCGGGAACCCGGAATTATAACAGGCGCTAATAACGGGAGCAATGGCAGGGGGAACAGGAGCAGGAGAGCACGAGAGCAGGGGAGAGCAGGTCCGCCTTCGCTTCCGCTCCTTGGCCGGTTCCGCTACAATGAAAGCATGGGTGGTGCAGAACAGAAGATCGGCCGGGCAACCCTCGTCCACGCGGATTGTTTCGAGTGGCTGGCGGGCTTGCCTGCCGACACGCTTCACGCCATAGTGACCGACCCCCCTTACGGCGTGAAGGAGTACGATGCTGACCAGTTGGAGAAACGGGCCAACGGGAAAGGCGGAATTTGGCGTATCCCGCCGTCCTTCGATGGTCATGTGCGCGCACCCCTGCCCCGCTTTACGGCCTTGAACGCAAAGGAGCGCGACCGGCTGCGTCAATTCTTCGTGGAGTGGGGCCGGCTCACCTGCAAGGCGCTCCGTCCCGGCGGTCATGTCTTCATAGCAACGAATGCGTTCATCTGCCAACTGCTCTACGATGCTCTGGTCGAGGGCGGGCTGGAGTTTCGGGGCGAGATCATTCGCCTTGTCCGCACTCTGCGCGGCGGGGATCGGCCGAAAAATGCCGAGGAGGAGTTTCCCGGCGTCTCTTCCATGCCCAAGGGCTGCTATGAGCCCTGGGGCCTTTTCCGAAAGCCCATGGGGGACCTGAAAGTCTCCGATTGCCTGCGCCAGTACCAGACCGGCGGACTGCGTCGCTACCCGGACGGCCCCTTCGAGGATGTGATCCGCAGTGAGCGCACGCCGCAAAAGGAACGCGAGATTGCCGACCACCCGAGCATCAAGCCTCAGTCTTTCCTGCGTCGGCTTGTGTATGCCGCGCTGCCTTTGGGTGAAGGTGTTGTAGCCGATCCTTTCATGGGGTCCGGGTCAACCGTTGCCGCTTGCGAAGCAATCGGCGTCGAAAGCATCGGCGTGGAACGTCACCGCGAATACTTCGATCTAGCCAGGGGAGCAATCCCCCGGTTGAAAGCCCTGGAGACCGACGCCGACGAATTGGTTGGGGCCGGCTTGCGGCTACCTTGACCTAACCGGCGAGTTTCTCGGCGACTTCCGGGGGAGTTCCGCTGCGAGTTGCGGGTGCGTTTCCACCAATCGCATGATGTCGGCCAGGTCTTTTTGCCGCTTGCTCGGGCGTCGACGATGATCGCCGTACGCCCAGACCTTCCCCCGCAGCACGTCCTGCAAGGATGCAACCATCATCGCATACCCGAGGACTTCGCGTTTTGCGGCGCGTGGCAGAAAATCCTGGTAGCGCGGATCGGTCCGCAGTTGGATTCTCAAGTCCGAACCGGCCATCGACAGGTTCGTGCTGTGCTCGAACTCTTGGATTTTGAGCCCCTTGGAGGCCGCCAGCCGGCAAACTTTGTCGATGCCGTCAGAGACGACGACAAGGTCCAGATCGAGGCTTACGACGGGCTCGGCATAGGCGTTGACCGCCAGGCCGCCGATGACGCAATAGCCCGCCCCGCACCGGGCCGGCATGTCGAGCAAGAGTTGCAGAAGATCAACTTCCCCGTTCGACACGGCCCGCATGAATTCTTTGCTCGTCACGACCGCTTAAGGGATAAAGTATAGGAAATAGGTGTAGGAAATTCGATTTGACCCAGCACTAGTCAGTTTACCCCAAGTTGGGCTAGTGAAGCAAGGGGGTGAGTTCCGGCAGGGCGAGAAAGCCCCCCTCCGCGGTGAAGGCTCCGCAGGTGACCAGGGCGTGGAAGTGCGGATGCCAGTGCAGCAGTTCGCCGTGGGTCTGGATGGCCACGATCATGCCCGGCACCACGTCCTCTCGCCCCAGCAGGAGACAGACTTCCGCGCGGACGCACCGCCAGGCGCAGGCGGAGAGCCTACCGAGCAGTTTGCGGTCGAAGCGCGCGTGCAGTCGCGGACGCTTCGGAATGGTGAAGACCACTTGCCGATGCGCGACGGGAAAACAGACCGCCGCGGCCACGTGCTGGGCAGTCAGCAGCGTCCGCTTCTGATGGCAGGAGGGGCAGGCCGAACGCTGCTTGCAGGAAAAGGCGACGAACATCTCGTGCCCGCAGTCTACCCAAACACCCCACTATATGCGCCTGTCCCCTTTATCGTATTGTAGTGAAAAATCAGCGCTCCGTGGCGACAAGCCCCACGGGGGCGTTGGCAGTTTGAGTAAGATACTGGGGTGCGAGGCGATGAACCAGCCAGTCGTGAACCGACTGCTTATCCTTCAACTGTTGGAGGTTGACGTTGAATCGCAATTGGTCTCGCCGGGCGTCGCAGGTCACGCCCTCTTTGTTGAGATAGTCAACCGCCTCCTCAATTTTCCCCTCCGCATACTTGACTTCGATAAAGGCTCTGTCGTTTCTCCTCCTAGAAACCCACACCCGGGCAATGCCACCCACGAGCAGGGAGATGCCGTTCTCAAAATACTTCGTGGGGATCTCTCCATACCCTTTGGAAAGCAGTTCCTTGTACCACCGCGCGCATTCAAGCGTTCCAGGATAATGATCGACCCAGTACTTCTCGTCATACGCCTGCTGAGGGGTCTCATCCTCCTCGGGTTCCTCGTAGGAGTCGATCATCTTGGTGAAGTGCAGAGCCTTCGTTCCCGCTACCTCAACTACGTTGGCTTGTATTCCAACGATGGGAACCGCCATGCTCAGGAGCTGAACCACATTGAAAAAGCGGCTGGTAATCTCTTCGGCCACCAGCACTGCGGTGTGGCTTCGGCTCGGCCAGCGCCGCTTCTCGTTGCCCCAGTACTCGATTGTCCGGATGATGTGGGACTCGTCCGTTGCCCCAAGTTGCAGTTCAACTTCGTACATCGAATCGTCCACTGGATTCTTCAATAACAGATCGAGTCGTCCTCCTGAGCATTGGGTCTTCTCCCTCATGACCGCTTGCAGTTCTCCCAGCCCCAGAATGCTCGGATCGTCATAAATCCTGTCCCGGAGCCAGGACTCATGGTATCCGCATTCGGCGATAGATAGGACTTTGGTTGTGGCGATGGCATCCATTTCGTTTCCCTTTCGAGCTAATGCCGGAAGTCACTTGCGAGGCCCCCGTGACGCAGCGCTCCGCACGCCGCACGTATTACGCGCCAGGGTGGAGGGCAAAGGGGCAAAAGGGGGACATTCTGCTTTTTGCGCAATCATGAGAACATGGAACGTAAAACGACGATAATTCGTGATAAAGTAGAATGTCCCCTTTCGCTCCCCCCCCTTTCGCTCCCCTTTGCGCAATCATGAGAACATGGAACGTAAAACGACGATAATTCGTGATACAGTAGAATGTCCCCTTTCGCTCTCCTCTTTCGCTCCCCTTTGTAAAGCAAAGCAGAAAACGTAAGCCTGATATCATCTCTGTGCGCGACCCCATCTCTGCATCTCTGGGTGACCCCATCTCTCGGTTGATCGGTCATGGCGTTTGAAGTTGTGCCAGCGTCACTATGTGTTGGCGGGGGAACGTCGGTCCCACGCCGCCGAGCACCCTTTGATCGGCGAGGCAGCACTTGCAGCCGAGAGTCATTGCCAGGCGTAGGTACGTCATGTCGTAGTAGCTTCTGGCCTGATCGACGGCGAGTTCCACGGACGCCAACTCCTCTTCGGCGGAAGGTTCGCAGAACTGAAGCGGCAAAGACAAAAAGTCACGCACGTGCTCGACGGCGTCGATCTTGCTGAGTCGCGGTTTGCCGGTAGAGGGCACGCGCACCCGACAAGCCTTGGTTAACAGGCCGCAGATTTCATATCGCAAGGTCTTCGGTGCGTGCAGATCAGCGTCGCCCGCCAGCAGCGCGACGAGCAGGCCGTCGGCCAAGTCGACGTCGGTCTCGAGCTCGTCTTTGAGAAACCACTTCGCGACGACCGAGGCGTCGACCACGAGCCGCTCAGCCATTGTCGCGCAGCTCCTTCAGCGACGCCACGAGGTCGTGTTCTACAGCGCCAGCTTCCTCGCGACGCTTTGCGATGCGATGGTACAAAGTCCGCCGCTCAGGGGTCATGCGTGCCATTCGCTCTTCGCGCAGTTCGGCGTTGACCAGGTCGCGGGCTTCATTGCGAGCGGCGGTTGGCGTCGTCGTATCCAATGCTGAGTCTCCTTTGCTAGGGGGGGCATCGCTATATAATTGTACCCCCCGAAGACGGCCACGTCCATTGCGCGCAAAACGGCCGCCGCTCGTCTGCGGGTAGCTATCTCTGTGCCCAGGCGGCGGAAGGGCTTAGTTACGTGCGAACACACCGGTTGGACGGCACTCGATGTGTTCGGATCTGCAATCCCTCGTCCTTTTGGATACGGGGACGGCTATGCATGGCCCCAATATCAGGGATAGGAAATTTGATTTCACCCAGCACTAGCGAGTTTACCCCAAGCTGGGCTACTGAAGCAAGGGGGTGAGATATTCTCGATCACGGCGCCCTGCGGCGGCTCGATCACCAGCCGCGACAGGCTGAAGGGGCAGCGGGCGATGTTGCGGGGCGGCCGTTGCGGTTGCCCGAGCCGATGAGAACCGCGTGCTTTCGCACCCAGGCATGGCACTCCTCGACGCGGCGCTGGATCTCGGCGACCAGTTCCCGTTCATCGCGGCCGGCGATCTCCCGGGGCATCAGCGGCGGGCCAAAATAGACGTGGATGGTGCCCAAGCCGGGAAACTTCCGCCAACGCGGCCAGACGGCAAAAGCGCCGTCGATCGCCACGGGAAGGATGGCCGAGCCGGAGCGGGAAGCCAACACCGTAAAACCGGGCCGAAACGCCGCCACCTGGCCGTCGCCGCTTCGCGTTCCCTCGGGAAATATCAGCACCATCTCGCCCCGCTTCAAACGCCGTAACGATTCCTTGAGCCCCCCCAGCCCAATCCCATCCCGGTCGATCGGTATGGCGTCCAGCGATCGGATCAACCAGCGAAACGGAGCAAAACCAAAGAGCGTCTTGCGGGCGAGATAATTCATGTGTCGCGGGCATCCTGCCCCCACAAGTGGCGGGTCGAAATGGCTTTGATGGTTCGAGACCACCAGCACTCCACCCGTTGCGGGGATGTTCTCGCGACCGAAATAGCGGACCCGAAAGAACATGACGCCCGCCAGGAACAATAACCGCTTGAGCAAGCCGTACCAGATTCGTTGTAGCCGGGAACGAGCGGTCATGGGAAGTTTTCAGTTTTCAGTTTTCAGTTTTCAGTTTTCAGTTTTCAGTTTTCAGTTTTCAACCGCGTTAGCGTACTGAAAACTGAACACTGACAAACTTCAAACTATACCATACCTTTCTCTGGCCAAGGATTCCAGCCGATCGACGACCTGCCGGAGGGTCAGGTCATCGGTGGCGATTTCGAGGGCATCGGCGGCGGGAAGGAGTGGCCCGACGGCCCGTCGCATGTCTTCCATGTCGCGTTGCTGCTGGGCGAGCAAGACCTGGTCGAGCGTTACCGGCTCGCCCTGGGCCTGAAGGTCCCGGAGCCGCCGCCGCGCGCGCTCCCGAGGACTGGCTGTCAGAAAAATCTTGCACTCTGCCGTGGGGAAAACGACCGTTCCCTGATCGCGGCCCTCGGTGACGATGTCGTCCTGTCCGGCCACGGCCCGCTGAAGTTCCACGAGCCGGGCACGGACCGCGGGGTTGTCGGCGGCGTAACGAGTTACGGCCGTTACCTCAGACGTACGGGCTGTCTCCGTAACGTCCTCGCCATCCAGATAGATCCGCTGGCCGGCAACCCGGATCTCGATCTTTTCGGCCAACTGGGCCAGGTCGTCGGGCCGGTCCCAGTCCAGTCCGCGGCGGAGGCCGGCCAGGGCCACCGCCCGATACATGGCCCCTGTGTCCAGGAACCGAAACCCGAGCCGCTGGGCCAGAACCCGCGCCACGCTGCTCTTGCCGGCTCCCGCCGGTCCGTCGATGGTGATAATCATGGCGTTTATTGTAGACCGGATTTGCAATCTGTCACACACCCGGCACACTCCAAGACCAAGAGAACTGCAAAGTCTGGCGCGAGGGGGTCAGGTCCATGTTTTCGGGCAGAACGTATCGGCCATCGCAGGGTCTGCGAGCCGAAAAATGGACCAGACCCCGGACCTTGGGCGCGAGGGGGTCAGGTCCATGTTTTCGGGCAGAACGTATTGGCCATCGCAGGGTCTGTGAGCCGAAAAATGGACCAGACCCTGGACTTTGCAAACCTGCCACGCGCAACACGCCGCGCGGTGATATAATGGACCGTATGAAGACGATCATCTTCAAGTTCGCCGGCGGGCCGTTGGACGGTAAGAAAATCACCGGGGAGTTGGCCAAAGACAAAGAAGTCCGGCATTATTACGCCCTGACGCACCACGGTCGCCTCGGGCAGCGCTTCCGGACCGCCTCGGATTTCGCCATCGAGGCGCTGGTCAAGGAGCGACTCCAGCACGATCCTTCCCACCGCTTCCAGCAGCACGTCTATGAGGTCGTCGATCACATCGACAATGGCAACGTGATGTTGGTGCGGATCGCCTACGTGGCGCAAGAGGGTCTTGGGATTGCGGAGTAGGCGATCGCGTCCGCTACCATGTGGTCCGGCGGGGCTACCGCTTCTCCTAAATCAACTCGTCGGCGTTGGGTCGGGGCCTGTTGTGCTCCTGGTCCCAATAAGGCGACAAACGGCGGAGATTGGCCACGATCTGCGGAAAGACCTCGATGATCCGTTGGATGTCCGCATCGCTGTTGTAGCGGCTGAGGCTGAAGCGGACCGAACCGTGGACCGCCGTAAACGGGACGTTCATCGCCCGCAGCACGTGGGAGGGCTCCAAGGAGCCGGACGTGCAGGCGGAACCGCTGGAGGCGCAGATCCCGGCTGCGCTCAGTTGATAGAGCATCCCCTCGCCCTCGACGTAATGGAAGGAAATGTTCAGCGTATTGGGCAGCCGGGGGGCATTCCTGCCGTTGACTTCCACGTTGGGAATCCGTTGCTGAAGTTCGCGCTCCAGGCGGTCGCGAAGGGCGCGGACGCGGCTCTCTTCGTCGTCGTAATGCTCCGCCGCCAGTTCCATGGCCTTGGCCAGTCCCACGATATAGGGAACATTCTCGGTGCCAGCCCGGCGGCCTTCCTCCTGGTGCCCGCCGATCATGAACGGCCGGCAGGGCGTGCCGCGCTTGATGTAGAGCACGCCCACCCCCTTCGGAGCATGCAGCTTGTGGCCCGAGAATGAGAGCAGATCGACGTGTTCATATTGGCCGGCCAGATCGATGGCTACCTTGCCCACCAATTGCGTGGCGTCGGTGTGAAAGATGATGCCCGGGTCGGTCTGCTTGGTCAACCGCGAAAGTTGTTCGATAGGAAACAACACGCCCGTTTCATTATTGGCCCACATGATGCTGACCAACAGCGTCTCCGGGCCGAGCGCGTGGATGAACTCCTGAACGTCGAGGTTGCCGTCGCGGTCCACGCCCAGGTAGGTGACCCGGTAGCCATTGCGTTCCAGGTCCTTGCACACTTCCAGGACCGCCGGGTGCTCGACGGCGGTGGTGACGACGTGGCGGCGATTGCGATTGGCCTTGGCCGCGCCGAAGATGGCCGAGTTGTTGCTCTCGGTGGCGCAGGAGGTCAAGAGGATCTGCTTCGCATCGCCGACGCCCAGGTGCCGGGCGGTCTCCTGCCGGGCCTTGCTCAAGGCGGCGGCGGCGCCCGGAGCCGGCTCGTACATCGAGCTGGGATTGAAGTAGTTCTCGGTGAACAGCGGCACCATCGCCTCGACCACTTCGGGCGCGACTTGCGTGGTGGCGTTGTTGTCGACGTAGATCATGTTAATAGGCTCATTAGGGATTAGGGATTGGACGCAAGCGGATGGAAGTTGGACATGGGACGGCAGCCCCTAATCCCTAATCCCTTTCCTCCTCACACTTCGATCACGCGGATGCGCTCATCGACGGTCTCCTTCAGCGTGCGTTCCACCAGCATCCTGAGCGTATGACCGGCCGCGGCGCAACCCTGGCAGGCCCCGCCCAGGCGGCAGTAGACAAGGTTCTCCTTGATATCGAGCACTTCCACGTCGCCGCCGTCCTGCCGGAGCATCGGGCGAATGTATTCGTCCATCGCCTTCTCGACCTTCTTGCTGAACTGGTACGGCGAAAGGCCGATCGCCGCGGTCTTGGACGCCGCCACGGGCTCCAGCGGCGTCAGGCTGATCTGCGGCAGGATTTTCAGCTCCTTGCGGCCGTCGCCCCAGGTCTCGTCCAACAGATCCTGCAATCCGCCGGGCACGTGATGGCACGACATGCATGCCCCCCCGGCCTTGATGGCGTTGGTAATCTCAGGGATCGTGCGGAGGTTCAATTCCTTGATCTTGCGACGGATGTAAGGCTCGCTGAGCGAGAAACACTTGCAAACGATCCGCCCCTCCTGCTGTTCCTCCTTATGGATATCGATGCCCAATTGGGCCAAATCGACGCCCCGCTTTTGGGCCCAATTGAAGACGGCCGACTCCAACGCCTCGGCGCCCATCACGGAGCAGTGGATTTTTTGCTCGGGCAAGCCTTCGAGAAAATCGACAATATCTTTATTCCTGATCTTCAGGGCCTTAATGGGGGTATAATGTCCCTGCTCTATGAGGGTGCAAAGGGCTTCGGAGGCAGCGATCGCCGAGGTGCAGCCGAAGGTCAGGTATCTGGCGGCCAAGATCACGTCCTGAAGCGGATCGGTGGCGTGCCGTTGGACGCGGAAGGTGAAACGCATGGCATCGCCGCA
>JBEKZQ010000161.1:0-13708 GCA_049509675.1 Thermoguttaceae bacterium | reverse complement strand
CTCGTCGCCTTGGCCATTGGTCCGCCTCTGGACCCAGGTCGTTCTGCTCCTGGTCTTGGCGGGCACGTTTCCCTTGGCCGTCTGGGTCACTTATCACATGCATGGCGACGCGACAGTCGCGAAGATTGCCGTGCTGGCGGGTGCGGGCCTGGTGGCCTTTGTGCTGCAAATCCGGCCGCTGGGGTTCGCCGCGGCGGTGGCCATGCTCTTCGGCCTGAGCATGGTCTGCTCGGGCGACGACTTTCGGCCCCTGTGTACCCAACGCAGTTTCTTCGGCGTGATGCGCGTCCTGGCCAGCGACAACAACACGGCCCACCGCCTGCTGCACGGCTCGACCGAGCATGGCAAGCAGAGCCTGGAGCCCGACGAGCGGCTCGAGCCGTGGACCTACTATCACCGCGACGGGCCGGTGGGCCAGATCTTCGATCAGTTCGAGCGCCGCGAAATGTTCCGGAAACGGGGCCGCATCGGCGTGGTCGGACTGGGCACCGGCACGATTGCCGCCTACGGCCTGCCGGGTCAGCAGATCACCTACTTCGAGATCGATCCGACCGTGGAGCGGATCGCCCGCAACCCGGCCTACTTCACCTACCTGACCAATTGCCGCGCCAACCTGGAGGTGGTTCTGGGCGACGCCCGCTTGTCGCTTGACCGGCGGCCGCCCGGGGGGTTCGACGTGCTGTTGATCGACGCCTTCAGCTCCGATTCGATCCCCATCCATCTGCTCACGCGCGAGGCAATCCAGATCTATTTGTGGAACCTGGCGCCGCGGGGCA
Organism: Thermoguttaceae bacterium; assembly: GCA_049509675.1. Lineage (GTDB taxonomy): Bacteria > Planctomycetota > Planctomycetia > Pirellulales > Thermoguttaceae > JBEKZQ01. The sequence continues at coordinate 12,932 of JBEKZQ010000161.1, read as the reverse complement.
TGTTGGCCGTCCACATTTCCAATCGCCACCTGGATCTCGCGCCCGTGTTGGCCAACCTGGCGGACGACGCCGCGGTGGTCGCCCGGGTGTGCGAGGACGACGACGTGGCGGGCAAGCCCGGCAAGTATCGTTCCACGTGGGTCGTCCTGGCCCGCGAGGCGAAGGACCTGGACGGGTTGAGCAAGAAGGCCTGGCAACCGCTTCGCCCCGACCCCAAGCTCCGTCTGTGGACCGACGATTTCTCGAACGTGGTCAGCGTCCTCCGCGGCGGCTGGGACTGGACGTGGCTGAAGCCCTCGAATTGGGGTCAGCCGCCGGACGACGAATCGGACCTGGAAGAACCGGAAGTTGAGGAGCAGTAATCGCTAAGGGGACAAGGAGCCACGGATTAAACACGGATGGAACACGGATAGGACAGCCAGAGGGAGCCAACCGAGGGAAGAAATTGCTTCTCGTCCGTGTTTTTTCCGTGTTCAATCCGTGGCTGCCCTAATGCGCTACAGCGTTTTGTGGAAGCGCCGCACGGCCAGCGATAGGGTGAGGGGCCCCAACACGGCCAGGGCGGCAATCTGCGGCCAAAGGATGTCCCAGCCCACGCCCTTGAGAAAGATGCCGCGGATCGCCACCAGGAAATAGCGCAGCGGATTCAGGTACGTAAACCACTGCACCGGCAGGGGCATGTTGGCGATCGGAAAGGCGAAGCCCGACAGCAGGATGGCGGGAAAGAGAAAGAAGAAGGAGCTCATCATCGCCTGCTGCTGGGTCTGGCTCACCGTGGAGATGAACAATCCCACGCCCAGCATGGCCATCAGGTAGAGCACGGTGGCCAGGTACAACAGCGGGATGCTGCCGCGCATGGGCACGTCGAACCAGTAGACGCCGACGACCGTGATCACGGAGACGTCGGCCAGGCCGATGGCCGCGAACGGCAGGGTCTTGCCCAGGATGAATTCCATGGCCGTGATGGGCGTGACCATGATCTGCTCCATGGTGCCGATCTCTTTCTCGCGGACCACGGCCATGCTCGTCAGCAGCATGGTCACGACGCTGACGACGACGACGATGACGCCGGGCACGTAGTAGTTGCGGCTCTCCAGGTTGGCGTTGAACCAGGCCCGGGTGCGCAGGTCGATCGGGTACGGCTGCCGCACCGCGCCGTACAGGCGCAGGAAGCGCGTGACGAAGGCGCGCTGGGAGAAATCGGCGGTAATCCGGTTCACGTAGCTGGCCACGATGCCGGCCGTGTTCGAGTCGCTGCCGTCGAGGATCACCTGGAGTTGGGCGGTGCGGCCGGCCCGCAGGTCGTCGGCGAAGCCGCGGTTGAATCGCAACACCAAGAGGGCCTCGCCGCGGTCGATCAAGCGCTGCGCGCGGTCGTCGCGGTCGACGTGGGCCACCACGTCGAAGTAGCCCGATCGCACGAAGCGCGCCACCAGGTCGCGGCTGGAGGGGCTGTTGTCCAGGTCGTAGACCGCGGTGGGCGCGTGCCGCACGTCGGTGGTCACCGCGTAGCCGATGATCAACGTCTGCACGCAGGGGATGACGAAGATCACGGTCCGCATGCGCGGGTCGCGGAAGACCTGGATCAGCTCCTTCACCAGCATGTGCCGAAGACGTTGGAACATTGGACCGTTGAAAGAAAATTAGTGGGGCTCGCTGCGCTCGACCCACCCTACGTTAGCTACGTTAACTTCTTCTTGAACGTCAAATTCGCCACCAGCACCATGACGATGCCGAAAACCGTGAGCAGCGTCGCATCGAAGACCATCAGTTCCAGGCCCACGCCGCGCAAGTAAATGCCCTTGAGCAAGGCCACGAAATAGCGTGCGGGAATCAGGTACGTGACCAGTTGCACCACCTTCGGCATGTTGACGATCGAGAACATGAAGCCCGAGAGCAGGTAGGCCGGCACGAAGGTCATCGTCATGGCCATCTGGCTGGCCAGGAGCTGGCTCTTGGCGACGATGCTGATCGTCAAGCCCATGGCCAGGGCGCCGATCAGGAAGATCGACGCCATGCCGAACAGCAGCGCCACGTTTCCCCGCAGGGGCACGCGGAACAGGTACTCGGCCATGAGCACCGCCAACAGCACGTCCAGCAGGCCGATCGCGAAGTAGGGGACCAGCTTGCCGAAGATCAGCTCATGTCCGCGGACGGGCGTGGAGATCAGTTGCTCCATGGTGCCTTGCTCCCATTCCCGGGCCACCGTCAGCGAGGTCAGCAGCGCGGCAATGATCATCATGATCACGGCAATCAGCCCGGGGATGATGTAGTTCCGCGATTCCAGGTCGGGATTGAACCACACGCGGCTGCGGACATCCAGGGGAATGGGGAAATACGTGATGCCTTCCCGCTTCAAGTCGCGCTCGATCACCTCCTCCTGCGAATATATCTGGGTGATCGCTTCCGCGTAGCCGATGGTGATGGTGGCCGTGTTGGCGTCGCTGCCGTCGACGATCAGTTGCACGGGGATCGGGTGCATGGCGGCAATGTGGCGGTCGAAGTTGTAGGGGAGCACCAGTCCGACCAGGGCATCGCCGGCGTCGATGGCGTGCTCCAGGTCGCGGTAGTTATCCACGTACTTGCGCAAGGAGAAATAAGGAGAACCGAGGAAGCGGCTGACCAGGTCGCGGCTGGCGGGCGTTTGGCTCTGGTCCCAAATCACCATCGGCACGTTGTCGACGTCCAACGTCAGGGCGTAGCCGAACAACAGCAGCAAGAGCATGGGAATGGCCACCGCCATGCCCATGCTGCGCGGATCGCGGAGCACGTGGACGAACTCTTTGCGGGCGACGGACCAGACGCGGCGGAGATTCATCGGGCCACCTCCGCCTGCGGTTCTTCGGACCGGTCGCGGGCCTCGATCAGGGAAACAAAGACGTCTTCCAGCGACGGCTGAATCTTTTCGATCCGCTGCACCACCTGGCCGCGCTCGTCGAACAAGCGGCGAACTTCGGCCGCCGTGCGGTCGGCGTCGCCGGTCACCACGTGCAGGCCGTTGCCGAACAGGGCCGCCTCCCGGACCAAGGGAAGCCGGCTCAAGTCTTCCAGAACAGCTTCCGGCTGCGCGCACGACACTTCCAGCACGTCCTCTTGCATCACGTCGCGTTTCAAGGTTTCGGGCGTGCCCACGGCGATCAGCTCTCCGCGGTAGATCAGCCCCAGGCGGTCGCAGTATTCCGCTTCGTCCATGTAGTGGGTGGTGACGAAGATCGTCACGCCCTGGCCCGACATGTCGTAGATCAAGTCCCAGAAGCGGCGACGACTGAGCGGATCGACCCCCGAGGTCGGCTCGTCGAGGAACAGGATGGGCGGCTGGTGCAGGATGGCGCAGCCCAGGGCCAGCCGCTGCTTCCAACCGCCGGAGAGGATGCCGGTGGGCTGGCGGCGGTGGTCGGCCAGGCCGGCCATGTCGATCACCCATTGCTTGCGTGCGGCGCGCTCGTGCGGCGGGATGTTATAGATGCCGCTGTAGAAGTCGATGTTCTCCTCGACGGTCAGGTCCTGGTAGAGCGAGAACTTCTGGCTCATGTATCCGATGTGCGCCTTGATCCGTTCCTGCTGGGTGCGGATATCGAAACCGGCCACCGAGCCCGTGCCGCCGCTGGGCAAGAGGATCCCGCAGAGCATGCGGATGGTGGTCGATTTGCCCGCCCCGTTCGGCCCCAGGAAACCGAAGATTTCGCCGCGGCGGACGGAGAAACTGATGCGATCGACGGCCACGAAACTGCCGAATCGCCGCTGCAGGTTCTCGACCGTCACGGCCGCCTCGCCGGGCGCGCCGGAGGCGTCCGCAGGCGTGGGGAAGGGCAATCGCTGCCCATGCGCCGGATGTTGCGCGCTGTGGGACGGATTGGCAATCCGTCCTACGAAATCGTTCTCTCGCGGCGACGTAATATCGTGCGACGACTCCGCACCCAGGACCGACACGAAAACGTCTTCCAGCGACGGCGCAATCGGACGAATTTCCACCATCGGCTGCCCGGCCGCGGCGAGGATTTCTTCAATCTGCCGGCGGGTCTCGGCGGGCGTGTCGCCCACCACGTGGACGCGGTCGCCGAACAGGCCCACCCGGTTCGCCCCGCAGCGCTCGCGGAGCAAGGCCGCCGTGTTGCGCGGGTTGCGCGAGCGGACCTCCAGGATTTCGCCGCGCATCAGCTTGCGGACCTCGTTGGGCGTATCGCAGGCCAGCAGCCGGCCGCGGTGGATCAAGGCCACGCGGTGGCAGCGTTCCGCCTCGTCCAGATAGGCCGTGGACAAGAAGATCGTCACCTTCTCCCGCAGCAATTGGTAGAGAATGCGCCAGAAATCTCGGCGCGACACCGGATCGACCCCGTTGGTCGGCTCGTCCAGAAACAGCACCTTTGGCGTGTGGATCAGGGCGCAGGCCAGCCCCAGTTTCTGTTTCATGCCGCCGGATAATGCCCCGGCCAATCGCCGCTTGAACGGCGCGAGGTTGCTGAAGGCCAGCAGCCGGTCGATCCGCTCCTGCCGGCCGCGGTGCGGCACGTTGTAGATGTCGGCGTAGAAGTTGAGGTTCTCCATGACGGTCAGGTCGGTATACAAGCCGAACCGCTGGCTCATATAGCCGATCTGTTCCTTGACCGCCTCGGCCTGGCCGACCACGTGCCGGCCGGCCACCCAGGCGTCGCCGGACGTGGGATCCATGATCGCCGTCAGCAAGCGCATCGTGGTGGTCTTGCCCGACCCGTCGGGCCCCACCAACCCGAATATCTCCCCTTCCGACACCGCGAGCGTGAGCTCCGCGACCGCGGTCAGATCGCCGAAGGTCTTCGTCAGTCGCTCGGTGCGGATGGTTTCCATCAGGCCAGTGTTCAGTTTTCAGTGTTCAGTTTTCAGTTCTTTTCACCGGCATGGTCGGGGTGACCTAATGTCCCCCTCTCCCTCCGGGAGAGGGTCGGGGTGAGGGGAACTGAGGTAGGACGTGGCCTCCCGAGAACTCGTTACTTTTCGATAATTGCATCGGCGGGCATACCGGGCTTGAGCTCCAAATTCGTGTTTTCGATGTCGATCTTGATGCGGTAGACCAGCTTCACCCGCTCCTTGGGCGTCTGCACGGTTTTGGGCGTGAACTCGGCCTCGGAAGAAATGAAACTGATGCGGCCCTTGTAGCTCTTGCCGGGGTAGGCATCCGTAGTGACTTCGGCCTTCTGGCCCCACTTGACGCGGCCTCGGCCGACGTCGGGTTCGTCGACGTACGCCCGCAGCCAGATGTTCTTCAGATCGGCCATGGTGACGACCGGGGTGCCGGGCGCCACGTATTCGCCCGGCTCGATGTTCTTCGAAAGGACCACGCCGGCCATGGGGGCGGTGATGACCGCATAGCCCAGCCGGGTCTTGGCCATCTCCAGCGACGCTTTGACCTGCTCGATCTTTGCCTCATCCAACAGGACGGTATTCTTGAACTGGTCGTAGTCCTGCTTGGAAATGGCGTTTTCCGGCAACAGTTGCTGGGCCCGCGAAAAATTGCTATTCGCCAGTTCCAGGGCGGAGCGGGCCTCGCGAAGGTTCGCCTCTTGCAGGTCGATCTCGGCCTGCAATACCTTCCGATCGGGGAAATCCAACGTCGCCACGACCTGGCCGGGACTGACCTTGTCGCCCTCGTCGACCTCGCGGGTTTTGACGCGGCCGGGCATCTCGAAGCTCACGTCGACCTGCGTGGCCTCGATGTTCCCGGAGACTCGCAGCGTATCGTCCTCGCTGCGCGACAGATTGAGGCCGTACCACGCCCCGACTCCCGCGGTGACGACGGCTATTGTCGGCAGCACCAACTTGCGAAGGCTCATCGTTGCGTTCCTTGTGAGTGCTGGACTTCTGCAAAGTTATCGCAGCTATCCGCGATTGTTCCCCCTCTCCCTCCGGGAGAGGGTAGGGTGAGGGCGACTGAGATAAGACGCGGCTTGCTGTATTCCCCGCCCTCTCGTAGCGTCCCCTCTCCCCGGCCCTCTCCCGGAGGGAGAGGGGGACCTTGAATCGGCGTTTTGCAAAACTCTTGTGAATATATAGTCACGATCCGCTCCGCCTGCCGGTCAGGGCGGCGTATAACATCTGCCAGGCGCGGCCGGCGTGTTGCGTGACGTTGAAACCGCCGTCGGTCAGGTGCCAAAGGATCCCGGCGGGAATGATGATTCCCATGAACATCATCGCGGCGGTCTGCGGCGGCACGTCGGCGCAGATCTGCCCCTGTTGCTGTCCTTCCTGGACAAGGCGGCCGATCTCCGCCAGGTACTGGGCCAGGATTCCCTTGACGCGGGCTTGTCGCTCGCTGTGATTCTCGAACATTTCGTCGGAGAAGATGATGCGGGGAAAGGCCCGGCCTTCCCGTATCAGCCGCACGTGGCGCGTGAGCAATCCGTGCAGCCGCTCCAGCGGATCGGCGCTCTCCTCCCGGGCCGTGGCGACGTTGGCCATCAGCCGCGCGCGCAAGAGTTCCAGCACGGCGTCGAGCACCTCGTCTTTGCTCTTGAAGTGACGATAGATTCCCGAGGGCACCAGCCCCACCCGCCGGGCGATCGCCGCCATGTTCAGCCGCTTGATCCCCTGACTGGCCACCAGTTCCAAGGCGGCTGCGGCGATCTGCTCTTTGCGGACTTGCGTATCCAATTTTTCGTCGGCCACGGCGCTTGCACCTCCTATTGTGATTATACATTCACAATGGAGCGGACGGTAGTGAAAATGTGGCGTACTCTTTTTCCTGATCCGACTTTGCGTTACCCTACTTGATATGCCTGTTGCACCCGAACCCACCGACCCTGCGCCACCTGCGGCGCCATACGCCATTTGGCGGCTGCGGGCCTACCAACTCTACACTTCGAGTTGGTTCCTGATGACCTTTGCCCGGCAGATCGAGACCGTGGCCTTGGCCGTCTATGTCTACGCCCAGACCGGCGACCCGCTGGCCTTGGGCTGGCTGGGCCTGACGCAGGCCCTACCGGTGATCGTGCTGGCGATTCCCGCCGGGCACCTGGCCGATCGCTGGGACCGCCGTTGGGTGCTGGCGGGCATGGTGGGCGTCACGACCGTGGTGTCGTTGGGCTTGACCGTTGCCTGCTGGCGCGATGCCTCGGTGGCTTGGATCTACCTGTTGCTGGCCATTAGCGCGGTGGGCCAGGCCCTGGGCGGACCGTCGCGCTCGGCGCTGCTGCCGCAATTGATTCCGATCGTGAATTTCAGCCAGGCGGTGGCCTGGAACAGCAGCGTCTTTCAGATCGCCTTCATGATCGGGGCGGCCGTGGGCGGACGACTCGTCGGCCTGCACGACGGCGTACCCATCGCCTTGGCCACGGTGGTGGCGTGCCGGCTGCTGTCGCTGGTGGCCCTGGCCGCCATCCCCCGCCCGCGGCTCCAACAGGCCCTGCAATCGCTGTCGTTGGAGAGCCTGATGGCCGGCGTGCGTTTCGTGTGGAGCCGCAAGCCGATCCTGGCCACGATCACGCTGGACCTGTTTGCCGTGCTGGTGGGCGGCTGCACCTATCTGCTGCCGGTATTTGCCCAGGAGATTCTCAAGGCCGGGCCGGCCGCGGTCGGCTACTTGACTGCCGCCGAAGCGGCCGGGGCGATCGCGATGTCGCTTGTGCTGGCCCATTTGCCGCCCATGCGCCGGGCCGGTTGGACCATGCTCTGGGCGGTGGCCGCCTTCGGACTGACCACGATCGTCTTCGGGCTGTCGCGCTCCTTGTGGCTCTCCTTCGCCATGATGTTCCTCATGGGGGCCTTCGACAACATCAGCGTCGTGGTCCGCCATTCGCTGGTGCAGATGTTGACGCCCGACGCCATGCGCGGCCGCGTCTCGGCCGTCAACAACATTTTCATTGAGGCCTCGAACCACCTGGGCGGGCTGGAGTCGGGAGTCACGGCTTGGCTGTTCAGCCCCGTAATATCGGTGGTTGGCGGCGGCATCGGCACGCTCCTCATCGTGGCCGCCGCCGCACGGCTCTGGCCGCAAATTCTGCGGATCGGCTCCCTGCGCGACCTCCGCCCGGAAGAAACGTCTTAGGTCTTGGGTCTTCTGGTGCCACGGGCTTGCCCGTGCTCTTCCCGGCGGGCTCTTGCGATTGAGGATCGCCGAAGCCCGCAGGCGGGCCGGAGGCTGTGGTACCGCGTCGCTGCTCCGTTCGCTGCGGATGGATCGCTTCCGGCGGCGAGCCACGCGGAGCGATTCTCGGCCGTTCAGTGCGACAAGAAGCGGAAGGGAACAGCACTGGCAAGCCAGTGGCACCGCTGTCAAAGGGCGTCCCAAGACCCAATTTACTCGCCGGTCGCGTCTTCGCCATCCGCTTCGGGTTCTGGCGTCGGCGGGGCCCCGTCGTCGGCCGCGCTCCAGTCGCGACGCTGACGCGAGCTGGGAATGTTCATGGCCTTGCGATACTTGGTCACCGTGCGGCGCGCGACCGTCACCCCCGCGGCCGCAAGGTCCTTCACCAACTGCTCGTCGCTCTTGGGATGCTGCTTGCTCTCGTTGTCGATCAACTCTTGCAGTTTGAGGCGAATGGTGTCCCAGGCCACTTCCTCGCCGTCGGCGCCGACGGTCCCGCCGCAGAAGAAGCGTTTCAGGGGGAAGATGCCCCGCGAGGTCTGGATCCACTTGTCGTCCACCGCCCGGCTGACCGTCGTCACGTGTACGCCCACCTTGTCGGCAATCTGTTGCATCTTCAAGGGCTCGATCGACTCGGGCCCCTTGCTCAGAAACTCGGTTTGATGGTCGACGATGGCCTGGGCCACGCGGGTGAGCGTGCTGCGGCGCTGCTGGATCGATTCGATGAGCCACTGGGCCGAGTTGATCTTCCGCTTGATGTACTCGCGCGCCTCCTGGTTCGCCTCGCCGCTGGCGAACAGCTTGCGATAGTACGGACTGATGAACAGGCTCGGCGTGCGGCCGTCTTCCAAGCGCACCACGTACTTGCCGTCGTCGGCCTGCTCGACGAACACGTCGGGCGTTACCGGCGGCACGAGCGATTCGTTGAAGTCGGCCCCCGGCTTCGGGTTCAACTTGCGCAGCTCAAGCAGCGATTCCTGGATCAGCTCGATCGAATACCCGGTGCGACGGCTGATGGCCGGCAGCCGGTTGTGTTCCAGGTCTTCCAGATGCGAGGCGATCAGCGTGCGGAGTTGTTCGTAATACGGCATGCCGGGCGTCAATTGCAACAAGAGACATTCGCGCAAATCGCGTGCCGCCACGCCGGGCGGATCGAGCCGCTGCACCAGGGCCAGGGCCCGGCCGGCCCGCGCCAACTGCTCCTTGCCGGCCTCCGCCCCGAAGAGATCCTCCAGGCGGCCTTGCACATAACCGTTGCTGTCGAGATTGTAGATGATCCGCTCGGCCATGGCCCGCAGTTCGGGATCCAGGTCGAACCAGGTCAATTGATCGCGGAGATAATCCTGCAGCGACTGCGGCCTGGCGATCACGTTGGCCATGGCGTCGAGCTTTCGCTCGCCCGCCTCTTCCGTTTCGGCCCGCGACGGACGGGAACGCTCCTCGAACTGCTCGGGAAAGTCGGCGTCCATCTTCATCAGGCGCTCGAAGTCGTCCTCGTTGTTGTGCGTCTCGTCGATCACCAGTTCGCGCTCTTCCTCGGTGCGCGCATCGGGCGCTTCCACAACGTCTTCGGCCTTCGGTTCCGCCGGCAGATCGGGATCCTCCTCCTGCAGTTCCAGGACCGGGTTCTCTTCCATCTCTTGCTCGATGCGCTCCTCCAGCGCCAGGATCGGCAGTTGCAGAATCTCCATCGACTGGATCATCCGCGGCGCCAGCACCTGCTTCTGAACCATTCGCAGATCTTGACCTAACGAAAGCCGCATAGAATCTCAAATCTCAGATTTCAAATCGCACATGTCCGACTCTAAAACGCCTGCCGCCCGCTCATGGCATCGGCGAGGATCTCCTTGTTAGCAAATTCTAGCACGCTGCCGGAGGTAATTCCACGCGCCAACCGCGTGACGCGCACGGGCAGATCGGCCAACAGGTTGGAGATGTACAGCGCCGTGCCGTCGCCCTCGACCGTGGGATTGGTGGCCATGATCACTTCCTTCACCGGCTCGCTCCGCACGCGATTTATCAGGCCATCGATGGTCAATTGTTCCGGCCCAATCCCTTCCAACGGAGCAATCCGGCCCAGCAGCACGTGATACAACCCGCGATATGCGCCCGACTGCTCCAAGGCCATCAGATCCCGCGGCTGCTCGACCACGCACAGCAACTCGCGCTGCCGCTTGGGGTCGCGGCAGATCTCGCACAACTCTTCCTCCGCCAAATTATAACAGTCGCGGCAATATCGGACGTTCTGCTTGACATTGCGGATCGCATCGGCCAGGGCCAGGGCCTCCGTATTTCCGATCCGCAAGATATAATACGCCAGCCGCTCCGCCGACTTTTTGCCTATGCCGGGCATCTTCGCCAGTTCGTTAATCAAGTCGGTAACCGATCGGGTAAGCTCGGGCATAGTCTTTGGCCTGCTAGGCGTTTTCCGGGCCCTCGATGCCGCCGAGCTTCTCCAAGGCCTCCTGCAAACCCGGCAGTTGCAGGCCGCCCGTCATGTCTTTGAGGGCCTCGGCGTGCATTTTCTTGGCATTGACCAGCGCCTGGTTGACGGCCGCAACGACCAGGTCTTCGATCAGTTCCCGGTCCCCTTGGGCGATTAATTGCGGATCGATGCGGCAGCGGAGCAGTTCCATTGCGCCGTTGATCTCGACCTCGATCATGCCGCCCCCGGCGGCGCCGGTGGCGCGACGATTCTTCAGCTCCTCGGTCAACTTTTCCATTTGCCCGCCAAACTGCTGGGCCTGCTTCAACAAGTTGCCGAGATTGGAAAGTCCTTTGAACATGGCTGGCTTACGTCTCCCGTTCGTCCAGGTCGACTCGCGTTGGTTGCGCCCCAAATAGTTCATTGGCACGGCGGAGCAACGGATGCTTGGCGGCCTCGAAGAGCCGTTGGTGCGGCGGCACGCTGCGGACCGTCGCAGCCGCGCCCGCGTCGCTCGCGCCTTCTTCCGCCACGATGAATTCTACTCCGACGGCCTGGCCGGTCACGTCGGCCAGGGCCCGCTCGAAACGGGCCATGTGTTCCGGCCGTTGACACAACGATCGGGCCAGTGCATACACGGCCTTGAACGACACGGCCAGCCGGTTGGGCGCGGCCAGCGTCACGCTATCGAAAAGCCGGGCCTGCTCCAAGAGCATCCCGGACAGCCTTTCCAGTGCCCGACTCCAGACCTCGCCCACACTCGCCGCACTGAGCGGTAGTACCGCAGAAGGGAGCGAGTCCATGTTCTCGGCCGCGCCCTGCTGAACGGCTACCGGGGGGGGCGGCTCAACGTTTTTTTTTGCAGTTGCGCCCGGAGCAATTGGCGCACTCGGCGGGGCAAGCGAGACGGCCGGCCGCGCTGCCGACGGCAAGCCTGCGGGAAGACCCTGCCGCAATTGCTCAATCAAGCCGGCCAGCTCGTCCAAGTCCTCCAAGTGGCAGATTCGCACCAGGGCCAACTCGGCCAGGATGCGGGCCTGCGTGCTCAGCCTCATTCGCGACAGGGCCTGATCGAGGATCTGCATCATGGCCAGCACGGTGTGTAATCCCAACCGCCGGGCCGCCTCCACCACCTCCTCGCTGCGCGACGGCGCGGCATACAAGAACGCTTCGGCATTGCAACCGACGCTGGCTAACATGCAGTCGCGAAAATAGCCGAAAAGCTGCTCGATCAACAGCCCGGCATCGACCCCTTGGCCGATGGCCGTCTCCAGTTCGGCCAAGGCCCCGGCCGGGTTCCGCTGGACCAGGTGCCGAACAATCGCTCCCAGCCGCTCGTCGCCGGCGGTGCCCAGCATGCCATGAACGTCGGCCACCGTGATGTGCTGCGGAGCGAAGGCCGCAACCGCATGGCGATCGAGCGGCTGGAAATCCCCGCAAAATCGAAACGCTGACACCGCGACAGGATGGTGATGGGGATTTTCGTCGGTTCGGTGGTGCAGAAGATGAATTTCACGTGTTCGGGGGGCTCTTCCAGCGTCTTCAACAGTGCGTTGAACGCCTCCCGCGTGAGCATGTGGACTTCGTCGATGATATAAATCTTGAAGCGGGCGCGACTGGGCCGCACGTTCACGTTCTGCCGCAACTGGCGAATCTCGTCGATGCCGCGGTTGCTGGCCCCGTCGATCTCCAGCACGTCCACGTCATCGCCGAAACCAATGCTGCGGCAGATGTCGCACTCGTTGCAGGGAATGGGCGCGGGGCCGCGCACACAATTGAGGCTCTTGGCCAGAATCCGGGCGGCCGAGGTCTTGCCGACGCCGCGGGCCCCGGTGAACAGATAGGCGTGGCCGACGCGTTGCGTGGTAATCGCGTTGCTCAGGGCCTGCGCCACGTGCTCCTGGCCGATCAGGTCGGCGAAGGTCTGGGGGCGATAGCGGCGGGCCACGACCACGTAAGACCGCGGCGCGGGCAACGGGGGATGTTCGAGAGTATCGATCGGATCAGGCATACGACTCCGGCACCGAAGATGGTACTGCTTCCACGGGCCGGGGACTGGTCCGTTTTTCGGCCAAATGGCAATGTGCTGGCCATGACGCGCGGACCGAAAACACGGACCTGTCCCCTTCACGGCCGAACGACGGCGTCTGACGAGAGGCCCACCGTACCTGGAGCTGACTGCTTATGGCTGCTGACTTTCGCCCCTGACCAGGTTCACAGGTCCCCATTACGGGGGCCTCTCATCGGACGCCGTCGCAAGCGAATGACCAACACTATTGTTACGCCTCGCCCGCGATACGTCAAAGGGGGGCGGCAACAGGTACACCCGGCACGCAGCGGTTCCGCAGCTAGCCTCGCTTCGAAGGCGTAAGTGCTCGTCTGGTCCCTTGTTATCGCTTGTTCCTTGACCAAGGGCAAATTCGCATTCAAGAATCCGCTTGCGTCGCACTG